>CADCTA010000085.1 GCA_902805675.1 uncultured Chthoniobacterales bacterium | reverse complement strand
TCGGCTGCGCCTATGACGAAGCCAACACCAAGTGGGTGCTCCGTTTCAAGGATCAGAACGGCAACGAAGAGACGCTCGAGTCTGAGCACGTTATCTCTTCCGCGCCGATGCGCGAGTTGATCAACGGATTGCAGCCAGCTGTGTCCGAAAAGGCGAAGCATGCCGCGAACGGCCTCAAGTACCGCGACTTCCTCACCGTCATGCTGATCCTGAAGAACCGCGACGCGTTCGACGACAACTGGATCTACATCCACGATCCGAGCGTGAAGGTCGGCCGCATCCAGAACTTCCGTTCCTGGTCACCCGAGATGGTGCCGGATCCGGATAAGGCTTGCTACGGTCTCGAGTACTTCTGCTTCGAGAATGATGGTCTCTGGGATTCCAGCGACGAAGCGCTGATCGAGCTCGCGAAGAAAGAGCTCATGCAGATCGGCCTCTCGAAGGACGGCGACGTTCTCGACGGCACCGTTGTCCGCCAAAAGAAGGCGTATCCGGTTTACGATGACGATTACACCAAGCACGTCACCACGATCGTGGACGAACTCGACGCGCGTTATCCAAACCTGCACCTGGTCGGCCGCAACGGCATGCACAAGTACAACAACCAGGATCACGCCATGATGACTGCGATGCTCTGCGTGGAGAACATCCTCGCTGACACGAAGCTGTATGATCTCTGGGCCGTGAACGGCGACGCCGAATACCACGAAGGTGGCGAAGCGGCGGTCGAGCAGACCACCGGCACCGCGCTCCGTCAGGTGCCGTCGCGGGTGAAATCGCCCGCGCTCGCTTCGGAGAAGAAGTAAGCGCTTAGCTCAGCAGCAAATTCGAAAGGCGGCGCAGTAATGCGCCGCCTTTTTTGTTGTTCGCGATACCTCGCGCTTGGCAGGGTTAATTCGCAGCGGCGTCGGCTTCCACCAACAGCTTCTCCCACACCTCGCACAGCTCGTGGTAGTGACCGCCGGTCAGGAACTTCAGCTCCGGCCAGTGCGAATCGATGTAGTTCCGCTGGAACGGCTTCGGACCATGGAAGTGGATGATCTTCGCCGCGGAGTAATCCTCCCAATACGGCTTCCAGTTCAACTCGGGCGGCAGAGCGTCCCAAAGCGGCACCTGCTCCGGTGAACGATAGAACGTGCGATACGCCCCCTGGTCCCAGCTGACGCTCGGCAGCCAATCGATCTTCTCTCGCAGGTACGCGCGGAAGTCAGCGTCGCGACGCGCCAGCTCCGGCAGGTTCATCCACATCACCCCCGAGTTCATGTCATCCGGCAGATTGCGATCCGACTCCACCGCGACCGCGAAATACTCCGGCTCGGCGTCCTCTAAAACGTGGACGACTTCGGCCCGAAACATCACGTCGCAGTCGGTGTAGAGGACGCGATCGTCGAGGCCGAAACGCTTCTGCAATGCCGGCAGTTCTACCCGCAGGAAGACACCTCGAGTGGCGCGAAGCAGGTCGGGATTATCCCGGCGTTCACCGAGGCTCGCGAGATCTTCAGTGAGGAAGCTCTGCGAGCGAATGATTGTGACCCCGCGGCGCTCCAGCCAGCGCGTGAAGTCGTTCTCGCCGCCATCGTAGATGCAATGCGGCTTGAGCGAGGTGTGATTGAGCGCGGTGTGGATCGCCACCTTCGCCATGTCCGCGTACTGCTTAAACGCAGGGCAATCTTCGTTGATCCCAATGAACCACTGCATCGTGTGATTCGTTACCGGCGCCGGAAGAAGCCCCGCTTCGCCGTAGTCGGCGCCAGCGCATATTCCGCCACATCAGCCGCGACAGTGATGGCTGGCGAATTCTTATGCGTTCGGTCGTTCCTGATCACGTGAACCGTTTTGTAGCCGTTCGTCGTCAGCAGCGTGATGAGCGAGCCGAGCGTCGGCCAGAACGCCGTCGCCGACATTCCGCTGAGCGGTTCATCTGCACCGCCCTCCCGGTGCACCTGACCGCGGAGGTCGTTCTGCACCACGTCGGCGAGCAGATCGTTCGCGTAGTGCGTCCAGATGAAGAGCTTCGGCGCGACGCGCGGCAGCTGCTCGATCAGCTTCCACGGCTCGGGCAGGTGGTAGAGGAGCCCGGAACAAAACACCGCGTCGAACTTTCCGAACTTCGTCAGGTCCGTCGTTTCCAGATTGGCCTCGACGAACTGCGCCTTGGCAGCGCGCGACAACCGTTTCACCAACTCCGCTTTGCGAATGTTCGCCGCGCGCCCCTCGACTGCGATCACTTCCTCAACGCCGGAGCGCGCGGCGAGCTGAACCGTATGCGCACCTTCCAGCGACCCGAGCTCGAGAATCCGTTTCGCGTTAGCCGCGAAGTTCCAGAATTGATCCAACCGCACATCTCCGATTGCGCTGATCGCGCCCCCATAGTTTACGCCTCCGATTCCGAACTGGAATACCCATGGCGCGAGCGTTTCGAACTCGCGTGCGAGGTCCTTTGAGCCGCCGCCGGTCTTCATCTGCCGGGCATCATCTCGAGCAGCACGCCCTTGAAATATTCCGTCTCCGGCAGCGTCGGCAGCACCGGGTGATCGAGCGCCTGCTCGAAGCGCCGCAGCCGCCTCGCCGATCGCCGGGCATCGACGAGTGCATCCGAGATCGTCTGCATAAACGCGGCTTCAGTCACGTGATGCGAGCAGGAGAACGTCGCGAGCAAGCCATCCTTCGAGAGCAGCTTGAACGCGCGCACGTGCAGCTCGCGATAGCCGCGCATTGCATTGTGCAGACCGCCTTTGGTCTTCGTGAATGACGGCGGATCCAGGATGATCAGGTCGTATTCCGCTTCCGCCTTTTCGGCCGAGCGGAGGAACTGAAACACGTCCTCTTCCTGCCAGTTTACCGAGAGGCTGTTGAGCTCGGCATTCCCGCGCGCTGAAGCAACGCTCTCGGCGCTGGCTTCAACCGCCGTCACCGGCGCCGCGCCTGCTTTTGCGCAGACCAGCGCGAACGCTCCCTGGCTGGTGAAGCAATCCAGGACGCGCCGGCCCTTCGCGTGATTCGCGACTGCTGCGTAGTGCTGCACCTGATCGAGGTAGAAGCCGGTCTTCTGCGCGTTCATCAGATCGATGACAAACCGCACGCCGCCCACTTCGATCTCCTGCTCGCGAGGCGCGTCGCCGAAGAGCACTCCGGTCTGCAACTCCAACCCTTCCGCTCGCCGCACAGGCGCATCGTTACGCTCGATAATCACTGTCGGCGACAGCGTGCTCTTCAGCGCCTCGACAAGCAGCTCTTTCCGCATGTCCATCGCGTGCGTGAGCGTCTGGAGCACCAAGTGATCGCCATAGCGATCCACGATCACCCCGGGCAGACCATCGCTCTCGCTCGAGACGACGCGAGACAACTTCGGGTTCACGCCGCGACGCTTCCGATATTCGATCGCCTGGCTGATTCGACGCTGGAAGAAGTCGAGATCAAGGTCCTGCCTTCGCCGTGAGAAACGCCGCGCCACGATCTGCGATTTGCTGTTGTAGATCGCGCTACCGAGCAGGTGGTCTCGGCCGTCTTTCAGCGAAATCACATCGCCATCGACAGGATTGCCGAATGCTTTCAGCACCTCGCCGGTGAAGACCCAGTCGTGGCCGTGGAGGATGCGCGCGCGGGGTTTGATGACGAGACCAGCCATTAGAGAAGAGTCAATGAATCAGGAACGCAGGAAAGCAGGAAAATTTTTGCGGTTTTTTCCTGTGTTCCTGCTTTCCTGATTCTCAAATGCCGCAGCCGCTGACCTCGCTCGAACTCCCCGGAATCAAGAAGCTGCGCAGCGGCAAAGTGCGCGAAGTCTTCGACCTCGGCCAGACGCTCCTCTTCGTCGCGACCGATCGCATCTCCGCCTTCGACTGCGTCCTGCCGGACGCGATTCCGCACAAAGGCGCCGTGCTGAATCAGCTCTCCGCGTTCTGGTTCCACCGCTTCGATTTCGTGCCGAATCACATGCTCGCAGTGCAATTCAATATCCCTGAGCTAGACCGGTTCAGCGACCAACTGCGGCGTCGCTCGATGATCGTGCGCAAAGCCGAGCCGCTGCCGGTGGAATGCGTGGTGCGCGGTTATCTCGCAGGCTCGGGCTGGAAGGAATACCAGGAGAGCGGCACCGTATGCGGCCACAAGCTGCCGGCCGGTCTCCAACTCGCGTCGCAGCTGCCGGAGCCAATCTTCACGCCGGCGACAAAGAGCGAGTCGGGCCACGACATCAACATCGATTGGGAGGAATGCTGTCGCATCGTGGGGGAAAAGGTTGCGAAGCAGGCGCGTGACTACAGCCTGCAGATCTATCAAGCGGGCAGCGAGCACGCAGCGAAGTGCGGCATCATCGTCGCCGATACGAAGTTCGAGTTCGGCAAGCTCGACGATCACCTCCTGCTGATCGATGAATGCCTCACGCCGGACTCCTCGCGCTTCTGGCCTGCCGATCGCTATGTCACTGGGCAGAGTCCGCCGAGCTTCGACAAACAATTTGTGCGCGATCATCTCGAGACGCTTGATTGGGACAAAACGCCGCCGGCGCCTTCGCTTCCCTCGGAAGTGATCGAGAAAACCTCGGCGAAATATCGCGAAGCGTTCACCCGACTCACCGGTGCAGAGCTGGTCGCCTGATCAGCGGGCGAATCCATCAGCGTCAGGCGTGCGTAACGCCTGACATGAGCGCTGATAACGGAAACAACGGACTCGCCGCGCGATTCAAAGAAGCGCTGCAACAGACAGAGCAATCACGGGATCCATCGCCGGTGGCGAGCCTCTTCAAGGAAGGCGCGCGCCTCACCAATCTCGGTGGCGACCACGGGAACGACGCCACGAAGTTCTGGCAGGTTTATCTCGAGCAGTTCAGCGACATTCGGTCTGAGTTCACCGGCGAGATTACATCCGACAGCAGCGCCGCCCTCGAGTGGCAGTCACGCGGCACGCTGACTGACGGTCGGTCGGTGGATTACCGCGGCGTCAGCGTGATCGAATACGATGGTGACGCCGTTACGAGCTTCCGCACCTACTACGACAGCGCGGCATTCGTGCGCACGAAGACGCAGTATTCGCCGCACTAGGCAAGTTGCCGGACGCCGTGCGTCTCTCGACGGCACGCTCCGGCGAGACTCTGTCGAGCCTGAGAGTTGCGTTAGCTGTGCGCCAGGCTCGACAGGAGTCTCGCCCTACCGGCCGCCGCTACTTCGGCAGCAGTTCGCTTACGAGCGCCTGCTCTTCCTGTAGCTCGCTGACCGAAGCGTCAATCTTGGATCGGCTGAACTCGTTTACCGGCACGCCCTGCACGATCTCCCATTTACCGCCGCGCGCGCGTACCGGGAACGAACAGATAAGGCCCTTCGGCACGTCGTAGCTGCCGTCGGAGCAGACTGCGACGCTGTTCCACTCGCCTTCCGGCGTGTCGTTCACGATCGACGTGATGCTGTCGATACCGGCGTTTGCCGCCGAGCCTGCGGAGGAAAGCCCGCGCGCTTTGATGATCGCCGCGCCGCGCTGCTGCACCGTCTTGATGAAGTCTCCCTGCAGCCAGCTCTCGTCACCGATGACCTCGGCAGCCGACCTGCCGTTGATCTTCGCGTTGTAGAAATCGGGATACTGCGTCGCGGAGTGGTTGCCCCAGATCGCCAGGTTGGTGACTTTGGTCACGTCTACGCCGGCTTTCTGCGCGAGCTGGGCCTTGGCGCGATTCTCATCGAGGCGCGTCATCGCGAACCAGCGGTCCTGCGGGATCGAGCGCGCGTTGTTCATCGCGATCAGGCAGTTCGTGTTGCACGGATTCCCGATCACCAGGATGCGCACGTCTTGCGACGCGTTCTTCTCGATCGCCTGTCCCTGGCCGATGAAGATCTTGCCGTTGATGCCGAGCAGGTCGCCGCGCTCCATGCCGGCTTTACGGGGAACGCTGCCGACCAGCATGGCCCAATTCACATCGCGAAATCCTTCGTCCAGGTCAGCCGTGGCGACGATGCCCTTGAGCAGGGGAAACGCGCAGTCGTCCAGCTCCATGACGACACCTTTCAGCGCATCGAGCGCTGGCGGAATCTCGATCAAATTGAGCTGCACCGGCTGATTCGGGCCGAACAATGCGCCGGACGCGACGCGGAACAAAAGTGAGTAACCGATTTGGCCGGCGGCGCCGGTAATCGCGACTTTGATCGGAGAATTCATCCGTATCCTTTAGCCACGATGGCTGCGGATGAAACAGCGAAGTTTCCCCCAGCGTACTGCATCGCATCCCCGCGCGGTCATCCTGAGTCGCGTAGACGACGAAGGACCTCGCGCCAGCCGACGGCGGTCTGCGCAACCCCGACGTGGAACCGCAGCGCGCGCCTTCTCACATTCCGATGCACATCGTGCCGCCGTGAGGTCCTTCGCCGTCTGCGCGGCTCAGGATGACCCGCGCGATGTGCGTTAAAGCTTTACGCCCGGCCGCTAGCTTCGAGCAACCGCCGCACGAGTCTCATCCGCTGCTTCACGCCACGACTGTGGCCGAGCCTTGCCATCGTCATGTGCAGCCGTCGGCTCCAGTTCGAATCCGAAGCGGTACCCGGCACATTGAAGCGATCCTTGCGCGCCAGCAGGTCGGTGATCATCACGATGGCCATCCAGGCTTCGCTCTCGAACAGCGCGCGCGTCGTCGGCTCATAGAAGTCGCGATCGAAATCCGCCGCGTCGCTTAGCGATGCGACACCCGCGAACTCCGCAATCTTCCTCAAGTCGCCGAGCGCTTGTTCGCGCGTCGCGCTCTCGTGCTCGAACGCTTCGTCCCACATCGCGCGCAACGGCTTATGGTCGTGCGTCGCGTAGGTGGTGACCGACAGGCGCTGATAATCGCGCCCCGGAATCACGCGCCCTTCCGGCGTGTTCTCCCATTGGGGAATTTTGAATCCAGCGATGCCTAACGATTGCAAACTCGGCCGCACGTACGGCGGCACCGTCCCGAGATCCTCGCCGACGAGGCGCGTGCTTTCCGCCGCTTCCAGCGCCATGCGCAGGTAATCTTCGCCTTCGCGCCGGTTTGCCTCGCAGTGCTCCCACTGGTCGTCATCGCGCGGCGCGTAATGTGGTGCGCGGCCGCCGGTGCGCTGGAGCATCTCTTCCTGGTTCAGCGGCAGGAATTCGGCATTGCGCTGCGGCCGCCACGGGAACGCATAGATGCGGTAGAAGCCGAGCACGTGATCGATCCTGAAGACGTGGAAGATGCGCCGCACACCGCGTACGCGTTGCCGCCACCAATCGAAGTTCGTCGCGCGCATCGCTCCCCAGTTGTAGAGCGGGATGCCCCAATTCTGGCCCCACTTCTGCGTGAACTCGTCGTCCTTGAAGTAAGGCTCAGGCGGCGCCCCTCCTGACCACTCGAGGAGAAACTGGTCGGGCCGCGCAAAAACGTCCGCACTGTAGTAGCTGACGCCGAACGGGATGTCGCCCATCAGCGCGACGTCGCGCTCATCGGCGTACGCCTTCGCCGCCATCCATTGCGCGTAGGCGATCCACTGCACGTAGCGGAAGAAAAACTCGCGCTCCTCAAACCGCTGTCGCACTTCGTCCGGTTGCTCCATCAACCACGCGCGCGCGGCAGGGATCGAGCGGTGCTCATCGCGCCAGTAATCGTACGCTTCGGTCCCGCCATTCTCCTCCATCAGCGCGCGGAAGAAGACGTAGTCGTGCAGCCATGCATTCTCTTTCGCGCAGAATTCATCGAACTCGGCGATGACTGCGGCGTCGTTCTCGCGACGGGCGCGATATCGCGCGAACGCCTTCTCCAACAGCGCGCGTTTGAGTTTGCGCACCTTCTCGTAGTGCACACTACCGGCGCGCAGCTTCTTAAGGTTGTAGCCGCCGACAACCTCGTCGAAGTCGTCCTGCGTCAGGTCCTCCGGCGAGCCGGGCGCGAGGTGCAACGTCATCGGCTCGATCGCCATCGCGCTGATCGCGTTGTACGGACTGTTGTCGCCGCCCGTTTCGTTGATCGGCAGCAGCTGCACGAGCTTGAAGCCGACGCTGGCTGCCCAGTCGATGAACTGCCGGAGGCCGTCGAGATCGCCGATGCCGAGATCGGTCTCTGTGCGAATCGCGAATAGCGGCGTGAGTACGCCAGCGATTTTCTGTTCAGGAGACAGGATCATTTAGCCACGGATTAACACGGATGAAACACGGATTCAGAAGACGAGGCGCTTGTGAGCGACTTTCGTTCTGCCGAAGTTCAGAACGAGCCCCACCTTCATTCCGGTTGCCTTTAGCTCGCTCAGGAGCTGGGCCTCGTCTCTTTTGTCGTATTCAGGCGCGATCTTGATCCCGTCGATGACGCAGCCATCGACGATGAGATCAGCTTCGTAATCGCCGATCACGACGCCTTTGTAGAGGACTTGAATGCGCTTCTCTAGCTCGGCAGTCGCACCACGTCGGAGCAGCTCCACCTGCAACGCGCGTTGATACACGCGCTCGAGAAAACCGTAGCCAAGCTGCTGATGCACCTCAAACGCAGCTCCGATGATCTTCTGCGTCGTGTCGCGGTGTAGCAGGTGAACAGGATGAAGCTCCTCAGCCTCTAATCCGTGTTTCATCCGTGTTAATCCGTGGCTGAAACAGCTCAGCGCCGGCTGATCTGCCAATCCTCGACCAGCTCCGTCGGGATCTCCTTCAGGAAACGCGATGGACGCTGGAACATGTCGCCGTAGCCGGCATTCAGACGCATGTGGGGGTAGGTGAGGTAGAGTTCATCGCGCGCGCGGGTCACGGCCACGTAGAAAAGGCGGCGCTCCTCCTCAATCGCTTCTCGCGTTTCCAGTGAGCGCGTGCTCGGAAACATTCCATCCGTCAGCCAGATCACGAAGACGGTGTGATACTCCAGACCCTTCGCCTGGTGCACGGACGAGAGGCTGACAGCTTCCGTGTCTGCTCCCTGGTTCGGCGCCGCCTCGGCATCGACGTTGCTGATTAACGCGAGCTGCGAAAGGAACTCATCGATGTCTTTGAACTGCCGCGCGAAGGCCGCGAGCTGGTTGAGATCTTCGCGGCGCAGCTCGTAGTTCGTGAAGTTCGCTTTTGCGTAGTCGTCGTAGATCGCCTCGACGACTGATGTGATCATTTCCGACGGCGGGTTCGGCTTACCGCCCGGCGCGATCTCGTCGAGCGTGTATGCGAGCTGCTGCCACGACTTCTTCGACTTCGCACCGACCTGCATCGGCTGCAGCCGCTCGCCCCAGCGCGTGATCTCACCGTTCGCGTCGAGCGATGCTTCCCACGCGCGCCAGAGATTGTCCGCGCTCTTGTTCCCGATGCCGGGCAGCAGCTTGATCATCCGTTTGAATGCCACCTCGTCGCGCGGATTCGCCACGAAACGGATGAACGCCGCCACGTCCTTGATGTGCGCCTGCTCGAAAAACCGCACGCCGCTCGTGATCTGATACGGAATGCCGCGGCGCGAGAGCTCGAGCTGCAACTCGACCGCGTGGTAATGCGCGCGATACAAGATGGCGATGTCGTCCAGTTCGATGCCTTCATCGCGCAGCTCGAGGATGCGCTGCGCCACGAACTGCGCCTGCTCACTGCCATCGTTCAACGCCACGACAGCAGGCTTGAACTCCTTCGTCTCGCGAGTCGGCGCGAGCTCCTTCTTAAACTGCTCGACGTTGGGCGCGATCGCGGCGTTCGCGACGGAAAGAATCTCCGGCACGCTGCGGTAGTTCAGCTCGATCTTGAACACCCGCGCGTCCGGGTAGCGCTCGGGAAACGCGAGGATGTTTTTGAAATTGGCGCCGCGCCACGAGTAGATCGATTGCGCATCATCACCGACCACCATGACGTTGCGATGCTGCGCCGCGAGCGTGTCGATGAAGTCCGCCTGGATCTTGTTCGTGTCCTGATACTCGTCGACGAGCACGAACTGAAACTTCCGCTGATAGAAGTCCGCCACCTCGGCGTGCTCCTTCAGCATGCGCAGCGTCTTCTCGAGCAGATCGTCGAAATCCATCGAGTTCGTCGCTTTCTTCTTCCGCTCGTAGCGCTGGTGCACATCGCGGATCTGCTCCACGAGCGGCAGGAAATACGGGAACTTCTCTGCGAGCAGTTCCTCGATCGTGCGCTCGGTGTTGACGGTGAAGCTGAAGATATCCGCCAGCACGTCGCCTTTCGGAAAACGGATCTCCTTCGGGTTGATGCCGGAGCTCGCGACCACCGTGTCGATCAAATCCTTCTGATCTTCGCGATCGAGAATCGTGAACCCGCTCGAGTAACCCAGCACGCTTCCGTGCCGCCGCAGCATGCGGTTGCCGATGGAGTGAAAGGTCCCGCCCCAGAGCCCGCTCGCGTCCACCGGCAGCAAGTTCGCCACGCGATCGAGCATCTGCCGCGCGGCTTTGTTGGTGAACGTCAGCAGCAGGATATTGCGTGGATCGACGCCATTCTCGAGCAGGTACGCCACGCGATAGGTCAGCGTTCGCGTCTTCCCGCTACCCGCGCCGGCGATGACAAGGATCGGCCCCGGCGGCGCTGTGACCGCGGCGTGTTGCTGCTCGTTCAGCTCGCCCGCGTAGTCGATGTGGATGCCGGCGGCGGAGGGAGCGCGCTGAAGGATGTATTGCCGCGACATCGCGTTACCAGTAGCGCGGTATACCCGCGTCGCAATTTGGGCGCATCTTTCGCCGCGCAGTCATTCTGAGCGGAGCGAAGCGCAGTCGAAGAATCCCGCGGCATCAACCTGGAGTGAAGCCACGGGATCCCTCGACTTCGCTCGGGATGACAGAATACTGTCGGTAGTGCGTGTCCTCGCAATCGATGCCTCTCTTCGGTGTAGCGGTGTCGCGGTCGTCGAGGCCATCGGCGGCAAGCGGCGCGCTCTTTACTTCGGCATCATCCAGAACGCCAGCGCGCTGCGGCCGTCTGCCTGTCTGGTCGCAATTCACGAGCGCCTGGCAGATTTAATCCGCGAGCATGAGCCGGATTCCTGCGCGCTCGAAGCGGTGATTTACGTGCAGAGCCACAAGACGGCGATCGCCCTGGGCGCAGCGCGCGGCGCTGCCATCCTCGCGGCGGCGGAGCGTGGGCTGCCGATCTTTGAATACGCCCCTACGCGTATCAAGCAGGCGACCGTCGGCCGCGGCGGCGCGGATAAGAGCCAGGTCGCGTTCATGGTTCGGGCGATGCTCGGGTTAACGGAAACGCCGCAGTCCGATGCGGCTGATGCGCTCGCGATCGGCCTTACGCATTTGCGCGCCGAGGAGGCTGTGCGCGCCGGAATGCCAGCAGGCACGCAGATTTAATCGGTCGAACTTCTTTTTTGTCGCCACGGATGAACACGGATGAAACACGGATCGGGAATTCAGATGCTCCGGTCCGTGAAAATCCGGGTTCATCCGTGGCGGAGAATTCTCCCACCGGTCGCTGGCTCGGCCGGATTAGCTATGCGGATGCGCTCGCGCTGCAGGAAGAGATCGTGGCGCGCAAACGTGCGGATAGCGCGTTGCCGGATGAGCTTTTGTTGCTCGAGCACGAGCCCGTTTATACAATCGGCCGCACCCCGAACCAATCGAGCCTCCGCGGAGCCGCGCACCTTCCGCATCCGCTCTTCCCGGTCAACCGCGGCGGGCAGGCGACCTACCACGGGCCCGGGCAGCTGGTCGGGTATCCCATCATCGATCTGCGCCGCTACGAGCAGGATCTCCATCGTTATCTGCGCTGGATCGAGGACGTGCTGATCGAGTTACTCGCCGGCTATGAAGTCGCCGCGCAGACGCGCACTGGGCTAACGGGCGTCTGGGTGGAAGATCGCAAGATCGCGTCCATCGGCGTGGGCGTGCGGCAGTGGATCACGATGCACGGTTTCGCGTTGAACGTGTCGGGCGATCTTTCCGCATTCGACGCGATCGTGCCGTGCGGTATCGCGAACGTCACCATCACCTCGATCGAGCGTGAGTCGGGTCACGCAATCCCACTGGAAGAAGTCGGATGCCGTGCGGGCAAGCTCATCACGAGCAGATTGGGCGAACTCGCAAAACAGATTGCGCCGGCAAGCGCTTGAGCGACGAATTGAGATGATCCCTCTCGAAGACAGCGCCGCCGATATCATCGGCAAAGCGCAACGCGGGCTGCAGATTTCCGACAGTGAGCTCGCCGAACGCTCGAACCTGACGGCGGAGCAAATCCGCGCCGCGCGCGATGGCGCCTTTGACGAGGCGACAGTGCTCGCTCTTGCTCCCGTCCTTGGACTTCACGCCGAGTCGCTCCTCAAGTTGAGCCGGAGCGAATGGACGCCCGAGCAGCTGGAACCGATTGCCGGGCTCGCGCAGTTCAACACGACCTACGGCGACATGACCGTGAACGCGTATCTCGTCTGGGACCCTAAGACTCGGGAAGCGGCGGCCTTTGATACCGGCGCCGACAGCGGTGAAATGCTGAAGCGCGCCGCACTCGAAGATCTCTCGTTCACGATGATCCTCCTCACGCACGCTCATCCCGATCACATCGAGGATCTGACACGCTTGCGCGCGGACAGCGGCGCGCCTGTTTACGTCCCGGAAAATGAGCCGGTGCCCGATGCGAAGATCATCGGCGATGACGAGCAGTTCGAGCTCGGCTCGTTGACAATCGAAGCGCGGCTCACCTCGGGACATTCGGCAGGCGGACTGACGTATGTCGTGCGTGGACTGGCGCGGCCGGTGGCGATCGTCGGCGATTCGATGTTCGCCGGATCAATGGGCGGCGGCGCAGTTTCCTACCCGGACGCATTGCGGAACAACCTCGAGGAAATTCTCACCCTGCCCGACGACACCATCGTCTGTCCCGGACACGGGCCGCTCACCACGGTCGGCAAAGAGAAGCGCGAGAATCCATTCTTCGCCGCCAGCTTCGCGCCATGAACATTGGGTTCGTGGGAGTAGGTCGGATGGGCGCAAACATGGCGCGCCGCCTGCAGGACCGCGGCTACCATGTGACGACGCTATTCGACACGAACCGCGCTACGGTCACCGCGCTCGCACAAGAGATCGGCGCGGCGGCGTGTCCGACGCTCGGCGACGTGACTGCCGGCGCGGACGTGATTTTCACGGTGGTCTCCGACGACGCAGCGATGCGGCAGATCTTTAGCGACACCGACAACCTGCTGATCAGCGCGGAAGGAAAGCTCTTCATTAACTGCGCGACCGTCTCGCCGGATGTGCATGTGGAAGTGGAGCAACTCGCCGACGCGGCGGGGGCGCAGGCGCTGGAAGCGTGCATGGCTTCCAGCATCACGCAGGCGCGTGAGGGCTCGCTGTATTTAATGTGCGGTGGCGGTGAGGAGGCGTTTCGTCGGGCCGAGCCGCTACTCAAAGAGCTGAGCTCATCGCTCGGCTTTGTCGGCAAGAGCGGCGAGGCGGCGAAGGTGAAAGCGCTCGTGAACATGGTGATGAACATCAACACCGCTGGCCTCGCGGAAGGTCTCGGGCTCGGTGCCGCGCTCGGCCTGGATCTCACGATGCTGCGCGAAGTGTTCGGTCAGACCGGGGCCGCGTCGCGCGTGCTGCAGACGGACGGCGAAGACATGCAAAACCGCGATCACGCGACGTTCTTCTCCGCCGCGCACGCGGCCAAAGACAGCGGCATCGCGCTCACGCTGGCCGAGCGCGCAGGACTGAACCTGCCGCTCGCCCGCGCCACAAAGCAGCAATATGAGCGCATGATCGCGGCAGGTCTCGGCGATCTCGACAAATCGGGCATCGCGGAGCTGACGTTTCCGGATCGCCATCAGGCAAAGCGCTGACGCACCAGCGCAGGCTGCGCCTTGCCCCGGCGCAGAAAGTATTCAGCAAGCAACAGGTTCGGCACCCAGCAGGCCCACGCGATAACTCGGTAACCTTCTGCGAAGGTGAATCCGAGCGCCGGTGGCAAGGGTAGATAGAGGCGCAATGTGATCGCCGCGCACGTGAGCGCGGCGCTTCGCACCATCCACCGGCGGTGAGCGTTAACGTCGCCGGCTCGGATCATGCGCCAGCCCGTTAAAGTCGTGCCGAGCCAACACACCGCGAGCATCGCAAAGCCGCTGGCCGCGACTGGACCCGCGAACGATCCCAACGCGATCGGCAGCGCACACGTTCCACTGACCGCGACGGCCACCACATAAATCCTGCCGAGCCATCGGTGGAGCCACGCACCGCTGCGCCGCAGAGCTGGCAGCAGCTGGAACGGCAACACGACTAGCGCGAGCGCGCCGGCAACGGTGTGAGCGACGAACCACGGCAGCCGCTCGATCATGTTGAGCCGCAACGCGCGCGGCGCGACCGCGGGATCTCCGCTCAAGTATCGGAGCGATACCACTCCGATCGCAGTCGCAGCCATCGCCAGCAGCGCCCAGCAGCAGATGCGGACAACGCGGTTCATCAATTCCCGCCGGGGTATTTCATCTGCACGGTTGTTGTCACCCGTGCGCCGCGCGCCACATCGATGCGCATCGCCTCGAACGAAGGCGGGCCGAAGCGCACCGGCGCGTCATTCGAGAACGCATAGCCTTCTGTCGGCATCCGCAGCAGCCCGCCACGATCGAGCGTGCTGTTGACGTTCGCGTCGTGGAAAAGCATAATCGCGTACGCGCCGGGCGGCACTTCCAGCTCTATTTCGACGGTGCCATGCCGCGCCGCGACGACGCGTTCAAGCACGTGCTTCCGAGGCGGCAGGTAGACGTCGATCTCGATCTTCCCATCGGCGGAGCGAACACCTTCAATGCGCAGCTGGATCGTCTCGGCCTCCGCCGCTTGCGCGATGAAGGCGAGAAGGAGGAGCAACGCTGCGACAGCTCTTTGTGTTAAGTTCATCATGTGTTGCGAGGCAGTCTGAGGCCAGTGCTGCGGGGGTAAACGGCGGAGTGATTACCCCGCCCGCCAAATCGTTGATCAAACGCGCCAGCGGCTCCGCGTCGGCCACCACCGCGTCGATCGACGCGCGTGCGGCGGCGAAAGTGTTCGATGCTGCCGCGCGTGCCGGCGTTCCCGCCGAAAGGCTCGCCCGCTCGGCTTGCATTGATCTCGTGCGGCTGCAGCGGCCCGACACGCAGATGCCTTTCAACGCGCTGATCGCGTTGTACGAGCGCGCGGCGGAGTTAACCGGAGACGACGCGTTCGGCCTTCATCTCGGGCAAGCGAGCGACCACTCGAGATACGACCTGCTCGGCTATCTCATCGCGAACAGCCACACCTATGGCGACGCACTGCGGCACCTTGTTCGCTATCTGCAGGTGTGGACCGACGCAGTCGAATTTTCTCTGACGACCGACGGCGGCAAAGCCGGCCTTGCTTACATCTATGGCGCGGCGATCGCTGCGCCCGATCAACGCCGCCAGGAATCCGAGCACATGCTTTCCACGATGCTGCACGTCGGTCGCGAACTGACAGGGCGGCGCTGGAAGCCGAACGCCGTCTGCTTCCAACATCAGCAACCGGCCGTGATCGCCGTGCACAAGCGCGTCTTTCAGGCGCCGGTCTACTTCAGCTGCGCACGCACCGAGCTGGCGTTTGACGCGCGCCTCCTCGAGCTCCCGCTGCCGAAAGCGGATCCCGCACTCGCGGCCCTGCTGCAGCGTAGCGCGCACGCGCTCCTCGGCCCGGTTGTCTCCGACTCCAGCGTTACCAGTCAAGTGCGGGGCGTGATCAGCAAAGTGTCCGGGCCCGGCGATCTGCAGTTGGCTGTCGTCGCGCGGAAGCTCGGCACGAGTGCACGAACGTTGCAGCGCCGGTTGCATGCGGAAGGCAGTTCGTTCGACGACCTGGTGCACGAGACTCGGAGCGCGCTGGCGAAGAATTACCTGCGCAAACGTGAGCTTGCCATTTGCGAGATTGCCTATCTCCTCGGGTTCTCGCAGCCGAGTGCCTTTCATCGCGCGTTTCAGCGCTGGACCGGCATGACACCACGAGTCTTCCGCAATTCCCGCTGAAGCAGCCGTGGAGGGAAACTGCGTCATCTGCGGCCGCGAAGAAACGCTCACGCGGCATCACCTGATCCCGCGCACGCGCCACCACAACAAGCGCAACAAACGCGAGTTCGAGCGCGCCGTGGTACGGCAGGTAGTGGGGATTTGCCGTCCGTGTCACTCACAGATTCACGCGCTGCTGAGCGAGAAGGAGCTCGAGCGCGAGTTCAACACGATCGCGAAGCTGAAGGAACACCCCGGTGTGGCGAAGTTCGCCGAGTGGATCGCAACGAAGCCGCGAGGCTTCAAGGCGGCGGTGCAGAAAGCGCGGTAGGGACGCCGCGCTGCGGCGTCCGAGCAGCGTGGCCGCGCACAGCGGATGGTCGACAACATGGACCTTGCCACGCCGCTCGGACGGCGCAGCGCGCCGTCCCTACCGAATGCGCTCCGCGCCCGCGTAGACATTCATCGTCTCGCCGCGCACGAAGCCGATGAGCGTCTGATTACTTTCGCGTGCGAAATCGACCGCCAGGGTCGTCGGCGCTGAGATTGCAGCCACGATTGGGATCCCGGCGGCGAGCGCCTTCTGCATCATCTCGAATGACACGCGTCCACTTAGCAAGAGCACGCGATCGCGCAGCGGCAGCGACCCGTCGAGCAAGGCGTGGCCGATCAGCTTATCGAGCGCGTTGTGCCGTCCCACGTCTTCGCGCAACGCGAGCAGCTTGCCGTTGAGGTCGAAGACCGCGCATGCATGCAGCCCGCCGGTTTGCTCGAACGTCTTCTGGTTCTCGCGTAGCCGAGACGGAAGCTGGAGAATGACGTCTGCAGGCACACGGGCACTTGAATCAACGGGCGCGAACTGCTGCCGGACGGCCTCGATCGTCGCTTTGCTGCAAACGCCGCAACTCGACGAGCTGAAGACGTGCCGAGTCAGCTTCGACGGATCGAACGCTGCCGGATTGCGCAGCGTGACATTCACCACCTGATCGGCCGCGCTGCTGCCGCATTGCGTGATATCGAAGATGTCGTCACGCCCGCGGATCAGATTCTCCGTCGCCAAAAACCCGGCGGCGAGTTCGCGATCGTGTCCCGGCGTTCGCATCACGACGGCAACGCTGTGGCCTTCCACCCGAATCTCGAGCGGCTCCTCCGCGGCGACGCGATCCTCGCGCTCAGCCGCACCGCGGCCGGCGGTGTAACGAAGCACCACGTCCGACCGGCTGGCACCGTCGGTCATCGTTTTTCGCCGAACGGCGGCAGGTGGCTGAGATCGCCGTCGTCGCCGGGCGGCTGATCATTCGAACCCGCCGCAACCGTCGCGCTCGCGTGCGGAGCTTCTGCGGCAAGGTCGAGACGTTCGACGCGGACCACCGCGTTATAGTCGGGCACTCCACCAGTCTTATCGACGACGCCGCGCTGGATGATCACGTTGCCCTCGGGCCAGTGAATCTGGAGATTCCCCGGCGCGATCGGCGCGAGGAAAGCTCTGCCTTCGAAGCGGCCGACGTCATTCACGAGCGCGATGCGATCACCGGTCCGCAGGTGCAGCCGCCCGGCATCTTCTTCGTTCATCAACACGGCGTCGCGACCGGCGCCGTTCAGCGGATCTACCTCAGCATAGATGAGCGTGTTGAACTGCTTCCCGCGTCGCGTGCTGACGTGGAAACTGCCAGCCGGGCGATTCAGTTTCGGCAGATCGATCGCGCGGAAATGTCCTTTGCCATCCGGCGTCGGGAACTTACCGCCTTCGCACAGGTGTCGGCCGCCATACTGGATGGCGTCGCCTGTTTCGCGGAAGTGCTGCACGCCATCGTAGTAGGGCACCACGTCTGCAATCTCTTCGCGAATCTGCTGCCCCGTCTCACAACCAAGCAGATGCGCGCGGGCAGGATCGATCGCGGCGCCTAGCTCGCGCAGGATCTTCCATTCCGCTTTCGCTTCGCCGACCTGCCGCGGAATCTCGGGCGAGAACATGACGCGCCGCTCGGTGCTTGTCTCAATCCCGCCGCCGTCCTGTTCGTAGCGCGTTTTCGCGGGCAGGAGGATCACTTCTTCACGCGCGGGGATGAACATCTGGTCCGTCAGGATGATGTCCTGGTGAACGCGCAGCGGCACATTGCGCAACGCGTCGGCGACGTAGTCCGGCTCCGGAAGTGTGCGGAGGAAATTGCCACCGAGACAGTAGAACACATCGAGCTCCCCACGATGCGCAGCCTCGACCATCTCCGTCGCGGTGAGTCCGATCCAATCCGGCACGTGGAAGCCGTAGCGGGCCGACATCTCAGCCGCGGACTCGGAGTTCATGGGTCGGAAGCCCGGCAGCGCCGTCGCGTACGCGCCCATCTCCGCGCCGCCTTGTACGGACGAATGGCCGCGGATCGGCATGACGCCGTTCTTGTCCCGCCCGATGTAGCCGCGGGCGAGCGCGAGATTCAGGATCATCTGCACTGAGTCGGTGCCGAACGGGTGCTGGGTGATGCCCATGCTCCAGACGAGCACTGCGTTCTGCGCGCCGCGCATCAATTCGGCGAACTGCTGCATGCTCGCGCGACCGAGACCCGACTGCTGCTCGATGGCTGGCCAGTCCATCGAGCTGACCTTCATGCGCAGCTCAGCGAATCCGGCCGTGTGCTGGTTGATGAACGACTCGTTAGTCCATCCGTTCTCCAACAGGATCTTCAGGACGCCAGAGAGGAACGCGATGTCACCGCCCTGACTCACCGGGAACCAGTAGTCGGCGATCTCGGTGCCGAAGAGCGCGCTGTCGACGCTCGATGGCACCCAATACTTCTTCATGCCGGGCTCGAGGTACGGATTCACCATCACCACTTTGGTGCCGAGCTTCTTGGCGCCTTCGAGGTACTTGGTCGCGACCGGCTGATCGTTCGCTGGATTCGAGCCGAAGAAGACGACCAGATCGGTGCCGTACCAATCCGCGTAGCTGCACGTCGTGGCCGCGACGCCGATCGATGACTTCATTGTCGCGCCGGATGGCGAGTGACAGATGCGCGCGGCGTTGTCGATGTTGTTGGTGCCGAGGAAGCGCGCCACTTTTTGCGCGACGTAATAGACTTCGTTCGTGATGCCGCGCGATGTGAGATAGAAGGCTGCGCGACGCGGATCGGCTCCGCGCAATCGCCGCGCGATCCGTTCGTAAGCGCCATCCCAGCTGATCCGGCGAAAGCCAGGCGCGTTTTTCTCTCGCAGCATCGGGTAAGGCAAACGCCCGAGCTCACGGAGCTCGTGATTCGGGAGCTTTGCGAGTGCTGAGATGTCGGACAGCCGCTCGATGTCGAGGGAGGGCGCAGTGTTGAGGCGCAGAAGATTGAGGCGCGTCATGCACAGGTGCACCCCATCGATCGTCCAATCGTGGAACCCGGCCACGCCAAGCGCGCAGCCGTCGCAGACGCCGCGGCTCAGCACCTTCCACGCGTAGGGCAGGTTGTCGCGATTCCGCCAGATCACGCCGGCCATATCGCGGAAGTGCTTCGGCTTCCAGCGGCCGAGACCGAACGGCACCTTCGCTGCAAGGCCGTGTTCGTGTTCTACGCGGTGGTCAGCCATTCGGTGAAGAGTGCCTCACACAAAGTCCACAAAGGATCACAAAGTTGAAGAGCTTGCTGCTTCCCGTTGTGAACCTTTGTGACCTTTGTGTGAGGCATCTGCTGATGCGAGCGCAAGATCGTCTGGCGTATTCATGTTGAGGAACAGCGGCCGCTTGTCGCGCGTGATCTCCTTCTGAACTACGAGACCTTCGGCAAGGCAGCGCGCGGCGAAGTTCTGAACCGACAAATCGCGCGACGCGACGCGTCTCTCGGCGAGCGCGAGCGATTGTTTCGGGTAAATGGCGGCTAGTGGCTCGTGTTGTTTGTCGCGGCTTGGAACAACGCCGCACTCGGGTGCGCACGACTCAACCAGCTCGCGCAAGTAGCAGCCGGTCATGATCGGCAGGTCGACGGCGAGGACCAACAACAGCGGCGCCGAGCATCGCTGCAAAGCGGCGACGATCCCGGCGAGGGGACCCGCGTTTGCTGCGGCGTCCGGAATGATGATGCAGCCGATCTGCTGCCATTCTTCATGAGCTGGTCCGGCAATGAAAAGCTCGTGCGGCCGCAAGTCTTCGAGCAGCTGCAGCTGGCGCCGCCAGAGCGGCACGCCGTCGATGGCGATGAAGGCTTTGTCCCTGCCCATGCGCATCGAGCGGCCGCCGGCGAGGAGGAGCGCGCTAAATGGCGAGCTCACGTTGTGCGAGCACCAGCTCGGCGCCGCCAACGCGTAGCGTGCCGCTGGTGAGAATCTGCGCGCGCAATCCACCGTTACCCTTTAGCCACGCCTCCGCGCCGGGCGCGAATGCCTGGTCGAGCCAGTAGCATGGCCGGCAATGCGCCGTGCCGAGGAAGCGGATCCCTTGCAGCTCAAACTCTTCGCCGATGAGGCTGTTCAAGTTAGCGCCGGAGACGATCACGTTGCGCCGGAGCACGCCGGGCGATTTGCGCACCTGCGGGAACGCCGCGCTCAGGCGGTCGAATACCTCCTGCGAGAAGAAGGTAATCTGACCCTTGTAGTTCACCTTGTAGTTGTAGAACCGATCGCCCCGAATTCCACGGCCGGCAACGCACTCGATCTCGCGCACTTCGACGAGCGGGTAATCGCCCGGCGGACCGCCGTGATGGCCGAAGTAGTTGTGGCCAGGCGAGATGAACATCTGGCGAATGAACACGTCGGAATGTAGCACATGCGGCGCACGCGGGGGATGCGCTGTGCTACCTTACGCAGCTCACATGAACATCGTCTGGCGTGTCTTTGGTTATCTGCGGCGGTATCCGGTCCTCGGGTCGGCGACGCTCGCCTGCGCCATCCTCACGACGCTGATGATCGTCGTCTTTCCGGCGGTGACGAAGCTGGTCATCGACGAGGTGCTTTATCAAAAACGAGCCGATCGACTGACGCCGCTCGTGCTCACCGCCGGGCTCGCTCTCCTGTTGCAGCACGGCCTCAATTCGTTGCGCATCATCCTGAACAACACCTTCGAGCAGAAGGTGATCTTCGACCTTCGCAGCGACCTGTATTCGCACATCCAGATGCTGCCGCTGAAGTGGTTCGACAACCGCGCCACCGGCGATCTGATGACGCGCATCCTTGAGGATGTGAACTCCGTCGAGCGCATGCTGATCGACGGCGTGGAGCAGGGCGTCGTCGCCGTTCTGCAGGTGGTGATCGTGCTTGGAATGATGTTTTACGTGAGTGTTTCGCTCACGCTGGTCGGGCTGGCGCCGGCGCCGTTCCTCGCTGGCGGGGCCCTTTGGTACACGCTGACTGCGCACCGTCGTTACCGCGTCCAAAAGCGGGCCTCATCGGCGATGAACTCCGTGCTGCACGACAACCTTGCGGGTATTCGCCAGATCAAAAGCTTCGTCCGCGAAGGCGAGGAGCATAAGCGCTTCAACTCCGTCAGCGATCAGCTGCGTCACGCCACGCTGGTGGTGATGCGCGTCTGGGCGATTTACCACCCGTCGATGTATGTGATCGGCTCGCTCGGCATCGTGCTTGTCGTCTGGGTCGGCGCGCGTGCGGTCCTCGCTGGAACGATGCAGGTCGGTGACCTGATCGCCTTCCTGATGCTGACCGGCTTCCTCTACGAGCCGATCAATAAGCTGCATCAACTCAACCAGCTCGTGCAGGCTGGCCGCGCTGCAGGCGAGCGCGTGTTTGAGATTGTCGATACGCCGATCGAGCCCGGCTGGGACGTGGAGACGGCGCCGCCGAAGATTAGCGGCGACGTTCGCTTCGAGGACGTCGGCTTCAGCTACGGCGACAACACGCCCGCGCTTCAGCACATCTCGTTGCATGCGCGACCCGGCCAGACGGTAGCGCTTGTCGGTACGACCGGCGCAGGCAAGTCGACGCTCGTGAACCTGCTCAGTCGCTTCTACGAGTACGACACGGGTGAGATCCTGGTGGATGGCAAACCTCTGCGCGAATACGGCACGAAGCGGCTGCGCGAGTTCGTCGGCGTCGTCACGCAGGAGAGCTTTCTGTTCAACGGCACCGTGCGCGAGAACCTGCGGATGGGGAAATTGGATGCGACCGACGAGGAACTGCTGCGGGCCGCTGAGATCGCAAACGCGCGCATCTTTATCGACCGTATGCCGAAGGGGCTGGACAGCATTGTGGGCGAGCGCGGTGTGAAGTTGAGCGTGGGCGAGAAGCAGCGGCTCTCGATCGCGCGCGCGTTGCTGAAGAATCCACCGATTCTGATTCTCGACGAAGCGACTGCCAGCGTGGACACCACGACGGAGCGGTTAATTCAGGAAGCGCTCGAGCACCTGATGGCGCACCGGACGTGCTTCGTCATCGCGCATCGTCTCTCGACGATTTTGCGTGCAGATCAGATTCTGGTGCTGGAGCGCGGCCGCGTGATCGAGCGCGGCACGCACGACGAACTGCTCGCGCTTGGCGGCAAATACGCGCGCCTGTGGGAGCAGAGCTTCCTCGAGAAGACCGTCGAAGGGGATGCTGCGGAAGTGGTGCTGGTGGACCAATCGCCAGCCGACGCTGTCTGTTAAAAACGGTGCGTCGCCGAACTGGTAGGGACGCCGCGCTGCGGCGTCCGAGCAGCGTTGCACGCAGCGTGACGGCGCACGTGCTGAGCGCTTGCCACGCCGCCCGGACATCGCAGCGCGATGTCCCTACCCTTGCGCTACGGCTGCGACGCTGCGGCTGCGGTCACTAGCTCGTTGTAGCGCTGCTCGAGGTCGCGGTAATGCTGCTCGAGCTCGGCGTAAGCTCGGCGCTCTTCGCGTAGCGCGTCTTCAAGCTCGCGGATGCGGTCATTCAGATCGACCGCTATTCCTGCAGTCGTCGGCCGTGATGCATCGTCGGTTTCGGCGGGCACGTCACGCGCCAGCGCTTCCATCAAAGGAGCCAAATCGCGCACCTGCTGCCGCGAGGCGTCGCAGGCGTTAATGACGAAGTTCTCTTCGCCGATCTCACCCAGCCGGATGAAGTCACGGATCGCACCGAGAGTCGTTGGTCCGTAGAGCCGCTCGCTGGTGACCTCGACGATCCAATCCATGCCGAGCTCCGGGAGCATCGGCGCTTTTATCCAGTTGGCCTGGTCTGTCGAGATCGAGTCGTGCGGCGCGATCTGCGCTGAGGATGCCCAGCTGGCGAGCTGCTCGAAGGTGAGCGGGCCGAAGACGCTGTTATCCTCGTGTTTCCGGAGGAACCACTGATGGTCCGCAGGCGAATCCATCAGTTCGTTAGGGAACTGGGGAAGGCGACGCGCCGGGCGACTGACCGGGCGTGGGGATCATGATCGTCTGGCCAGCCTGCAACTTCCGCGCGTCTTCGATGTTGTTGTGCTTTTGCAGCGCGTCGACGTCGACTTTGTGCGCCTTCGCGATCGAGATCAGCGTTTCGCCTTTGGCGACGACGTGCGCGTTTCCGCTGGCCGGGGTTGCTGACGACGCGGTCGTGGTAGCAGCGGCAGCAGCAGGAGCGGCGGGCGCGGGCGGAGGAGTTGCCTCACCGATGATGACGCCGCCGGTTTTGCCGGAGGCTTGCTGCTCGAGCTTCAGGAGCTGCTGTGAGAGCGCGTCGATCTTCATGTTCTGCTCGTCGAGCTTCTTCAGGATTGCTTCGAACTGCGCATTGTTCGGCTTGTCGCCGGGCTGCGCGAAGGCCGTGCTGCCAAAGGCGCAGAGGACGACGGCGAGCAGAAGGCGAGATTTCATGGCGCGGCATCTTGGCAGCCACTTGCGGCGCTGGCAAGCCCCTCGGTGCCAGTGTGTAGCTTGCGTTTTGCGCGAATTGTTCATACGCTTTTCACATGCCAGAGCGGGTGCAGAAGCCGACGGTCCCGTGGGGGCCAAAGCAGGGTGGCGATGGCGAGGGGCCGAAGGCCCCGGACGTTTCGCG
>CADCTA010000084.1 GCA_902805675.1 uncultured Chthoniobacterales bacterium | reverse complement strand
ACCGGAGGCGGGACGCACTTCGCTCTACCGGGTGTGGCCGAGAAGCCATTAAACGCGTTGGCTGTTCCCGACGTTGCATACATCAGGCGCGAATTCCCGGAGATCCGGAGATTGCGCGTCGCTGGCGATGGTTTGGAGCCGTGGCAGCTCGATGCACTCCGCGACGTGGAGTTGATCTTCGATCACGCAGATCGCAAGCCATCGAAACGAACGATCAGCTCAGTGAGTTTTCCGCGTGAACTGGCGGTTGGCGAGCCTCTGCGCCTCCAAGGCAGCATCGATGGTCTGACAGCCGTTCAGTCGATGATCCTGACGGTCGTGAGCCCTGACGGCACGAAGACGGAGGCGACAGTACACGGCGCGGATGCTCCGCGTGCACCGTTTGACTTGGTGGCTCCCGCGCCGCAATCCGCAGGGCAGTTCGTGTGGCAGCTGAACGCACGCGAAGGCGACGGCGAGGAATTGCTCGACGAGCAGATCGGCATTGCAGTCGTTAGGCCAACACTGCCGCGCGTGCTCGTTCTCCAGAGCAGCCCGCGGCTCGAGACGGCGCATCTGCAGCGTTGGCTCGGGGATTTAGGCGGTGTGCTGACTTCCCGCACAGCCGTTGCGCGGGGACGTGACCGCTTCGCGACAACTGCCGAGGCGGCGCCCGAATTTGGCGCGGTCGATCGCGGGCTGCTCGCGCAGTTCGACGTGTTGCTGATCGATGCGGAGGCGCTGCATGCGCTCGCCGCTGATGAACGCGCCGTGATTGAGGCGGCCGTGATGGAGCAAGGTCTCGGTGTGCTCGCATTCGCGGCCGGCGCCGAGCCAGCCCGTTTACGCGGTCAGCCGCTGCTGCCGTGGCAACTCGAAAGCGAAGCGGTCGAGGAAAACGGGCCGCGTACGGCCCGCGTCTGGTGGGCCGGACTGGCGAGTCCGCTCGAACATTCTCTCTCAGTCGAGAGCATGCGCCTGCAGTTGGCGCCGCAGCAAACAAGTCTCGTCGCGGACACGCAGCAACGACCAATCGTCGGCGCCACTCGCCATGGACGCGGCCAGCTCGCGATCAGCATCGCGCGCGACACGTGGAAGTGGCGATTGCAGGACCAGCCGGCCCAATTCGCGAGCTTCTGGTCGCACGTGCTCACGCGTCTGGCGAAGCCGCGCGATCGGCAGGCGGAGCGCTGGGCGATTGAGAATGCCGACAGCGTTCCGCTCGCGGTGGACCGGCCAATTGAGCTGCAACTCTCCGCTTCAGATGAACCACCGGTAGACGTGCGTGTGACGTCCGACGCCAGCGATGAGCGCGTGCCGTTGGCGCTCGCCCAAGATGCGGTCGAGCCACATCACTGGCGCAGCACATATTGGCCACGACGCGCAGGATGGCACCGTGTGCAACTCGGACCCACCGGGCCTCATCTCGACTTCTTCGTGCACGAGGCGGATGCGTGGGCTTCGCTCGTTCCGGAGCGCCGAACCACCGCGACGCGAGTCGCCGCTGCGCGTTCATCGCAGCGACAGCGCGCGACGAACCAACGGGACGAGCCGGTGCAATCAGGCGCCGCTGCGACCGCTCTGCTCTACGTCCTCTTTCTCCTTGGCACCGGATATCTGTGGATCGAACGCCGCCGCGCTTCGTCCTAGCTCCGACTCAAGTAGCGACTACGCCCGCGGACACCAGAAACACCAACAGTACGCACACGAGCACCAGCAATGTCGCGGTGCTGTCACGCTGCGCGATCAGCCTCTGCCGCGAGATGTTCGCGTAGCCGATCGATCAGCGGCAGCTGCGCAGCTTTGAGCTTCTCGCGGGCGGTGGGTTCGTCGAAGAAGCACGCCTGATCCACCTCGGGGAATCTAGCGCGGCGACCGGACCGCGGCGGCCATTCGATCTCGAACTCGTTCGAAGTGACCACGAAGCCTTCAGGCAGGTCGCCTTCGAAGGCCCACGCGTGCACGGTCTTGCCGCCCTTCTGTTTGATCGAGCCGAGCTCGATCCAACAATCGCTCGCCGGCGCGATGCCGACCTCTTCCTCGAACTCGATCCGCGCACGCGTGAGCAGGTCTTCGTCAGGAGCGGCTTCACCCTTCGGGATTGTCCACGCACCGGCATCTTTGTTGACGAAGAATGGGCCGCCAGGATGTGCGAGCAGGAACTCCAGCTGCGCGCCGCTGCGGCGGAACATCAACAAGCCCGCGCTAACGCGGCTCCTCGGTTCGCTTGCCACTCCGCTCGCTCGCACGGAGGGGGATGCGGAGCAACCGCGCCAAAGCGGAGCAACTGCGTGACACAGCGATGACCGGCGTGCAGCGGCGCCGTCGTCGGTAGGGGCGCCGCGCTGCGGCGTCCGAGGCACGCTGCTCCCACAGTCGATATGCGACGTCCCGCGAATCAGCCACGCGCCCCGGACATCGCAGCGCGATGTCCCTACCATTGCGCGGCGACGCCGGGATTGTATGAGAGATCAGCGCGACAAAGAGCCCGTTCTGCGTTAGGCCCCCAACGGTGAGAGCACGAAAGGCGCGCGTTGCGTAGAGAAGGCGGGCAGCACCGGGTCCCGGACCACGCCTTCGCATTGCGCGATCGCTACGTCTGCGTTGCCGGCGAGATCGCTTCAGTCGTCGTCGAAGAGGACGAGGACGAGCGCAAGATCGACCACGTCTGGGTCCAGGTACGCGCGGGCGATTTCGGCCGCGTCGAGATTTCGCTCAGCACCACCTCGCGCCAAAGCCGCGCGCTCGGCTTCGATCCGCGCGTGCGCGTTGGCACTATCCGCTCCACCTGGAGCGAGCTGCCGCCCTCCGGCGTCCGCCCCATTACTGGTCCGCTCGATTACGCGTCGCTCGAGGCGCAGCAGCCCGTCGAGTACACACCGCTCGAACGAACCGCCGTCGAGCGGCTCCTGATCGACAAAGCTCGCGGTGCGATGTTCGTGGAAGCTTGGGGTGAGTTCTATATCCGCGCCCACATTGGCATCCACCAGATCCACAGCCGCCGCGCCAGTCACGCGATCCCGCGCGACGTGATCGGAAAAGACGGCGCCATCCGCTTCTACTTCCGCGAGGCGAACGCGAGCAAGCTGTTGCTCTTCAAATACGACGGGCAGCCGTAGCTGCGATCACGCCGCCACCTCTGGCGTGTACGGGACGCGCAGGCCTTCATAGGTCTCCGCGATGATGTGATCGACGACCGCGTGCATATCGCCGGTCTGCTCCCACACGCGCAGCTGCCGATCCGCGCCGGTGCCTTCGCTTAGGATCTTCTCGATGTGCGCCATCTCGCGATGGCTGCCGAGCTCATCCACCTCGGGCGCGATGAACTCCAGAAGCTCGTGGATCAGGTCGCGCGTCTCCACCTCCTGCTTTTTCCCGAAGTCGATCAGCTTACCATCAATGCCGTAGCGCGACGCGCGCCAGCGGTTCTCGTCCAGCAGTCGCCGCTGGTGGAGTCGGAACGTGGTATTCTCCCGCAGCAGTTTCCGCAGCTTGGCAATGATCGCCTGCATCATGGCGGCCAGCGCGATCGTGTCCTCGACCCGGGTCTGCGCATCGCAAATCCGGAACTCGATCGTATCGAAGAACGGGTGCAGCCGGATGTCCCACCAGATCTTCTTCGCGTTATCGATACAGCCGGTGTCGACGAGGAGCTTCAGGTATTCCTCATACTCGGAGAGGCTCTCGAACGCGTCCGGAATACCGGTGCGCGGGAAGCGCTCGAAGATCGTGTGCCGGTATGCTCGCAGGCCCGTGTTCTCGCCCATCCAGAAGGGCGAGTTCACCGAGAGCGCGCAAAGATGCGGCAGGAAGTAGCGCGCCTGGTTCATGAGATCGATGCCTTCCTGTCGATCGGGAATGCCGACGTGCACGTGCAGGCCGAAGATCAGGTTCGATCGCGCGATCTGCTGCATGTCGTTCACGATCGTGGCATAGCGCTCGTTAGGCGTGATGCGTTGGTCCTTCCAATGCGAAAACGGGTGGGTGCCGGCCGACGCGATCTTCAGCCCATGGGCGGCGGCCACTGTGGCAAGCTCGCTGCGCAGCTGCACGACCTGCCGGCGCGCGCCGCCGATGTCCTGGCAGACCTCGCTCCCGAGCTCCACCATCGACTGATGCATCTCCGACTTCGCGTGCTCCTGCAACCTCACCTTCCCTTCTTCGAGCAGCTGCTGGATGTGAGAGCGCAACTCGCGCGTTACCGGATCGACGATCTGGAATTCTTCTTCGATGCCGAGGGTGAAGACGTGATCGCTGGCGCTCATAGCGAGGGCAGCCTACCGGATCGTTTCGCCCCGGGAAAGAATCGCCGCGCTCCGGTTTGCGCTGGATCGAGGTTTGAGCGGAAACTGGCGCATGAGCACGCCCGATCACGAAATCCGTCAACGCGTCGCCACGCACCCATTCCTCAGCGGGATGAGCGCGCAACATCTGGAGCTGCTCGCCGAATGCGCGGAGCTGAAGCAGCTGGGAGCGGATGAGGTGGTGTTTCGCGCGGGCGATCCGGCGAAAGGTTTCTACCTGGTCGAGACCGGCAGCGTGGCGGTGGAGGCGGACGCAGCGGATCGGCCGTCGATCGGGATCGATGTCGTGCAAGCCGGCGAGCCGCTCGGCTGGTCGTGGATGTTCGAGCCGTTCGTCTGCGAGTACGGCGCGCGCGCGACGGAGCCAACGACGACGTTGTTCTTCGACGCGGTGCGGCTGACGCAACATCGCGGCGCCGATCTCACGCTCGGGCACGAGCTGTTCAAGCGCATGAGCCAGGTGATGGTGCGCCGGCTCAATGCAGCGCGGGCGAAGATCGCCGCGACTGCGGGCGAGCAACAGCGCGCCTGATCGTCGTCGCAAGACGGCAGCGGCTCAACGGGGCATCGGCTTCGCGTCGGCGCGGCGGATCGCCTTCATGTAGGCGATCACGGCGGCGACGTCGCTGTCGGACATTTCCCGTTTCGTGAATGCAGGCATCGCGCCGAGGCCGGTGCGGATCTGGGTAGCGATGAGGAACTCCGGGAGCGGCTTATCGTTCGTCGCCGGGCCAAGGCCGGCCTCGCCGCCAGGATGACAACGGTCGCACTTCATCATCCAAACCTGGCGACCGTGCTCGACGCGACGGTCGTTCGTGGCGAATGCGCCCTTGATCGGCTCGCTGCGGCGCGCTGAACCGCAGCTCACACAGAGCAACGCAGCGACCGCGAGAGCAGCGCAGGCGAACGAATGCCTGACGAACGCGGCGAAGCTCACTCGCGCGTGATCTTCCATAGCACGCCGGTTTCACGCACCGGGTTCGGGCCTTTCGCCGTCATGGTCATGACGCCGAAATCCGCGACGTACATCGCGCTCCCGTCTGCGCTGAACTTCACGCCAATCGGCCGCTCGAGGCCGCCGCCGCCGACGAGCGAGGCGGGTCCGGATTTGCGGCCTTTGTTGACGGCGAAGTCTTCGATTGCGCCGCTGTTTACGTTCACGCGTACGACTTTGAAGCCGACCGGATTCGTCACCTTGCCGGTCTCCGGCGCGAGATCGCCGAAGAGCGCGATAAACGCTTCGCCCACGTGGCCGAAGCTCGCGCTGCGGGAGAAATCGAGCCCATTCGCGGAGGCGTGGACGCCGAGATTCGCGACCGGACGTGGCGGCGTCTTCTTGTGCTGAAGGAGGAACTGCGGCTGCGGTTTGCCGGGTGGCTTGTAATCGGCCTCAGTGAGCGGATCGCCTGCGGTAAAATCGGGCCAGCCGTACCAGCGTCCGCGCTCGATGCGCCAGAGCGGATCGCCGACGCCCCAGATCGGACGGCTCCCCCGATCGTCGTAGCCATTCTCGGTCACGTACAAGCTGCCGCCGGGTGCGAATGCGAGACCGAATGGATTCCGAAAGCCCCACGCCACCAGTTGCGGCGTTCCGCCGCCAGCCGGCACCCGCAGGATGCTGCCGCCGCACGGCACCCGGCCATCGATCACCTGGCCGGGCGTGGTCGCAGTGCCGAACGGCACAAACGAGCCGGTCACTGCTTCGCCTTCGCCGGTGAGCACGTTCGGCGTGGTGAAGTTCTGCCCCGCAAGCACCACGTCCTCGCACGGAACGTCGTGGAATTGCGGGCGCCGCTTCAGCCAGCCATACTCCGCGTTGTCTGGGCCGACGACACCAGCGTTCGTCGCCGTTCCCTGCCCAAAGTAGATCCAGCCGTCCGGCCCGACCGCCGGTCCATTGGTGTGATGATCGCCCATCGTGGGCAGTCCGCCGACCAGCGTGCTGCGCGAGCCGTCTGGAGTCACCCGCAGGATACGCCCGCCCTCGAGCACGCCGCCTTCCGCGATGTAGAACGCGCCATTCGCGAACGTGACGCCGGTCCACGGACCATTCCGCCCGCCCTGCGTGATCGTCTTCAGCCCGCCGCCCGCCTCCACCCGCATCAGCCGCGCCGGCACGAAGTCTTCGCCGTATGAATAGCCGGACTCCGTGACGTAGGCGCGCCCTTCGCCATCGAAGGCCACGCCAGTCGGGTAAGTGAGCCCGGTGGCGACGATCTCAGCGCGGTAGCCGCTCGGCAGCGCGACGTCCGCGGGATCGACGGCGCGTGTGCCGCTGAAAGTCGTCTGCCCGCCGCCAGTCGATGGCCGCATGTTATAGCAACCGGCGAGCAGCGCGGCGCTGGCGAGTGCGGCGAGGAGCGGCTTCAGGCTTCGGTCCCGCATCAACACGGGAACGTCCATCCGGCCAGCGGCGGTTGTATTCGTCACCGCGCTCGCTAAGTCAATGAGGATGCCGCCCGTCGACCGCTCGACGACTCCTCCTCGCGCGCCAGCCGGTGTTGCGAGTGGAGGTGCGCCCGGCGACCCGGAGCTCACGATCCGCGATCAAAAGCGGCTACAGGCTGTGGTCAGCACCGGGCTGCTCGACACGCCGCCGGAGGAAGGCTTCGATTCGTTAACCAGACTCGGCGCGAAGTTGCTGGGCGTGCCGGTTACCTTCATCACGTTGGTCGATGAAGCGCGCGATTACTACAAAAGCGCCTTCGGCCTGGAAGGGAAACTGAACGAGCGGCGCGAGCTCGAAGGCCGGACGTTTTGCCACTACGCGATCACCACGGCCACGCCGTTGCTGATCGAGGACACGCTCGCGAGTGACATCTTTCGCGAGGTGCCGACGGTGCGCTCTCTCGGCGTGCGAGCGTACGCGGGCATTCCGCTCGTGACCGAAGATGGCCACGCCATCGGCAGCTTTTGCGCGATCGATTTCAAGCCGCGCATCTGGTTGCCGCTCGACATCGACATCCTGACGGAGCTGGCCGCATCTGCGTTGCGCGAAATGAAGCTCCGCTCTGCCGTCGCTGAGGCGCAGAAGCAGGCGCGGCTCGCGCAGGAGGCGACCCGCTCGCGCGAAGAAGTGCTCGCCATCGTCGCGCACGATCTGCGCACGCCGCTCAACTTCATCAAGATGGCGACTGAGCTCGTGGCGGAGGCTCCTGATTCGAAAGAAAACGCCGACCTCATCGAGCGGATGCACGGCGCTGTCGACCTGATGAACCTGCTCATCGCCGACCTGCTCGAAGTAGCGAAGATCGAAGCCGGGAAGATGCGCATCGACCCGCAGCCGATCAGCGTCCGCACACTGATCGATGACGCTATCGCGATGCTGAACCCGCTGGCCCGACGCCGCGACATTCAGCTCCTGACGAACGCGCCTGCCGGGCTGCCGGACGTGATGGCAGATTACGAACGCATCCTCCGGGTCTTCTCGAACCTGGTGGTGAACGCATTGAAGTTCAGCCGCTCCGGCACCGAGGTCTGCGTGAGCGCGGAGCAAGTCGGTGACTTCGTGCGATTCTCCGTCGCCGACAGCGGCTCTGGGATTCCGCCGGATGAACTGAGCCGCATCTTCGACCGCTTCTGGCAATTGAACTCAGCCGACGCGCGTGGCGTCGGTCTGGGCCTCGCGATTGTGAAATCGATCGTGACCGGCCACGGCGGAACGATCGGCGTCGAGAGCGAAGTGGGGCGGGGCAGCAATTTCCATTTCGACCTGCCGATCGCTGCGCGCACCGCGTAGCCGCCGATTGTCGGCCGGCGAAGTGCCTGTCCGCGGCGAGCATTGCGCGAGCCGGCACTGCTTGTTATACCGGCGCGATGCGCGTCTTGGCGGCTCGCCGCGAGATTACACGGCTGGAAGGCTTCAGCGATGCGGTCTTCGGCTTCGCCTTGACGCTCCTCGTCGTCTCACTCGAGGTGCCCGGCACTTACGCGGAACTGATGAACGCGATGCGCGGCTTCGGGAGTTTCGCCGTCTGCTTCGCGATCGTGGCGTGGATCTGGTACGAACATAATCTCTTCTTCCGCCGCTACGGTTTGCAGGACGGCTGGACGATTCTGCTCAATCTCATCCTGCTCTTCGTCGTCCTGTTCTACGTCTACCCGCTGAAGTTCGTCTTCACCAGGCTGCTCGGCGGCATCTTCGGCGGACCGCGGCCAACAGGCGTCGCGGGTGTGGCGGATGGAGCGATGTTGATGCTGATCTACAGCATCGCCGTGCTGGTGTTGTTCCTGATCTTCGCGCTGCTCTACTGGCACGCCCTTCGCCATCACGAGGAACTCGAGTTAAACCCGCTCGACATCTTCGACGCGCGAACCGGAGCCGGCCGGCACCTCCTCACCGCAGGCGTAGCTCTTCTCTCCATCCTCATCGCCGCAATCCTGCCGCGCCGGGCAGACCTCGCGGGCTTCGTTTACTTCCTGCTCGGTCCACTCCACGCGGCATTTGGCTTTGCGCGCGGCAAGGCTCGTAACCAATTATCCGCAGCGTAATGCGATCCGCGTCTCGTACACTTTTCGCGCTCGTCGTCGCGGCGGCGGTTGTCGTCGGCGCGCAGGAGCTGTCCGCCGCCACCGGATCGCCAGCGGCATCACTCGGGGAAGCGGAGGCTCTGTGCCGCCGCGACAACGCGGCACTTTGGGGAGTATCGCTGTGCGGTCCGCTCCTCCTGGTCGACCCCGCCACGCGGGCGGTGTTCGCCAATCAACCGGACAAGGAAAACGTGCTCCGGCGCGAAGGCGAAATCTTTACCGGCAAGTTGCCTAACGAGTTCAACATCGCGAACACGGCAGCCGACTGGGCGGGCGTGAAATGGACGATGATCATGCTGCCGCTGCCGGAGGACCGGGCGCGGCGCGCGGCCCTGCTCGGCCACGAGATGTGGCACCGCATCCAGGAGGAGATTGGCTTCCCACCATCAGGCACGGCCAATAACCATCTCGACACGCGCGACGGCCGCTACTGGCTCCAGCTCGAGTGGCGCGCACTCTCCGCCGCGCTCAGCGCACGTGGCGACGAACGCAAACGCGCGGTCGGCGACGCGGCGCTTTTTCGCGCGCGCCGGCGTCAGCTATTCGAGAAGGCTGCCGAAGAGGAGCGCTCGATGGAGTTGCACGAGGGTCTTGCTGAATACACCGGCGTGAAGCTGAGCGGGCACGAGGACGCCGAGCGTTTTGTGATCGATCGCAACCTGAACGACGCGCCCGCGAAGAAGACGTTCGTGCGCTCCTTCGCCTATGCGAGTGGCCCTGCTTACGGCCTGTTGCTCGATGCGGCTGATGCTGGTTGGCGGCGCGGGCTGACTAAAGAGGCTGATCTCGCCGGGTTGCTCGTCGCGCGACTGGCGATCAAGCTGCCGCCGGATCTTGCTTTCGCTGCGGACGAACGTTCCCGCAGTTACGGCGGTATCGACCTCGCCGCGGCCGAAGACAAGCTCGAGCAAACGCGCCGAGAGCTGATCGATTCGTATCGCGCGCGGCTGGCCGACGGCCCGGTGCTCACGATCCCGCTCCAGAAGATGAACATGCAGTTCAATCCCGGGAATCTCGTTGCCCTGGAGCCGCTCGGCACCGTCTACCCCGACATCCGCATCGTGGACGTCTGGGGTGTTCTCACCGTCTCGCGCGGCGGTGCGTTGATGAGCAGCGACTTCAGAAAGATCACGGTGGCGGCACCGCCAAAAGCCGACGGCCGCGACATCGAGGGCGACGGCTGGACGCTGGAGTTGAAGGAGGGCTGGTCCGTCACTCCCGCAGAACGCGACGGCAGCTTCGTGCTCAGACAAGCGAAGTAGTCGCCGGCAAGACTCTCCTCGACCGCGCTGCCGTGCACGCGCACGGTGCTCCCCGCATGCCCACTGACGCCACCGAGCCAGATGCCGACAATCTCTCCGCGGCGCTGCCCGGCGCGTCCCACGTCGAAAACGCCGACGTCGAACTCGGCAAGAAACTGGCCAGCGAGCGCGACTCTCCGGTGGTTAAAGCGGCCGCGCGGGCGGGCGAGATTGGAGATCAGGGGCCGCTCTACGTGATATCTGCTGCGTTGCTCGTCGCCGGGCTCGCAGCGCGCGAGCGACGGCTGGCCGGCAGTGGTATTTCCATGCTCGTCGCCGTCGGTGCAGCTGATCTCACGAAGCGTCTCGCGAAACGTCTCGTGCGCCGCACGCGCCCGCACGTGCTGCTCGATGATGGCCATTACGCATCCGACACCGGAGGCTCGGAGCGGAAGCCGGAGCAGTCCTTTCCGTCAGGTCACACGGCGGGCACCGTCGCGGCAGCGCGGGCGCTCTCGCGCAACTTCCCCGCGGCCGGCGCCGCGGCCGGCGTAGCTGCGGTGGCGATCGGCATCAGTCGTGTCGCCAAAGGTGCGCATTGGCCGCTCGACGTTGCCGCTGGTGCGGTCATCGGTCTCGGCGCCGAGGTGTTATCGGCAATGCTGCTGCGATTCGGCTGGCGCAGCTACTGTGAACGCGCACGCCGCCCGGGCTGGCGGAGAGTGCGCTGATCGCGGCGCTCAGTCGCGCAGCAGCCGATCGACCGCCGCGTCGACGTGGATCTGCGTCGTGTCGAGCACGGGCAGTCCCGCCGCCGTCGGCTCGCGCAGGATGAGCGACAACTCCGTTCCCCCGAGGATCAAACCATCCAGGGCGTCGCGCTGCTTCATCGCTTCGACGATCTCGAGCAGCGCCGCACGGGTCTCGTCCAGGATGATGCCGACGAACAGCTCCCCAAAATACTTCGCGTCGATGAACGTCTGCTCTTCCGCATTCGGCACCACGATCGCAAGGCCGCGGCGACTGAACGCGTCGGGAAACATCGGCGCAGCCATTGTGAATCTCGTGCCGAACAGCGCGAGCCGCCGCGCACCGGCCGAGACGGCAGCCTCGGCCGTCGCCTCCACGATGCTGAGCAATGGGATGCCTGCACGCTGCTGCACCTGATCGAACACGAGGTGGGGCGTGTTCGCCGCAATTAGCCCGAAATCCGCGCCTGCACGCGCCAGCCGTTCGATCTCGGTCGCGAGATAGTCGACCACTTCTGTCAGCCTCTTCGCTCCGAAAAGCTCCAGCAGCCTGGTGTTATCCACGCTGTTGATGATCAGTGATGGCGGCCGCCCTTCGGGGTGCCTCGCGCGGTAAGCAGCGATCAACCGCTGGTAATACTCGACCGTCGATTCCGGCCCCGTGCCTCCGATAATTCCCAGTGTCTTCATGGCTCCTCATCACCTCGACTGATGACGAGCGCGAGCCCGGGAACCTGCTGTTCCTTCATGTCGGCTTGCGCGATGTTAACGACCCGCGTGAGAGCCTCGGAGGTTGTGTTTAGCTCCGCGCCGGCGGAGAGCGCGAAACACACCAGGCAAGGTGCGAACAGCACGACACTGCGTAGTCTCATGCTCGACTACTTGTTAGGCCCGATCTGCTCCTTGCCGGCCAGCAGCTGCTGGAATTCCGGATCGTTCCGGATCGGATCCCACACCGGATCGAGCTTCAATCGCTGGATGGAAGCAGCTCTTCCTGCGGGAATCGTGAGCAGATAACGCAGCGTCGTGATCGCTTCGCGGGGCCGGCCGGCGCGCGCCTGAATTTCCACCTCTCCCATCGTGAATTCGGGCCCGGTGAGATGGTCCTTCTCGATCGGCAGAGAGCGGGCCGCCTCGGCGGCGGCTCGCAGTGCATCCGCCTCACGGCCGAGCGCGAGATAGACCCAGCTCAGCTGGATCAACGCAGTGGGTTCGCCTGGCCGGTCCCGCAAGATCGTCTCGAGATGCTCGCGCGCCCCTTCGCTCTCGACCGAAACAGCCGCGTCGGCCGCGAGCACGCGAATCGCGCTGCGCGCCGCCAGCCGATTCGCACGCTGCATCGGGTCTGCCGTCTCCGGTTCCCACTCCTGCAGCGCACCGGCGAAGTCTCGCTCGAGCACGCGGAGATAGGTGCGGTCGTCGATCACGCCGGAGACAGCGCCGCGAACCGTGTTGTTGGAAAGTCGCGCACCGGCTGGCATATCCGCCACCACTCGCCTGGCCTCCGCGATCTTGCCGTCACCGTTCACCCACGCCTCGACCAGCACTCTTTTCGCGGTCGTGAACTCCGGATCAACCGCCAGCGCGCGATAGCTGGCGCGTTTCGCTTCCTGCCATTGACGCAAGATGAGGCGGGTCACCGCGATGCTCTGCGGGATACTGGGATCGCGCGGATCCAACTCCGCCGCCTTCGCCAGCTCAGACAAGGAGCGGTCCCAGTAGCCTTGCCGTCGACCGACCGCGGCGCTGAATTCCAGAGCGTCGGCCGAGCTCGGCTGCAGCTCGAGTGCGCGGCGGAATGCGGCCAGCGCCGGTTCATACTGTCGAGAACCCCAGTAATGAAACGCGCCCAGCGCGACGTGCGCGTCCGGTAGCTCGGGAGCGAGGGCCAATGCGCGGTCGATCATGCTCCTCGTCTCCTCAAATTCGGCGGCGCTGAGCGGCGCCAGATACCAATGCCGCACCAGGCGGTTCTCGGCCAGGCGAGCCGCCGCGAGGGCGAACCCGGGGTCGCGCTCGAGCGCGCTTCGATAGTTCGCCTCGGCCTCCGCGAATCGCTCGGCTGAGACAAGGCTTCGCGCCTGCCGCGCCCCATATTCGCCTTTCAGGAAGGAATCATACGCCTGCGGATCCTGTGTAGCCGCCTTCGCCAGCACTCGTGCTTCGCTCGGAGAAAGCTTTGCCCGGAGCGCGTCCGCGATCTCCTGGGAAACTTCACTTTGCACTTCGAACACATCCTTCAGCTCGCGGTCGTAATTCTTTGCCCACAGGTGTGTGTCGGCGCGTGCATCGATCAACTGCACATTCACCCGCACTCGATCGCCGGATCGCTGCACGGTTCCTTCGAGGACAGTCGCGACACCGAGTTCGCGCGCGACGGTCTTTAGGTCCTCCGGCCTGCTTTTGTATTTCACGGTGGAGGTGCGGGAGATCACCTTCAGTTCAGCCACGCTGGCGAGTTTGGTCAGGATCTGGTCCTGGATGCCGTCGGCGAAGTAAGCGTTGGTCTTGTCGTCGCTCAGATTTTCAAACGGCAGCACGGCGATCGATTTGTCGGGGATGGCCGCGGAGGCGGTCGCTTTAGGACCGGTCGTGGTCGCGCCGGCGGGGCGAAACAGTTGAAACGTCAGCAACCCGGCGGCGATGACGGCCACCACCGCGACGCCGGCCATGAGCTTGCGACCAGTCCTGCGTGTGATGGATTCGTTAGGCGCGACGTCTTCGCTGCGCTTGATGCCTTCGGGCGTGAGCTCGAATGCCCATGCCAGGACCAGCGCGAGCAGAAAGCCGAGCACGATGAGCGCGACGAACACTTTCATCACCCAGAGCGGCGCTTCGAACGTCGGAAACAGGATCGAGGCGGCCTGAATCAGGAGCCACGCGACGACGGCATACGCGACGGCAACTTTGTAGACATTGCGCCGCTTCAGCTCGGCGAGGAAACCACTTAGGTGCATCGGTCGCCTGCCGTTACTTCACTGTTCATTCAGCTGCCGCTTAGACCTTCGGGTGAGATGGCCCAGTGGACTCTTTCCCGGGTCGAATTGGAAGTGAGTTTCTGGCCCCTTCGTCCAAGCGTGGATGTTGCGAAAGGCGCGATCTGTCGCGCTCACGGTCGCCGGCGGAGCAGGGCGTGGAGCGCCACGTAATCTACTTTGGCGTTGTGGCGTTTATCCACCGGGAGGGTATCGACGATCTCGATCCGCGCGATGTTCGCCCATGCGAGAGCGGATTCCAGCGGCTGAAGATCGGCTCCGCGGTTGTTCAACTCGACGGCCAGCCACCGTTCTCCTTTGACCGCGGCAAAGGCGCAACGGGCGACGAACTTGAAACTCATGGCGACGCACTCCACCGCAAACGGGTAGAGAACCCCCTCTGCGTCTGAGACACGCGCCGAGCAGCGCCCGAGCAGCCAGAGGCGGCCGCTCGCATCGAGGTAACCAGCATCGCCGGTGCGGTGCCACACCGTTTCGCCGACGCGGATCTTCGTCTCTTCGTCGCCGCGGCCATGCAGATATCCGCTTAACACATGCTCTCCGCTGACGACGATTTCTCCCGGTCGGCCCGCCGCGATGCGCAAGCCTTCGAATGCCGCGGGAGTAAGCACCGGTAGCGGCGTTCCACAACGGTTCTCGATAATGCGCAGCTCGATCTCGTCTACGGATCGTCCTGCGAGCAGGCCCTTCCCAGCTGCCATGGCGGACCAGTCCTCCGGCGCGATTTCGTCCCACGCGATGTGGGCAATCGGCTCCGCTTCCGTCGAACCATAGACGGCGGTGAGCTGCGCATTCGGCGCGAGCTCACGCAGGCGCTGCAACATTGCCGGGAAAACTGGCGCGCCACCGGTATACAGCTCACGGAGGTGTGGGAGCGGCACGCCATGGTCGCACAAGCGCGCGAAGAACGCTGGTGAGGCGGCGGTGCGATCGGCGCGATGCCGCGCGATTTGCGCAACGACGGGTGCAGGCTCGATCGCGCCGACGCGGCGCAGATCGGCATGCGGAAGCAGGCTCGTGACTCCGGAGGCAAGGTTCGCGAGCACGAAGACCGGCAGCGTCGCGAGATCGATCTGGCCCGGCCGAAGACTGATGTTCCGCTCCAGCACCCGGTGCTGAGCGAGCAGAAACCGATGCGTGCGTACGGCCGCTTTCGGTTCGCCTGTGCTGCCGCTGGTGAAGGTCAGCAACGCAGCGGCCTCGGGATCACACCCCGCGATCGCTCCTGCCGGCGCACCCTGCATCCGCGCGCTCCACGCGGCCGCCCCAGGGAGCCAGGAGCCGACGGAAAACTTATGCGGGATGCGCCGGATTGCGCCGCTCACGAGGCGCAGGAGGTGAGCCTTTGCCCCGCCTACAAAACCCGCCGGCCTCCACAGCCGACAACATCGCTCGAGATGCGCGCGGCCGGCCGACGGATCGACAAACATCGCGACGAGACCAAGCCGGAAGGCCGCCAGGAGGATCACGTAAAGCTCCGCTGACATCGGCTGAAGGATCAACACCGCGTCGCCCGCGCGGAGTCCGCGAGCTTCGAACATCGCCGCCGTCTGCGCTGCTTCCCGGCTCAATTGCGCAAACGTGAGGGTGCGATCGCGGCCGCGGAAAGTATCGATGATCGCGGCGGCTTCCGGTCTCTCTGCGGCCTGGTGTTCCAGCGCGGCCGCGATGTTCATGCCGGTCGGAGTTGGCGCTGGAAGAGCTCGTAGCGGCGGAACGTCTCCATCGCGTAACGCGCGCCGATGTTCTTCGAGTTGTTACTCTCGTGCATCAGCGCGTGGATCACACGCGTGTAGCCGAGCTCGCGAGCGGCTGTATGCACTCGGCTGACGAGGAGGTTTCCGATCCCGGCGTAGGCGCGGCCGGGTATCACCGCGACCGTTTTCAGAACCACTGTTCTGATCGTATCGCCTCGGCGTTGCTCCGCGAGATCAGGAACGGCGAAGACAAACCCGACCGGCTGGTCTCCGTCGAACACCAGCAACACCAACTCTGGGCGGATCAGCGCACGCAGCGGCAGATATTGAGCGACGAACGTCTCTTCATCGGTTGGCGTGTAGAGGAAGTTCTCGACGAAGCTCGCGCTCGAGACGGTGAAAATGTGCCGCAGTTCGGAGGTGTAATCGTCGACCCGCAGCGGGCGAATCGTGATCCCGTGGTCGGCAAGACGCGCCGCGACGCGCTCGAGTCGTGCGTCGGTGCGAGTGAGATCGCTGCTGACCGCTGAGGTGTATTCAGCCATGACGGAAAAGCCGCCCGCGTGGAAGTCGCCTGGCCACTCGTCTGGATTGTCCGGTTCCAGAAAGAACGGCGGCTCACTCCCGCGACCGGTAACAAAGCGGTAACGCTGCCAGGTGCTGCCATCCATCGGCCCCACCGCGATTGTGCAGCCCTCCGCGCGCAAACGCTCACACGCCGTGCGCAGGAGAAGCGTAGCCGCATCACCTCGATGGTCTGCGCGCGAGTATTGACCGATCAGGCCTAGTTGCTCGCCAGGCAGCACCGGCGAATGGCGCCACCAGAGCGAGCACTGCGCCAGCACTGCTCCCATGTCGTCGGTGACCGCCACCGTTGCATCGCAGCCCGGCGGTGAGACACCGTTCTTAGCGAGGGAGACGGAAGCGTTCATCGCGAGTAGTAAACAGCCAGCGGAATCAACCCGAGGCATGCGACCAATGGCGCGACCGCGCCTTCCCGTAGCCACAGCGCTCGCGATCCGTGCGTCGGCCACCACGCCGCGACCAGGCTGAACACAGCCACAGCCAGCCAAGTGATCGCCGCAGCGAAACCCATCTCGAGTAAAAGGTGGGACGGCGTAACGGCGAGCCACGGGTACGGTGCAAACATCAGGCCCCACGCCGCGAGCGCGCAGAGAAGCAACCTTCCCGTCCAGACGGCGCAGGCGCCTGTCACGCAGAGACGCGACGAGAGCATGTGGGCGAGCTGCCCTGCCATGGCGAGCTGAAACAGGTAGAACAATTCACGTCGCTGCAGCGCCTGCGCGAGCGACAGAAAAATCATCGGCCCGGCCATCGCGCGAATGACCGCCTGCACATCATGTGCGGCGCGGATGTTGTAGCCGCGGCGGATCAATTCCGCGAAAGCGCCGAAGGCAATCATCGGCGCCACCAGCCATTGCCAGCCGCCGATCGCCCACACCAGGTAACCGAGGATCGCTGCGCTCAGTGCGGCACTGTGGCTCAGCGTCGTGCGCCGCGCCGTGATCAGCGTAAAGGCAGTCAAGGCCAACATCATCACCACCCGGAGCAGCAGGTCGGACGCGGGAAGATGGCGCGAGATGTCGAGCAGGAAAAAGCTGCCCAAAGGGATGAACAGGTTGTCCAATCCACGCCAGGCCACCGCTTCGGCGAGCATGACGAGAAAACCGAGAACGAACCCGATTAGCAACGATTCCGCGCGGCCGACTTCCGTGAATAGAAGCAGCGGCACGTGCGTGCTCAGGAACGCCACGAGAAAGAACGCGAGCGAGCCTTCCGCCGATTTGAACCCCTCGTCCGTGCGAAAGCGTGCGCGGCCGTAACGGAGGCCGATCAAAGCGCCGACTGCATCACCGAGCGTTAGAATCAGAATCGGAACGCAGAATAGCGCCGCGTCACCGCGCGCCAGGATGAAGAGAGCCGCGGCGCCCAGCGGGAAGTACACCTCGCCGTAAGATTGACGCGGCACCGCGCCGAGCACAGGTCCGAGATACGCGTGGAGCACCGGGTGCCACCGGATCGTAAGGAGAAACGCGACCGCGGCGATCACCAACACCATCACGGGCCACGTGCGATCAAACAGCCACGGGAATGAGAGCACGACCAGCCCCATCGTAACGTGCACAATCTTGCGGCTCAGTTCCGGGTGAAGCGTGAACCGCGCGCGGATGAACCGCAGGAGCATCATCACGCTTCCGAGAATCGCCAGCACCAGGAGAATGTTCACGGCGTTCTTCAAACGACCTCCTCCACGATGACTGCGCTATAGAAGAACGCCTTGTCTAGTGCGTGCAGCTCCGCGGCTTTACTGCCTAACGAGTGCAGCTGCGGCGCCATCACTTCCGGACCGCGCCGCGGCGCAAGCATGTTCCAGTATACGAGCCGCGCACCCGGCGCCGCCGATCGCACGATTCTGAGAAGAAGCGTGTGAAAGTTCTCTTCCGACATGTACTCGAAGATGTCGCTGAGGTTAAAACGATGAAGCGTCCGCTCCGGCACTGCCTTGAGGTATTCCTCCAGCGACTCGCGATGCCATTCCAGCCGATCGAGGTTCGCGCGGATAGCCTCGAAGTTCTCCGGCCGGAGCGCGAAAGGCAACGCGGCGCCATGAGTGCCGGTCAGGATCCAGGTGAGATATGGGTTCTCCGCCGGATCGAGCTCAGTGAGCGCGTGGCGGGTGCGCGCAAGAATTCGTTCCGCCACACTGCCCTCGACGTAGCGAAAGAATGCCGGGTCTCGCCCGAGCCGTCCCATCACGAAGCGAGAGAAAAACACGCGGAAGAGCAGGCGCCAGCGCCACGTGTTCCATTCTTCGCGATAGAACCGCAGCCGTTCCTCGCGTGTGCCGCCCTGGAGAAGCCGTGTCACTTTCCGTCCGCTGTGCACCAGCGGCAGGATGCGCGTGCGAAACAACTCGAAGTAGCGCTCGAACTTTCCCGCATGTCCGATCCCGCGGGCAATATCCGCCGGCCGTGCATTCCAAAACTCCCGCACCGGCGCACTCAGGTGCGGCTGGCATTTCGCGTAAAGCTCCGGGCGCCGATCGCTCGCGCGCGAGCCGATCAGTTCGAGCACACCGGAATGGTTGAGCACCCGGTAAGCGGCGACGCGCAATTCGAGACAGGCGAGCTGCGCCGCGCTTAGATCAAGCGCAACGACGCGACTCGGATTGCGGGCGAGCAACGCGAGCGCGTTGTCACCGGCGGACGCGATCGAGACACAGACATCCCCGGGCTGCACGTCGAGTCCCGCGAGCAACACATCCGCATCTTCCCAGACTTGAGCGTATCGGATGGCGGAGAAATCGGCGCGCGCCGCGGCTTCGCTATTCATGGCGAGGCCCAGTGACGCGCGTTGCGATGCCGCTCGATCCATCGAGTTCGACCCAGTCGCCATCGTGCAACCACTCCGTCACTCCGGAGATGGAAACGATGGCCGGGATGCCAAGCTCGCGCGCCACGATCGCGGAATGCGAAAGCATGCTCCCATGCTCCACGAGCAGGCCTGCGGCCGATGGAAATAGCATGATCCAACCTGGATCCGTCCGCCGCGCGACCAGGATCTCGCCAGCGTGAATCACGGCCCCGCGCGGCTCGAGGATTACGCGCGCGCGCCCTCGCACCACGCCGGGACAACAACCAAGCCCGCGCAACTGCTCGGTTCCCGGCGCGAGTTTGGGCGCCGGCGAGGTCGCGCGGAAGGAATTCGCGAGGTGCACCGTGCCGCGCGTCTCGAATCGATCCGCTGGCGCCGGCTCGCTGCGGTATTGCGCGAACTCAGCTTTTCGCACAGCGACCAACCCGCGCAGGTCGACCGTCGCCGCTGTCCCTTCGATCCAGCCGAGGATTTCCTCCACCGTGAGGTAGAAAATATCGCGCGCGTCATCGAGCACATCATCAGCCCGCCACCGCCGGCCGATTTCGACGAAGATTTGCCGCACGCGTCCGAAGAGCCGCGTCCGTTCAAAGCGGAGGTTTTCCCGGTCGCGGACGCGCGCCCGTGCATTTCGCAGCACCCAGAAGAAGATTCGCTGCTTGAACCGATGACCTGCCAGCGCCTGCCGCACGCGGCCTTCGGAGTCATCGCGGTCACTCGTGCTCGACACCGGCTTCTCCACCGGTGAACCCGACTGGAGCACCTTCGCGAATTGGCCGATCGATCGAACCAGCGACGTCGGATCGTCATGCAACGTCGCGCTTTCGAGCTTCAACTCTTCGAGGCAACGCTCACCGAATTTTTCGAGGTACGCGTTGTACCCGCTCTGCAAAGCAGGTTGGGTTGCGAGCGCCGCCTCGACGTCGCTCAGCGAGCCTTCGCAGAACACGCCCACGAGTTCATCGCCGCCCGCAGCGCAGAGCTGTGCGAGTTCGCGCACGCGCCGCGCGGGTTCCGCGCTGATCATGCCGCCTTCGTTGCGCAGCAGGTCGTTCTGCAAACTCCCGTTTGCGTCGCCGCACCACTTCTCCGCCAGGCGTTTCGCGACGCCGTAGAAGATCATCGCGAAGAAGTCGTTCACCAGCGGCGCGTCCCAGCGCGTGAGTAACTGCCGCTCCAGATCGCGGTAAGCCTGCGCGAGTTCGTCGGCGCGCAGCTCGGAGAGCGGAATGGGCGGTTTGCGCAAGGCCTGGGCGAGCCGCACGTGAAAACGTTCGATGCTGCGCTCGATGAAGAGATGTTGGACGACCAGGCCGTAGACGGAACGCGCCGCATCGAGCGCGTCGCGCAGCCGTGCGCCGGGCGTCGTGGCGAGGGTCCCCGGCGGCAGAGCTTCCGGAGGCATCGGCTCTTTCACGCCCATCATGCTCTCCATGAAACGCCGGTTGAGTTGGTACCCCGGCAGCAGCGCCAGCACGCGATACCAGCTCACGAGATTGTAGTAAACGCGGCCGCGGATCAGCCCGAGCATGCGTGCAAAGGTGGCACCGTTGGCTGCGATCTTTGCCTCGGGCACGTGCAGGATCTTGCAGAATTGGCGGTAAACTTCTTCGTAGATGCCGCGGGCAAACGAGAACGTCAGTGGCGTCGTCACCCCGCTGTAGCTTTCGGCGATGTTGCTGTTGTCCCAGATGTTGAGTTCACCATCCGGATCGGCAGTCCGGCCTAACGAGGTAATCGGACGCGACTGCAGCAGATGGAGAACGCCGCCTTCGATGGCCCACTCAATATCCTGCGGTCGCCCGAAGTACCGGCCCGCGCGCCGCACCAGCTCCGCGACGGACCGGACCTGCTTGTCCGTCAGTGCCGGCTCTTTGCGTCTCGTCAGGTCGACCGGCTGGCTGCGGACTCCTTCCGCCGCCGCAGAATCCTGACGGTGCTCGACCGTCTTATCGGCGATCGATCGCAGCGCGATGTTCCCCGAGCGATCGACGTGATAAGTGTCGGCATCGGCCTCGCCGGAAACCAGCGCGGTGCCTAATCCAAACACCGCGCTGACCACCGCAATTCCGGACCGTCCGGATACCGGATCGACGCCAAACGCCACGCCTGAGACGTCCGCATCGATCATCCGCTGCACCAGCACCGCGGGTGCGGATGGCGGCACTTCGCTCAGTCCATGCTCGCGCCGATAAGCACGAATGCGCTCGCTGAAGCCGGAGCGCCACACCGCGGCCACCTTCGCCGGAACATCTTCCGGAGAGACAAACAAGTAGCTCTCCAGCTGACCCGCAAACGAGTGCTGCGCGCCGTCTTCATCCGAGGCCGACGAGCGCACGGCCACGTGTTCGCCCGGCGCCAGCTGCGCCATCGCTCGACTGATTTCCTCCCGCACTTCATTGGAAACGGCAACGTCTCTGGAAGGATCCGCACCGCTGGCCCGAAATGCCTCAGGTGAAATCACGAACCACGCCGGCACCGGAAAGTGCGCTTCGCTTAGCGCAGCCAGCGCGCGTGCCTTACCGCCCAGGCCGGCAGCGTCCGCCGAAACAGGAGGTGCGATAATGAACTTCATCGGACAAGGCGCCACACCATCGGCAGACCGCCGAGCGCGAGATACATGCACAGCGTCCAGATGCCCGAGTGCATCTCAAACATCCTGGTGTGCCGCCGCATTGGCTGCCGCAAAAACGACCGCGAGATCAGGACGGCTCGCACCAGCAGAAACCCGAGCACCAGCAGGATGGGGATCGTAAACCCGATCAAGCTCGCTGCGACCGTGGCGCTGACCGCCGTGAGCGCGAGCGCCGTCAGCCACGCCATCACCGCTCTGCGCGCCCCCCACAAAGCGGTGTATGTCGGCACCCCGTTCTCCTCGTCTTCCGGCGCGCGAATCTTGCGACCGAACTCGATCACCACGCCATTGAAGAAACTGATCACAAGAAACCAGAACAAACCGCGCGGAATCTCCTCCTGCACGAGGCGCCAGTCACACGCCGTCGCGTAAAGGTCGATCAACGGCATGATCAACATGTGGCTCCAAAGGTAGGTCAACGGCCGCGCCTTCAGCCATTCGCGAGCGAAAAACTCCTGGCTCATCAGCGCGAGGTAAGCCCACGTGAGCAGCAGGAAAATAACCAGCGTCGGCTCCAGCCAGCACGCCAGCGCCAGTTGCACGATTGCCGCGCCGACCCCGATCCAGCCGAGCTCGCGCAGCGTAACAAGGCCTCGCGGCACCGGACGATAAGGGCGAAAGGTCGAGTCCTCCTCGAAGTCCTTGAACTCATCCGCGATCCGCAGTTGCAGGAACGACAACAGTGACGTCACGAATGCGACGAGAAATCCCCGCCAGGTCGGCACTGCCTCCGGACCTCGGAGGAGCGCGGAGAAGCTAACGGCCGAAAAACTGAACGCTGCGACTAACGGAGCGTGCGCCAGCAGCGGGAAGCGCTCACGCTGGTAGACGAGCCACCTGTTCATCAGTCGCCGATTGGCGACGCGCCCCGCTTTCCGCGCGCGAGACGTTGGTGAGCGCGAGTGAAGTGATGCGCGCTCAAAGCTCCGATGATCGACAGCTCACCAGCGAGCACCAGGGCCGCAGTCACCTCCGCCAGCGCACGCGCATTGCCCGTTCCGCGCAGGCCGAGAATGTCGAGGCAGGCCGCCTGCGTGGGCAACGCGGTGCCGCCGCCGACAGTGCCGACGACAAGGTTCGGCAGGGTCACGGCGGCATAGAGTGCGCCGTCCGGCTTCGCCTCGAACCGCGTCACTCCGACGGCTGATTCGGCCACACACGCGACATCCTGGCCGGTCGCGAGGTAGAGCGCGGCGAGGCCGTTCGCGTATTGACCCTGGACGCCGATCGTCCCGCTGAGCACGCCGCCGAGCGCGGACATGCGCCAGTAGTTCACCATCTGCTCCGAAGTCGTGTGCAAGCGCCGCGCGATGAGTTCAGCGGAGAGCGTGACCTCGGCGGAGACTTTGCGCCCGCGCACGCTTTGGAATGACTGCACGCTCGCCTTCTTGTCGCCGGAGAGATTCGACTCCACGAAAAAATACTCCGGCCGCACCGGCGAGTTCGCGTTGATGCAGTCGCAAATCGCCTGCGTCGCGATGGTCACCATGTTCTGCCCCGCGGCATCGCCGGTCAGAAACTCGAACAACAGGTAGACGTGATTGCCCTCCACCGTGATGCGGGTGTCGACGAGGCGGCCGTGGCCGGTCGTTTCCTCAGCGCAGACACGAAATTGATCCAGCTGCGAGAGGGCCCACGCCACGAACTCGCCCGCTTCGTTCAGCGAGCGAAAAGCGAATCCAGGCGCGCGGCTCAGCCCTTCCGCGACGAGCGTGGACGCACAACCGCCCGCCTCGGTGATAACCCGCGCGCCGCGATCATAGGAAGCGACCAGCGCGGCCTCCGTGGTTGCGAGAGGCACGTAGTAATCGCCCTGCGCGGAGAGTCCGTTTACGCGCAGCGGTCCGGCAACCCCGATCGGGAGCTTCGCGAAGCCGATGAAATTCTCGATGTTTGCTGCGTAGCCCCGGGGATCGGTCCCATCAGCGGATAAGGCGGGCTTGCTTGATTCCGCGGACGGAAGGATTCCCCACCGTTTTGCCACAGCCTCCGGCGTCGCAACCGATGCGCCCGGCAAACGCGGCGGCGCGGGGTGATATTTGGACGAGAGCCGTTCGCGAATTGCAGCCGCGTCTCCCGTCAGGAGCAAACGCTCCAGATATCGCTGGGCCCGATCGTGAGAACTGGACATCGCGCCGTGTCAGGCACCATCCAGAGGCGACTGCCTTCCGAACGGCGAGGTGCTCCGTGTCAGCGAATAGCGCACGGGGGGAAGTCTATCGCAGACGAGTTCCCGCGCTCAATCACAAAGCCGACGACCCGCCAGCTGCTGATGGTGCGCCAAGCCTCCGCGCCGGGAGAGCCGCGATGCCGGCGGATGTTGAACCTGAACCTTCATCGTTTCCCGGCCGCCAAATTCTGGAACGCGGATCATCCCGAATGCGCTCCCGGAGTGGGCCATCCGCGGCAAGGCCGCAGTCCACGAACTCCCTGAAGGCTGCACAAGGAGCCGCTCGAGATTTGCGTCTTCCGAGCGCTTGAGGCCTTCCGGACGCGCTCGGCGAACGCTGAACGCGCCCGGCTATCGCGCCTTAGTCTCGTTGACAGCGACGATCTGCAGATCTTCGCCCGCAACTTCGAGCACGAGGCTCTTCTGGATCTTGCCGGAAGAGCGCTCCGCGCCGTTGCTCAGCTCGTACCGGAGCGGAAACGTGACACGTAGTTGC
>CADCTA010000083.1 GCA_902805675.1 uncultured Chthoniobacterales bacterium | reverse complement strand
CGCTTCAGTTCGGTGCGGCAGGTTCTCATTGGTTTGCGGTGCGCAGTGTGTCCATCGCGACGGTGTAGGGGCGGCTCCGAAAGGTGTACTCGACGGTGACGGTAGCTCGCCGGGTGTTCAGACTGGTTGGATTCGTGGTGACGAAGGTCATCGTCGCACCCGTGTCGGCTATGCTGGACTTCAGAATCCCTCTCACGACGACCCTGCCGCTGGTCGGATCGGTGTAGATGAAGGCTTCCTTCTGCACCGGATCGCCCGCCTTTTTGCGGTAGTACGGGTAATAGGGGTAATACGGGTCGGTTTTCGCCGGTCGTGCTGTCGGGGCGTCGACTGGGAAATTGACGCCGGACGCGGCGAGCGCATCGAGTTCAGCGATTGTCATCAACTCGATCGGCACCTTGTTCCCTGCCGGCGAAAAGGAGCCGGTGATATAAGCGCCCATCAGGTCGAAGGGCTCCTTTGAGAGAATGAGATCGGTTTGATTCTGCGCCGCGGTTAGCGCCTCCGTGTAGAGGCGTGAGCTGACGGCGTAGGTGTTGATGGCATTGAAGCCGATGTAGCAGCCGCCGGACATCGTGCCGATCACGGCGAGGGACATGAAGACTTCCAGCAGGGTGAAACCACCTCGCCGGCGGAGCGACAGGCCGGGCGTGGACCGGCGAGCGAACTTCGGAAAGAGCGAGATCATTATAATTCCCATAGAGCAAATCGCGTGCCGATCGCGTCGCGCCGCTGGCACAAACAAACGCGCAGCGGTGCGTCGCGACGGCGGCACCCAGTTCGTCTTCAGCAGCTTTGGTTCCTCCAGCGCGGAATCGTGATCGCGATGGCAGCTCCCGGTGCATGGACCGCGCGCATCCGGTCAACGACACCGGCGCATCCGATTCAACTCGCGATGGCCCGGAAGACGAACCACGCGAGCGGAATCCTCGCCCGCTGCTACTGGAAACTCACGCTCGGTGAGTGGATCAGCCTGACGATGGCGTTTGTGACCATCGTGGTACTGTTCTGCCTCTTCTTTATCCGGCGGCAGACGTTGGAGCTGAATCTCGAGCACACCTACTCCGTGCGATCGCCAGAGTTCTTCAGCTCCGCGCTGGCGCTCGCGAATCCCGTCCCGATCGCCGGCAACAAGGTGGAGCTGCTCCAGAACGGCGACGCTTATTTCCCCGCCATGCTGGAGGCGATCCGCTCCGCCCAGCAAACGATCAACTTCGCGGCTTACATCTTTGAGTCGGATGCGACGGGCCGGCAGTTCCGCGATGCATTAATCGAAAAGGCGCGCAGCGGCGTACAGGTGCGTGTGCTGCTGGACGGCATCGGCTCAGGCTGGTCGCTCGATAACTCCGATGTGCGGATGATGACGGACGCTGGGTGCAAGTTCTCGTACTACCACCCTGTTGGCTCGTGGCGGGTGGATCGCACAAATCGCCGCAGCCACCGCCGCGTCATGGTCGTTGATGGCAAGGTGGCATTCACCGGCGGTGCCGCGTTTGCCGACAAGTGGACCGGCAACGCGCAGGACAAGGATCATTGGCGCGAGACGCACGCGCGGGTCGAGGGGCCGATTGTTGCCGCCTTGCAGTCGGCCTTTCAGGGGCACTGGGTGAAGAGCTACAAAGAAGCGCTCACCGGTGCCGGTCACTTCCCGCCTCTCGCTCCGGCCGGCGATCTTCGCACGCAGATCGTGACGTCGGAATCTTTCTCCGTAGCCGCGGTCCCGCTTGTCCAGGCCGCCTCGTTCGCCGCCGCCGAGCAGCGCATCTCGATCACGAACCCGTATTGCACGCCGACTGACGACCAGGTGAACCTGCTCGTGAAGGCGGTGCAAAGGGGCGTCGATGTTCGCCTGCTCCTGCCGGGTCCGCACCACGATCAGCCGCTGACGGAATCAGCCGGCCGCACGGCCTACGGCAAACTGCTCGCGGGCGGCGTGAAGATCTTCGAGTACCAGCCGACCATGATCCACGCCAAAACCATGGTGGTGGACGGGATGTTCTCGATGCTCGGGTCGTCGAACCTCGATGCCCGCTCGTCGGAGATTAACGAAGAGCTGGACCTCGTCGTCTACGACGAGGGATTCGGCCGCCAGATGGACGCGGCGTTTGAGAGCGACATCAAACACGCGCGCGAATACACGCTCGAGGAATTCAAGGGCCGCGGGATCTGGGAGCGCTTCACGGAATGGCTGACGATCCCGTTCCGCTCGCAGCTGTAGGTGCGGTGGGAAACCCGCTCCCACGCAACTATCAGACATCCTGTGAATCCGGCCTAATCCCGCCTACACTGCCGCGTGCCTCAGCAGCCGCTCGATATCGCCGCGCTTCGCCACGATTACGTCGCCCACGGCTTGCGCCGCGCTGACCTCGATCCCGACCCGATCAAGCAATTCGGCATCTGGTTCGGTGAAGCAGCCGCGGCACAAATTCGCGATGTCAACGCGATGACGCTCGCCACCGCGGCGCCCGATGGCGCGCCCTCGGCTCGGATCGTTTTACTCAAGGCGATCAGCAACCGTGGCTTCGTGTTTTTCACGAATTACCTGAGCGACAAAGGCCGGCAGCTGGAAGCAAATCCACGCGCGGCGCTCTGCCTCTTCTGGGTGCAGCTGGAGCGACAGATTCGCATCGAGGGCGCCGTGGAAAAGACGTCGCGCGACGAGTCCGAAGAATATTTCCGGTCGCGTCCGCTCGGCAGCCGCCTCGGCGCCTGGACGTCCCGCCAGAGTGAAGTCATCGCGAATCGCGACGCACTCGAAACCCAACTGGCTGAGGTGACTAGCGAGTATGAAGGTTCCGACGTTCCGCTTCCCGCTCACTGGGGCGGGTATCGGGTGAAGCCGAGCTCAGTCGAGTTCTGGCAGGGCCGCACCAATCGCCTGCACGACCGCTTCCGCTATACGCGCGAAGGGGAAGGCGCCTGGCGGATCGACCGGCTCTCGCCGTAGCGAGAGTTTTCCGGCAACTCGGACCGTCCGCTGGGGTTGCATCAACAGCCAATCGGCAGCTCACACACGAATCTTACTTGTTGTGAATATAATCAAATTTGCGATCCCCCTCGCGGCCATGGTTTGTTTCGGTGCACTTGCTCCTTTCGCCGAATCCGCGACGCCAAAGCGCTCCTCTTCCAGCTCGAAGTCGAAGTCGAGCAGCTCGGGCAAGAAGAGCTCGAGCTCGAAGAAGAGCTCGAAATCCGGCAAATCGGCCAAGTCAGGCAAGTCCAAGTCGAGCAAGAGCAGCGCGAAATCGAAATCGAAGGCAAAGAGCGACAACCGTCAGGCAAAAGTAGCAGACGAGTCGCCAAGCTGGATCGACGAGCTGCCGGACGTGGAACTGCCCGAAGCCTCCGGCCCTGCCGAGGAAGAGCTGCTCGAACCGGTCGCTGAGACCGACGAGCACTAGAGTCAGACAGCGACACTTGGCGCACGCGCGGGCGCTGTATACCTTCGCGCATGCCGGACGACGCGCAGCGTTCACGCCGCTGGACTCACGACCCGTCGCCGCGGTACTGGTGGCACCGGCTGCCGGGGATGGATTTCGTCCCGCCCGTCTACGCTTGGCTCGCTGATGATGAATGGTCGCTGATCGCCGAGTGGTACGCAGAGACGGATCGCGCCGGACAGGTCGGTGAAGCGGCAGTGCCGCTGCTCTCGCTGTTGCACGGGCTCGTGATGGGAAACCGGGCCGCGCGCATCGTGCAACTCGGCACCCACGCCGGCTACTCGGCCTTGCTGCTCGGCTTCATGCTGCGGCGGATGAATGCGGCTCACGGCCTCTTCACACTCGATATCGATCAGCAGTTTTGCGCGATCGCGCGCGGGTGGATCGAACGGGCGAGCCTCTCTCCCTTCGTCGAAGTTGCCGAAGGCGATTCTCTCGACCCAGGCTCGCCGGCAACGGCGCGCGCATACCTCGGAGGGGACGCCGAGTTGATCATCCTCGATAGTTCGCACGAATACGGCGCAACGTTGCGCGAGCTGGATCTGTGGTACGGCGCGCTTGCACCCGGGGGATTGCTCGTCGTGCACGACGTCAGCCGCTTCGCGCAAAGCTTCGACGTCACGAACTCCGGGGGCGTGCGGCGTGCCTTCGACGAGTGGCGCGCGGCGAACCCATCGGCCGAGACGTTCCTGCTGAACGGCGCAGCGCGCTCGATGGATCTTCCCCGCCCCTTCTACAAAGACGCGTGTGGCGTCGGGTTGATCCACAAGCCTGGCGCGTGACAAAACGCGTCTCGCTTTCTCATCCTCGACCGCGCAGCCTCACCCGAAATCCCAAAACCCCATGGCACTCGCTCAACTCACCGACGAACAGACCCGCACCTGGACACGCGAACAGAAGGATCGTTGGTGGTTTGAGAATGTTTACCGCGGCGATCTGCCGCAGCTGACGCTCCGCTCGGGGCTCACCGGATTCTTTCTCGGCGGCATCCTCTCCGCGACGAATCTCTACGTCGGCGGCAAGACGGGCGTGACGCTCGGCGTTGGCCTTACGTCGGTCATCCTCGCCTTTGCCATGTTCCGGTTGCTGGCGCGCATGCGCATGGCGAACGACTTCACGATTCTGGAAAACAACGCCATGCAATCGATCGCGACCGCGGCCGGTTACATGACGACACCGCTTGTCTCCAGCCTCGCCGCCTACATGATGGTCACGGGCGTCATCGTGCCCTGGTGGCAGATGCTCGTCTGGATGGTGATCATGTCGCTCGTCGGCGTGCTGGTCGCGTTCCCGATGAAGCGGCGCTTCATTAACGAGGATCAGTTGCCGTTTCCGGAAGGCCGCGCGTGCGGCGTGGTGCTCGATGCGCTTTATCACGGCGCGGCGGGCGAAGGCGTTTACAAGGCGAAGCTGCTCGGCATCACCGCTGGGCTCACCGCGATCTACCAATTCCTCATCAGCGACGGCCTCCAGCGGCTGGTGCAATTCAGCATCCTGCGGATGAATCGCTGGGCCGGAATGACGGAGCCGTGGCACTTCCACGAGCGACTCGATCATTACTACTACACGCTGGCCGCTAAGTGGGGCCTGTGGACACCGAAGATCCTGGGCACTGACTTCCGCACGCTCGGGCTCCGGCTGACACTCGATGCGGCGATGCTTGGCGTCGGCGGCCTCATGGGCATCCGCGTCGCGACCAGTGTGGTGCTTGGCACGGTGGTCAACTTCATGGTGCTCGCCCCGATCATGATCGCGCGCGGCGACATCGCTCCGCGACCCGGTCCGACCGGCGCCATCGTGCCGCTGACCCGGGCCGAGATTGTGAATCAATGGTCACTCTGGTGGGGCGTGACGATGATGGTGGTCGGCTCGTTGATCGCGCTGGCGGGCAAGCCGGAGATTTTCACGAGCGTCTTCAAGAACCTCGGCGGGAAGAAGAAGGAGCGGCAGCCCGGCGACGATGTGTTGAAGGACATCGAGGTGCCGCTTTGGATTTCGTTTGTCGGCGTGCCGGTGCTCAGCGTGCTGGGCTGCTACGTCACGCATCTCTTCTTCGGCGTCCCGATGTGGCTCGCGCTGCTCTCGCTGCCGCTGATTTTCATCCTCACCGTCATCTGCACGAACTCGATGGCGCTGACCTCCTGGACGCCGACAGGGTCGCTGAGCAAGATCACGCAGTTCAGCATCGGTGCGATCGATCGGGCGAACCCCGCATCCAATTTGATCACCGCCGGCATGACTGCGGAGGTGGCGTCAAACGCGGGCAATCTGCTCTCGGACATTAAGCCCGGCTACATGCTCGGAGCCAAGCCCCGGCAGCAGGCGATCGGCCACGCGATCGGCATTGTGTCCGGAGCACTCGCTGCCACGCCGCTCTTCTTCGTGCTCTTCCTGCAGCCGGATGCGACGGGAGCGCGCGTCGCGGCCAACCTCGCGTCGGAGCAATTCCCGATGCCGAGCGCATTGCAATGGCGTGGCGTGGCGGAGTTAATCCAGCGCGGGGTCACCACTCTGCCGATGTCGGCGATCTACTCGATGGTCGGCGCAGCGATCGTCGCTGCGTTCATCGAGATCATGACGATCATCCGTCGCAAACCATTCCCACTCTCGTCCGTCTCGATCGGCCTTGGCGTCATTCTGCCGCCGGAGTACTGCCTCACGATGTGGTTCGGTGCGTTATTCTTCTGGTGGATGGCGCGCCGGCATGCGGTTGGCACAGCGGGCCATCGCACCTGGATCGAAGGGATGGAGCCGATTTGCGCCGGATTGATTGCCGGCGCGGCGCTCACCGGGATCGCAAACGCGCTGGTCAACGCGCTCGTCTTCTGAGAGCCGGTCTAGCGTTCCGCCGTTGAACTGCGGCTGTCGCGAAAAGCTACGGATTCGAACGCGGGAATACTCCCGGACATCTAGGAAGACGAGACCGGGGCGGCGCGAACGCGCACGTCTGGATCAGTTCTTTCCTGCGATCCTGAATCCCTGCCGCTCGATCGCCTGTCATGTTGGTGGCGCGGGGTCATGCGCCGGCGGAGCTCCGCTCGCGTTAGTGCCAGCTGAGGTTGACCAACCTGGGCGGACGAACCACATGGTGCTCGGGCGCGACCTTCAAGGGCCGCGAGTACGTGAGGTCGTTCGCTGTTTGCGCGGCTCAGAATACTACGCCGACGGCGGGCGCTGAACCGAAGGAGTGGCCGGAATTACCCCGCGCAGCCGAAGATGGTCAGATCAGGAACTTGCCGCGTTCCATCACCTTCTTGTCATCGAACCAGATGTCGAACTCGCGGCCGACACAATCGATGTGCGTCTTGGAAAGCCACGTCTGGCCGGTGTGCTCGGCGTAGGGATGGCCGAAGGCGATGTGAATGCCGGGGATCTTTTCGTCCTGCAGGATGTTGCCGATGATGCGCGTGCAGGCTGTGTTTGTCCCGACCGCGAACTCGCCCACGCGGTTGCTGTTCTCGTCCGTGCTCGTGTAGGCGCGGAACTCCTCGAGCAGCTCCTTGTTCTCGCAACGCAACTCGCGGATGCGGTTGTTCTCCACCTCGATGGTGAGCGGCGTCGCCTCGATGTCGCCGTACTTCTGGCAGAGGTAATCGCCCACCACACCGTCGACTACGAAAATGCCGTTACTGTCGAAAGGTGAGGTAAAAATCTCACCGCCCGGCAGGTTGCCCCACTTATCAGCGGTGATGATGCCGCTGGTCTTCAGCCATTTCAGCTTCGGCGACAGCTCAGCGACGTAGTCGGTGCCGCCCGGCGTGCGACATGTGACCCGCTCGGTCATCCTCGCCTGCTCGACGAGACGCTGGCTCAGCGCGTCGACCTGGAGGAAATCTGCGCGCATGCCTTCAAGCATGATCTGGCGGGTGATGTTCACCATGTGCGCGTGGCGCATGCGGTGTTTGTTCACGACCGCTGTCATCTCGATGCGCGAGCCGAGTTCGCCGTGCTGGGTTTGCGCGCAAAAGATACTGCACTGCGAGGTGGCGAGATCATCGAGCACGATCTGCGGCATGCCGGTGAGCGGACGTGGCGCATAATTCTCGAGCACGAAGACGGCGCTCTCTGCGCCGACCCGCTCGATCTCGCTCTGCAACGCCGCCGCGATGTCTTGCGTCACCTCATCGGTGATGATCGTGACGCGCTCCTCCGGCTTCACTCGCAGGCAATCGCGGATGGCGTTGCGCGCGCCGGGCAGGAGTTCGGCGTCGAGTGTATCGGTGTCGAGGCGGTCGGGCATGGCGGCGGTCAGCATTGCGTGGAAATCGCGCGCGGGCAAACCGCCAGCCGCGCCGAACTTCAGGGCAGTGGCGCGGGTTCCGGAGCCGCGATCTCAAGGCCTTCGTAGGTCTCGCGCACGATGCCGTCTACGACCTCGCGCATGTCGCGCGTGCGCGCCCACGCTTCCAGCTGGCGATCGGAGCCGGTGCCTTCCCTCAGGATGCGCTCGACGTGCTCGATCTCGCGCTGAATGCCCAGCTCATCGATTTCGCTCGCGATGAACTCGAGCAGCTCGTGGATGAGGCGACGCGTCTCGACCTCAGCTTCGCGTCCAAAGTCGATCAGGGTTCCATCAAGTCCATAACGCGAAGCGCGCCAGCGATTCTCGTCGATCAACCGGCGGCGGTAGATGCGGAAGCTGAGGTTCTGGCGCTGGAGTTTGTGGAGCCTGACAATGACGGCCTGGATCACGGCGGCCATGGCCATCGTGTCGTCGACGCGCGATTGCGCATCGCACACGCGGACTTCGAGCGTGTCGAAGAATGGATGGAGGCGGATGTCCCACCAGATCTTCTTGGCGTTATCGACGCACCGCGTGCGCACCAATAGCTTCAGGTAATCCTCGTATTCCGAGAGGCCTTCGAACGCGTCCGGAATGCCAGTGCGCGGGAAGCGCTCGAACACTTTCAGGCGATAACCTTTGAATCCGGTGTTCCGTCCCACCCAGAAAGGCGAGTTGGTCGACATCGCGTAGATGTGCGGCAGGAAATACCGCGCCTGGTTCATGACGTGGATCGCCATCTCGCGATCGGGAATCCCAACGTGCACGTGCAACCCGAAGATCAGGTTCGCGCGCGCGACCTGTTGCAGGTCCTTCACGATTTCCTTGTAGCGCTCGCCCTCCGTGATGAGCTGATCACCCCAATGTGAAAACGGATGCGTGCCGGCCGAGGCCACCTTCATGCCGCCACGCGCAGCCAGTTGCCCGAGCTGGGTGCGCAACGCGATGACTCCCGCGCGCGCATCGACAATCGACTGGCAAATCTCGGTGCCGGACTCGACGACCGACTGGTGCATCTCCGGCTTGATCTGCTCTTTGAGCGTCATCTTGCCGTCGTCCTCGAGGATCTCCTGGATGTGGGAGACGAGCTCGCGCGTGTGCGGATCGACGATGGCGAATTCCTCCTCGATGCCGAGGGTGAAGACGTGGTCTTTGGGGATCACCTGATCAAGAAGCGCCAAGACGCGAAGGCGCGCAAGTCTCGGAAGCTGTGTGGTGCAAGCGCGGCCATCGCACGCTGTGGTCAATTCCAGCCATCGCGGTCATCCTGAGCCGCGCAGACGGCGAAGGGAGCCCTCGGGCGCGGTGCGACATGGACGAAGCCGCGAAGCGGTGAGTGAGCGGGAGCGAACGAATCAAGGACCTCACGCCGGCTCGCAGGTACATGCAAAGGGAAAGTAGGCGACGCGTGACACGCGCTCACGACGGACACGCCAGCATCATCAGCGTGATTGCGTGAGGTCCCTCGCCGTCTTCGCTGGCTCGGGATGACCGCAGGGTACACTCGACCACAAAGCGGGCGACTGCGTGTCTCGCCGCCTGCGCGAGCTACTGCATCTCGTGGAAGGCGCGCTTCATCGCGCCGGCCTGCACGTATTTGCCCCACGTCAGGTTGTCCTGTCCGGGCTTGTGCTCGCGGGCTTTGCGGATCGCCATCTCCGACACGGCCTCAACGACCCACTCGAAGTTCGCCTGGCCCACACTCGTGACTTCGGCGTCAGGCGCGGGGTTACAGAAATCGATCGCCACTGGCACGCCGTCGCGGATGGCGAACTCGACCGTGTTCAGATCATAGCCGAGCCATTCGTTTAACTGCTGCACGCCCCACCGCACCTTCTCGAGAACGTCCTGCGGCGCCTCCCAATCTGTTTGGTAACGCAGGTGATACGGGTGCCGCGGCTCGTAGTTCATCACCTTCACGTGGCGCTGATCGATGGAGTAGCAGCGGAAGTACATGTCAAACTTCACTTCTTCCTGCAGCATCATGACGAGCTGGCCGGTCTCGCTGTAGGCGCGGAAGAACTCGTCGGGATTGTGCAGGCGATAGACGTTCTTCCACCCGCCGCCGGCGAATGGCTTGAAGAACGCCGGCCAGCCGACGTAGGCGAAGATGCCTTCCCAATCCATCGGGTAGGCGAGGTTGCGGAACGAGTTGTCGTTCGTGTCCGTCGGCACTTCGTGGGACGGCAACAGCACCGTGCGCGGCACCGCGACATTGATCTTGGTCGCGAGCGCGTTGTTAAAGAACTTCTCGTCCGCGCTCCACCAGAATGGATTGTTCACCACAGCCGTCCCGGTGAGGGCCGCGTTCTTGAGGAAGCCGCGATAGAACGGCACGTCCTGCGAGATGCGATCGATGATCACGTCGTAACCGCACGGTTCGCCCTGCACGACCTTGTCGATGTGCACGAACTCAGCCTGCATTTCACCGCCGGCTTTCTCGTTCACGCGCTTAACGAAAGCGGGTGGGAATGAGTTTTCCTGACCGAAGAGGATTCCGATTTTTTTCATAGTTAGGTGTTCAACAACTCTGTCATTCCGAGCGAAGCGTTAGCGTAGTCGAGGAATCCCGCGGCGCTACCTTTCAGCTTCCGGGAGTGGAATTCGCGACTTCGCTCCGCATAACGATTCAGCGCATCGCTCAGATTCTGCGGCAGCATGTGCGCCAGTGATTCGCGGCGTATCTCAGCGTAAGTAACGTCGTTCATCCTCGTCGTACGCGAGCCGCAACCGCGCGAGCCCGAACACTTTGGGCAAAACTGCGCGACTGCCAAGCGGGAAAGAGCTGACGTCCGATGCCGAAGGCAAGGCGTTCTGCCCGCCGCCCGGCCCGCTGGCGGTGACAATGACATCCGCACCGGCTCGACGCTGCGTATCTCTGCGCGATATCTCTCTCTCTGGCATGCCCGACCACACCCTCACCGGTAACATCCAACAGCACCTCGCCTTCCCGTCGAAGGTGCTGGGCAACAAGCGCGATGTGCTCGTGTATCTGCCGCCGGGCTACCGTCGCTCTCGCACCCGGCGCTTTCCCGTTCTCTACATGCACGACGGGCAGAACGTCTTCGACGCGGCCACCTCCTTTGGCGGAGTCGAGTGGGGCATCGACGAAACTGCGCAACGCCTCGTCGAACAGAAACTCCTCGAACCGGTCATCATCGTCGCGGTAGCAAACGCGGGTGAGGCTCGCATTCACGAGTACGCGCCGACGCGCGGTAAGCTCCAGGAAGGAAAACGGAAGCGCAGCAAAGGCCTCCTCCGCCACTACGGCAGCTTCCTGATCAACGAGCTGAAGCCGTTCATCGATGCGCGCTACCGCACGCTGGCCGAGCCGCAATACACCGGACTCGGCGGCTCCTCGCTCGGTGGGCTCGCTACGATCTGCCTCGGCCTCTGGTTTCCAAACGTCTTCCGGCGACTCGCTGTCATGTCGCCCTCGATCTGGTGGGATGATTGCGTCCTCTTCAAGATGATCGAAGAGCTCGACGAAGAGGCGAAGCCGCCGCTCAAGATCTGGCTCGACACCGGCACCCACGAGGAAGGCTGGCACCGCGCGCCGCTGCTGCGCGACGGTTTGATCGAGAAAGGTTTTCGTCTCCACGACGATCTCCACTACTTCGAAGATCGGAACGCTGAGCATACCGAAGCGGCATGGGCCCATCGCATCGATGCTGCCCTCCGCTTCCTCTTCCCGCCGCCGCCGCCGATTATTGCCGCTCCGCGTCGCCGGCGCGCACCAGCTGTCGCACGACGGAAGCTGATCGAAGTCTGACGTGCGTGCGCGGAATCCTGCTCACAGCGCGCTGTTGGCGGCGCGACGCTGCGTGTGATTTCGAATGATCGAGCCGGTTTCACGCGAAAGCGGCGGAATACCGCCGCACTCCAAAACGCGAGGCGACTGAAGAGCTTGGTGGTCGTCGACTGAAGAGCTTGGCGGTCGCGGCAGCGTCTTGGAGTGCGGCGGTATTCCGCCGCTTTCCCTCAGCACTGCGGAACGTTCGATGCACGGCCTACACCACGCCACCGCAACGTGACGCTGCGGATCGGGACCGACGCTCCGACCACTAAGCAGCGCCCGCCGTCGCGGTCTCGGCCACGCCTGCCTCGGCGAAGTTGCCGAGCTTGCGGAACTTATCGTAGCGCCGCTTGAGCAGCTCGTCCGTTTCCAGCGCAGTGATGCGCTCGAGATTGCGGCGCAATGCGCTTCCCAGATGCGCGGCGGCGAGATCGTGATCACGGTGCGCGCCGCCCTCGGGTTCGGAGACGACTTCGTCGACCACGCCGAGCCGCATCAGATCGTCCGCGGTTAACTTGAGCGCTTCGGCTGCTTCGGCCGCATGGCGCCGATCCTTCCAAAGAATGGCCGAGCAAGCTTCCGGGCTGATGACGGAGTAGTAGGCGTTCTCCAGGATGATGACCCGATCCGCAACTCCGATTCCGAGCGCACCGCCGGAGCCGCCTTCCCCGATCACGACCGCGATGATCGGCACGCTCAGGTTCATCATCTCACGGAGGTTCACCGCGATCGCCTCGGCGATGTGGCGTTCCTCCGAGCCGATGCCGGGGTAGGCACCGGGCGTATCGATCAACGCGATTACCGGCAGCCCGAACTTCTCGGCCAGCTTCATGAGACGCAGAGCTTTGCGGTATCCCTCCGGATACGCGCAGCCAAAGTTACGCTTCACGTTTTCCTTGGTGTCGCGGCCTTTTTGCTGCGTGACGACGACGCAGCGGTACTGCCCGATCTTGGCCAGGCCGCAAGGCATCGCCTTGTCATCGCCAAACACGCGGTCGCCGTGCAGCTCGACCCAGCTCGTGAAACAGCGGCCGATGTAATCCAGCGCGAAGGGTCGCTGCACGTGCCGAGCGATCTGCACCCGCTGCCAGGCGCTCAGGTTTTCGTAAATGTCGCGCCGCGTCTCGCGGATTTTCTGCTCCATCGATTCCACCTCGCGGTCAAAGTCGATCGCGTGCTCGTTCGAGTGAGACTTCAGCTCCTGGAGCCGGCGTTGCAGTTCCAGGATCGGCTTTTCGAAATCGAGCGGCTGAACGTGCATGGGCTGCTTCTAATCGCTTAAAGCTTGGCGTTTCGCGACTGCCGTTATCGTGAGCCGGCTTCGCGCGGCGAAGGACTTCGCCTGGGGCGCTGCGTTTCTCGAGAGATGGTTCGCTTCGCTCAACATGACCGGCCTCAGTCCGTAATGGTGACAGCGGTCTTGGTATTGACAAGCCCGCTCAGCTCTTCCACGTCGGGCGCGGCCATCCCGAGACCAGTGGGCGGAGGAGGCACCCCGCCTGGCTCCGGCTTGCCCGGCTCTGGCTCCGCGTACAAATAATAGCCCGGCGCGGCGAGCCGGATCCAGCGGATGCTGCCGATGTATTCCTTGGTGCCAAAACCGACGCGCTTGCCGTCTCGCCAGGCGAGCACTTCCGCCACCTTGGTCGTGATGCGCGGCGCCTGCTTCGGCCCGAGCTTCAGCGTCTTCACCTTGTAGCGCTTAAAGAACTGCCCCTTGTCGAGCAGCACCACCGTCTGGCCTTTCCGCTGGAGGAAGAGCGAGAACTCCGGGTGCGAAATCAGCAGCTTATCTCCGATGCGCAGCATTGTGCCGCTGAGATTGTTCGTGCGCATGATCAGCTCGGGCGTGGTCTTCATCTTGTTCGCCACCCGCGCGAGCACGTCGCCGCTTTTCACGATGTATTCCTGCTTCTCGGGCGACGGATATTTCGAGAGCAGGATGTCCATGTTCGTATCGCCGAGCATGTCCTTGGCGTCTTCGCCGCGCCTGCTGTTCGGATACTTCTGAAGGAAGGCGGTGAAGGCCTGCCGCGCCTCGTTCAGCTTGCCTTCCTGGCGCAGCTTCGCGGCCGCCTCAAACTCCGGCGCGCTGACATCCGGCCGCTCCGCTTGCGCCGGACCCTCGCCGCTCTGCTCCGCGCGCACGGCGAGCTCCGGCTTCACGATGATGTGATAACCAAAGAACGCTGCGCTGCCGAAAATGATGACGGCGAGCAGGAGAGCGAAGAGCCATTTCATGAGTGCGCGGGGCGACGATCAATCATGAATCGAATCTGGCGCGCCCGTGGTCGCGCGTGTTGCAGCTGCATCGCGGGGACGCTGATGCTTACCCGGCTGAGGCGACAATGCGCCTAGGAGAAGGTTTCCCAGGCCGCCGGTTGCGGCCTTGCCTCGCCGTCCTTACCCCAGGTGAAGTGGCAATCGTGGCAGTAGAATTCCTTCGGGAAAAGCTTGGTCGCGAACATGATGCTGGCGAGCCACGGGAACATGAACTTCCGCGTCAGCTGGGGATACTCGATGCGGGCCGACTTGCACTGCGGGCAGCGGATCGCCGCGCCGATCTGCGGATCGGTTGGTTCCCATTCGAGCATCAACTGATTCGCCTTTTGGAAGTCCTCCTCCTCGACCAGCACCTTGGCGTTGGCGTGACGATCCGAGCCGGTGGCCATTGATTGCAGCCGCTCGTTATGCACGTCCGCCTTCACGCCGGCTTCGGCGAGCCGGCTCTTGAGATGCTTGGCTTTCGCCAAGTCGTCGAACGTTGCAATTGTCACCATAGATTCTCTCCTCCGGTCGCTCGCTGCGCCTGTCGCAGATCAAACATCATCCATTCGGCCAGCGCAAGACTCGCGCGGGATCGCCTCCTGCTCATAATCCTAATCTTAATCTTAATCTCCGTGTGCTGAGCGCGTTGCGGCAGAGGATTAGAAGCAGGATCAAGATCATGAGCAGGAGGTCGCCTACGGCGCCGGGAACCAGCGATACAACATCAGGTAAACCAGCACGCCGGTCACCGACACGTAGAGCCAGATCGGCATCGTCCAACGCCCAAGCCGTTTGTGTTTCTCCCATCGCCGCCGAAACACCGGCACGACCGTCGCGATCACCAGCGGCAGAATGATGAACGCGAGCAGGATGTGTGAGATCAGAATCGCGAAGTAGATCGGCCGCACGATCCCCTGCCCTGTGAACTGCGTCGACTGCCCGCCGCGCGCGTAGTGATACGTCACGTACGAGACGAGAAACAACGCTGAAGTCGTGATCGCCGCGATCATGCAGGCAATGTGCTGCCGCCAAAGACCGCGCCGGCTCATATACCAGCCCGTCGCGATGAAGATGGTGCTGATGAAATTCAGCGTGGCGTTCAGCGCCGGCAGGTCGGAGATGGCCATCAGGAGCGATACGTTAGCCGAATATTGGCCGACGCGCGGAATGTATGGACCGTCCGTCGTCATCAGCCATGCGCTGAGCGAAAGCGGCGGAAGACCGCCGCACTCCAAGACGCTCGCGCGACTCTCCTCTCGTGGCAGTCGCGGAAGCGTCTTGGAGTGCGCCACTATTGTGGCGCTTTTCGCGGACAGCTCGCGCAAGGCACGGGCTTGAAGATCATGCCGCAATGGAGGAGTTGAACGCGTAATGCCGACGCTCCTCGCGCCACCGGAACCGCGGAAGCCCGCCAGGGGCCTCTACCGCAAATGGACATGGCGGCGCCAGATCGTCATGAGCACGACGCGCCTGTTTGTGCTCGCGACGCTGGTCGGCTCCTGCTGGGGCGCCTGGTACCTCGCAAACAAAGGCTTCGGCCGCCAATTCCGCTACAAGCTCGTCGAGGAACTCCGCAAGCGCGGCGTCGACGCATCGGTCCGCCGCCTCACGCTCGATCCATTCCGCGGGCTCGTGGCGCAGGACCTCCGCATCTACGATTCACGCGATCGCCAGCGCCCGCTCGCCGTGATCAGCGAGGTCTCGCTCGACCTGAATTACGCGGCCATCTTTCATCGCCAGCCGTTCCTGAATGCGCTCGATATCCGCGAGGCGGACGTCACCTTCCCAAACCTTGTCGGCGACCCGAACGCACCGAAAGCGCAGCTGAAGCAGTTCCGCGCGCACGTCTACTTTCCGCCGGACCAGATCTACATCAGCCAGGCTGAGGGCGTCTTCTGCGGCATCCGCATTTCCGCCACGGGCCAGCTGATTCGACCGAGCAATTACAAAGCCGGTCCGAAGATGTCGGACGCGGAGTTGCGCCAGCGGCTCGAGTTGCTGCAACGCGTGGTGACAGAGCTTGGCCGGTTCAACTTTGCCGGCGGGCCGCCCGCCTTGCAGGTGAAGTTTGCCGCTGATGTCGGAGACCTCTCCACCACTCGCGTGGAAGCGACGCTCCGCGGCGAACGCATTCAGCGTGGCGGGTACGAGATCAGGAACTTCACCGCCGCGGGTGAATGGGCCGAGCGCAGGCTCGACGTCCGCCAGCTCGAATGGAGCGACAGCAGCGGCGCCTTCTCCGCGCGCGCGAGCTGGGACACCGGGAGCAAGCTGGCCGACTTCCGCGCGCAAAGCTCGGTCAACGCGAAGGGACTGCTGGAGGCGTTTGGGCTGGGCAAGCTCGTGGCTGATTTGACGTTCGCCGCGCCGCCACAGTTTGAAGTTTCCGGGTCGGCCAACTTCCACGAAAGCACGCCGAAGCTAAGCGTGATCGGCCGCGCCACGGTCGACAACTTCACCTACCGCACGGTGCCACTCGTGGGGCTCAGCACCGATTTCTCGTGGGATGGGCAGCGCACCATGTTGCGCGATGTGCACGTGCGGCATGCCAGCGGCGAGGTCGCCGCGGACCTGCTCGATGCGCCCGGCGACTTCCGCCTCAATGTCGAGAGCAGCATCAATCCATCCGCCCTTCGCCCGCTGCTCGACCGTGGGCTCCGCAAGTTCTTCGGCGAATGGGAATGGCCGCGCCCGCCGGCCGTGCGCATGGCCATCCGCGGACCCGGGCGCGACCCGCGCGGATGGACTGGCGAAGGATCGATCACGACGCAACGCGCCCGTTTCCGTGGCGTCTGGCTGAACCGTGCGACAGCCGATGTGCGCTTCGCCGAGAGCGCGATCACGTTCTCGGACCTGCACGTGACGCGCGACGAAGGTGTCGGCACTGCCGGCACCTTTGCGTACGATTTCGGCAAACATGAGATCCGGCTCGCGAATGTGAAGACGCACCTCCGGCCGAACGACGTCATCTACTGGATCGAGCCGAAGTTCGCGAAGGTGCTCGCGCCTTATAAGTTCCGCCACATCCCGGATCTCACCGCGAATGGCGTGGTGCAATTCAAAGGCGGCAAGAACACGCGCCTTGAAGTGGGCATCGATGCGCCGGACGGGATGGATTACCAATTCCTCGGCAAGACGCTCGGCTTCGAGCACGCGAACGGGCGGCTGCTTTTCACCGACGATCGCCTGCAGGTGTTGAACGCGGAGGGGCCGCTCTTTGATGGTGCGGTCAAGCTCGCCGCCGACATCTCACTCGCGAAAGGCGACTCGCAATACAGCGCCAGCGTCGCCGCCGAGAACGTCGACTTCCCGAAGCTGACCAAGCTCTACTTCGACTTCGACACCGCCCGCGGCGAGCTGTCCGGCACCTACGACTTCACAATGCGCGGTGCCGACGCACGCACCATGGAAGGGGCCGGCAAACTCCGCATCGCGAACGGGACCGTGTTCTCGATTCCCGTGTTTGGGCCCTTGTCCAATCTGATGTCGTCGATCATCCCCGGGTCGGGTCACAGCGTGCAGCGCGAAGCGAGTGCGAGCTTCACGATTCGCGATGGCGTCATCAACACGAAGGACTTCAAAGTCTCCGGTCGCTCCTTCGGTCTCCGCGGCAACGGTGATCTGCATTTCCTCGACAACCGTCTGGACTTCAACGTTCGCGTCGATCCAAAGAAAGGCCCCGGCGTCGTTCTCGAGCCCCTCTACGAGCTGTTCGAATACAAAGGCGACGGGCCGCTCTCGAAACCGAACTGGCATCCGAAGCGCTTCTAGATGCCTGCGAAAAAGAAGCCAGCGGCCGCGGTAAAACAGCCGCCGGCCGGGCGCTCGTCCAAGCTCCTGCTCGGCGCGCACATGTCGATCGGCGGTGGCGTGCATCGCGCGATCGAGCGCTCCTGCTCCATCCGCTGCAACGCGATGCAGATCTTCGTGAAGAACAACATGCAATGGTTCGCCAAGCCGCTGGATCGCGCAGACATCAAGGCGTTCATCGAGCACACGCAACGTTGCGAGCTGGAGTCGGTCTTCGCGCACGCGAACTACCTCATCAATCTCTCCGCTACGAACCCGCAGTTTCACGCGAACTCGCTGCGGGCACTGGCCGAGGAACTGACGCGCGCGGATCAACTCGAGCTCCCGTTTCTCGTCATGCACCCTGGCGCGCATCTCGGCGCTGGAGAGCAAGCCGGGCTCGATAAAATCGTCGGCTCCATCGACGCCGTGCATACGGTGCTCCCGAAGCTGAAGACGAAGATCGCGCTCGAGACGACAGCAGGCCAGGGCTCCTGCCTCGGCGACAGCTTCGAGCAGCTCGCCTACATCATCGACAATGTGCGCGAGCCGGACCGCCTCTGCGTCTGTCTCGACACTGCGCACGTGCACGCCGCCGGCTACGATCTGCGGACGGAGAGCTCCACGCGCAAGATGTTTGCAGAGTTCGACCGCACGATCGGCATCTCGCGCCTGGCAGCGTTGCACCTGAACGACTCGAAGACGGAGCGCGGCTCGCGTGTCGATCGTCACGAGCACATCGGCAAAGGCAAGATCGGGCTGAATGCTTTCCGCTTCATCATGCGCGATCCGCGGTTCCGAAAAGTCCCGAAGGTGCTCGAGACGCCGAAAGGCAAAGAGCTGCTCGAAGACGTCGAGAACATGAAGACGCTGCGCGAACTGGCCGGCTAAAGCCCGGTCATTCCGACCGAAGCGAAGCGCAGTGGAGGAATCCCGTGCCCGCTGTCATTCCGACCGAAGCGAAGCGTAGTGGAGGAATCCCGTGGCAAACCGTTCGGTCATGCCGCGGGTTTCCTCGACTTCGCGCGGAATGACCCTGCTGGTCACGCGGCGTCGTCTTCCTGCAAGCGCCGCTTGCGCCGCCGCCCGCTCCAGAGCTGGCGAAGCACCACGCGATCGGATTCCTCCAATCCGATCACCTTCCACGCTCCCACATACGCGGCGAGGAAGGTCAGCCCGGACGCGAGTTCGCCCTGCCAGCCATCGATCAACAGTCGCAACGGCAGCGCAATCGTGAACGCAATCGCGAACGCCAAAGCCGGCCGTGCGAGTGCACCCCAGGGCCAGTTCCACTTGAAGAGGAATCGCAGCTCGAGGTAGCGCAGCACGCCTTGCGTGACGTACGCGAGCACCATCCCAAGCGCCGCGCCCGTCGCGCCTAACGACGGGATGAGGAGCAGGCTGGCGCCGAATTGCAGCACGACCGTGCCGCCCGAGTTGATCAGGTTGAGCATTGGCCGCTGGATCATGATCACGGTCTCCGCGAGGCCGACGAAACTGTTGGTGGCATGCGCGATCGCAAGCAGCGCCACCCAGCTCGCACCCGCTTCGAAGCCCGGGCCGAAGATGCGCAACCCGATTCCTCCGGACAAACAAAGCACGCCCATGAGCGGCAATTGCGCAGCGAGCACCCAGCGCGCGAGCTGCGCAAAGCTCTGCTCCATCCCGGCGCGGTCCTGCACGGCCGACTGCCGCGCAATGATCGGCGTGAACATCGGATCGAACGCCTGCCGCACCTTGCGCATCCCGCCCGCCACCTCGACCGAGGCGACAAAGATGCCGACCGTCGCCATCGTCACCCCGACCGAAGGCCCGATGAACCCGAGCAGCAGCACGTCCATGCGCATGATCAGGAGGTTGAGCAGGCTGTAGATCGCGATCGGTGCAGAGAATCGAAGGATCGATGGCTTGGCGCCAGCCGCTGCATTGATCCCTCCGCCGTCCGAGAATAACCGCCGCGCGAGCATGTAGGCCATCAGTCCGCCGGCTCCGGTTCCAAACAACACCGCCACGACCGGCGCGATGTCGCGAAGCCCAATTGCGATCGCCACCAGCAAGGCCAGGATCGTGCCGAACGTCTCGGTGAACCCCTTCGAGTAAAGGTCGTGCTTCATGACCTTCATCCCGCGCGAAACGCCGTTGCTGATGCGGTAGAGCGCGATGCCCGGGATGGCGAGCAACATCAAAGATGTGCTCCGCACCACGTCCGGCGGCAGCCCGAAGCGATCGCCGATCAGCTGAAAACCAAGAATGCCGAAGAGCGCGGTCGCAACGCTGAACAATAAGCCGAACGTCACCGCGCGCCGGAGCAATGCGCGGCTACCGCGAGTGTCGCCCTCCGCCTGCCGCGCCGAGACGAGCGCAATCGTGCTCGTGTCCATGCCGAAGATGCCGAGCTTGCTGAACAAGTCAGTGGTCGACCACGCGATGCCGAAGGTCCCGAGCGTGGATGTCCCGAGCAGGCGCGCGATGAGGAAGGTGAAGATGCCGCGCAGATTTGCCGCGACGAGCGCGACGGTGTTGACGATCGCGCCCCGCGCGAGCTCGGTGCCGGTCTGCGCCCGGTTCTCGACGGACGTCCGCAGCGCGGCCTCATCAGCGGGATTCATGAGCCGACAGATGTAGCGCAGCCGGCACCGCTGCGCACGTCGGCGTTCAACCGGTGCACCCGCTCGCTCTCATTCCGACCGGAGCGCAGCGAAGTGGAGGAACCCCGTTGCTCTACTCAGTGTACTGCCACGGGATCCCTCGACTTCGCTCGGGATGACGCGGTCGCTTTACTTCAGGAAGCGGATCGTGAGCGGGTAGCGGTAGAGCGTTCCCTCGCTCGCGCGCAGTGATGCGATGATCACGAAGACGAGATTCAGCACGTGCAGCAACGGCAGCAGGACGAAGCCGATGAGCACGAACATCAGGATTCCCGCGATGATGCTGTAGATCAGCATCGAGAGTTGGAAGTTTAGCGACTCCTTGCCGTGTTCATCCACTTCGGTGGACTCGGCGCGTTTCATCAGCCAGACGATCAGCGGCGCGAGGATGTGGCCGCCGGCAGGCACGAAGAAGCCGAGCAACGCGCTGGCGTGACACGCGACCGTCCAGGTGCGGGCCTGATTGTCGCTCGGTAACGGCTGTGGCTCGCGGCTGGGGTTCATAGATCAATTGTATCACTCACCGAGCCGGTGACGAGCGGGCAGGTAAGGACCGCGGACGCGGTGCAAGCGCCGTCACGCTCTTCAAATCCACGCCGCCCAACATGCTTGCGCCGCAAAAGCCGGTCATCCTGAGCCGCGAAGACGGCGAAGGACCTCACGCAAACACGCGCATTGGCGAGTCGCGGACGTCGTACAGTGGCAACACGCCTCCGACTCCCACAGCGCAGCGTCCCTGCCTAGTCTGCCTTCACGCGCTCGATGTGAGCGCCCAGCGCGCCGAGTTTTTCGTCGATGTGCTCGTAGCCGCGATCGATGTGATAGACGCGGCTGATTTCCGTCACGCCTTCCGCTTTCAACCCGGCGAGCACGAGCGCGGCTGATGCGCGCAGATCGCTCGCCATGACCGGCGCACCGAGCAGTTTCTCGACGCCCTGGATCGTGGCGGTTGCGCCTTCGATCTCCACCTGCGCGCCCATGCGCTTCAGCTCGGCGAGATGCATATAGCGTTGCGGGAAGATATTCTCCGTCACGACGCTGATGCCTTCGGTCGTAGAAAGCAGCGCGCACATCTGCGCCTGCATGTCGGTCGGGAATCCGGGGTACGGCTCGGTCGAAATCTTGAGCGGTTTGGACGTGCCGTTCGGCGAGACGGTGATGGAGTCATCAGTGTTGGTGACGTTGTAGCCGGCCTCTGTCAGCGCGCTGATTACTGACGCGACATGCTTCGGGTCCGCGCGCTTCACGGTCACGCCTTGACCGGCGATCGCAGCGGCGACGAGGAAAGTGCCTGTTTCAATGCGATCGGGAATGATGTCGTGCTCGACGCCGTGGAGTTCCTTCACGCCTTCGATGATCAAACGCCGCGTGCCGGCGCCCTCGATCTTCGCGCCCATCTTGTTCAGGAAATCCGCGAGATCACACACTTCCGGTTCTGCGGCTGCGCCTTCGATCACGGTGGTGCCTTCCGCGAGCACCGCGGCCATCATGACGTTGTCGGTGCCGAGAACCGTGGGGCCGAACTTGCCGCGCAGATTAATGACTGCGCCTTGCAGTTTTGGCGCAAACATCCGGACGTTGCCGTTCTCGACTCGAATCCCGGCGCCGAGTGCCTCGAATCCCCGGAGGTGCAAATCAATCGGGCGATCGCCGATGATGCAGCCGCCCGGCAACGAGACGGTGGCCTCGCCGCAACGTGCCAGCAGCGGGCCGAGCACGCAGACGGATGCGCGCATGCGCCGCACGACGTCGTACGGCGCGGTCGATTCCACCTTCTCAGCCTGGACCGCAACCGTGCCGCTCGCGCGCTCCACCGACGCGCCGAGATGCGTCAGGATTTGCACCATGTAGTTGGTGTCGCTCAGGTCCGGCACGTGACGGAGCACGCATTGCTCCTTGGTCAGCAGTGTCGCGGCGAGGATCGGCAGGGCCGAATTCTTCGAGCCGCTGATTTTGATCGAGCCGGAGAGCGGATGGCCGCCGTGAACCAGAATTTTATCCATATCGTGCGAACAGGAATCGTGTCACACCTGCGTAATCCTGTCGCGCGGAAACATCGTGGTAGCCTTGCTCCCCGAGGAAGGCCGCGAGCGCGTCCGCCTGGCTGGTTCCTATCTCGAGCGCGAGCATTCCACCGGGGTTCAGCCGCGGCGGAGCATCGGTGATCAACCGGCGAATCACCTCATCGCCCGCCGGTCCAGCGAACACGGCGGCTTCCGGGTCGCGCAACACCTCACGTGAAACGCTGCCTCGCTCACCAGCGGGCACGTACGGAAGGTTCGCGACGATCAGATCGTATACGTGACTCACGTATAGCATCAGGTCCGATTGCTTGAATTCGATCGCGCGGTCGGGGAGGAGCCGCGCCGCGTTCTCGCGGGCGAGCGAGAGTGCGTCTTCGGACGCATCGATTGCGTCGACGTGCGCGTGCGGCAATTCGCCGGCGAGGCTGATCGCGATTACGCCGCTGCCGGTTCCTACGTCGAGGATGCGGGAGTCGCGCGGCCATTCGAGCTTCAGAAGCTGCTCCACGAGTTCTTCCGTCTCGGGGCGCGGGATGAGGGCGCGTTTGTCGCAGATAAATGTGCGGCCGCAGAACTCCACCGTGCCGAGCAGATGCTGGAGCGGTTCGCCCTGCCCGCGACGCCGCACCAGCTCGCGGAGCGGCGCGAGCTCCGCTTCCGTGAGCGCACGCTCGAACTCGAGATACAGTTCGATGCGCTTCAAACCTAACGCGTGCGCGAGCAGATGCTCGGCGTTCAGGCGCGGGCTCTCGACGTCGCGCTTCTTGAAGTACGCCGTCGTCGATTGCAGTACGTCGAGAACGGTCATCGTTGGTCCCGCCGAAGGTATTCCATCTTGAACTGCTCCAGCCGGCGAACGTCGGCGACGTCTCTCTCGCGGCCGGCTGCGCGTTTGCTCGCGATGATGTCGTCCAGCGAAGCCACCGGGAAGCGTCCATCTTCGAGCACCGAGCGGCTTTTCGCCGCCTCGAAGCTCTCAATCCCATCCGGCGCATGGATCAAGTCCAAAGCAAACGGACCTGATTTCATGAGCACGATCTCGCTTCCTGCAAGGATGGAGATGGTGAGTGCCGGATCGAGTTCGAAGCCCAGACGCTGCAGACCGCGCAAGACGCGTTCGGCGTTGTCCCGCGAGCGCGGCAGAAAGAGATCGACGTCCTGAGTGGTGTCCGGGTAACCGAGCAGGATCGCGCCGCTCTTGCCGATAAAGAGATAATCGACCGCTTCGGCCGCGAAGGCGGCCGCGAGCTCCTCCGCTGTGCGGGCGTAAATTTGCTCTGCGGCATGCTACCGATCGCGCGCGGCACGATAGCCGAGGTACTGCGGCAGGCTCTCGTCGCACCAGGCGCGATACTCGGCCATGGTGGCGAACGCGCGATCCGGCGCGTCATCGAGACCCGGCTTGTGCACGTGGCAGAAGCCGTACTTGATCCGCCTGGCCACATCGCGCTGCAATTGCGCGCGGCATTGTTCGCGCCACAGCTCTTCATCGGAAGGTGCCATCGCCAGACGATACAGTCCGGAAGAGTTTGGTGACAACCAAGCACTCCAAGTAGCTGCAGTGCAGTTAGATTTTGGGGCACACGCACGCCGCTGGTTCCCTTTCGCGGCATGCGCAGGCCCTCGCGTCCCGGTGCTTCTCGCATCAGCGTCGATCGCATCCTCGGCGCTGATTCTGCCTGGCTGAATACAGGCGACAGCCGACCAGTCGCTCCCTCACTCGTGTCGCTGTGACCGTGCAGGCAGCCGCCATTGCCGTGCGGGCCAAGTTTTTCCTTGAATCCAGCGAGAACTCTCGCCACGATCGGTTCTTACATGCGCGCTCTTCTGCTCAGAGCTCTGATCGCCTCGTTGTCGATCAGCGGTCTTTCGGCCGGTGCCAGCACATTCACAGTGGTGAGCGCCAACAACGATGGGCCTGGCTCGTTCCGGGAAGCAATCGCCAGCGCGAACAGCAATGAGGGCGACGACACGATCAGGTTCGACCTGCCGGGTGGCGGCCCGCACGTGATCGACCTGACGACCGAGTTGCCGGTCTTGAGCGGCAACACCGAGGTCCTGAATGATCGGCGTGACGACGAGGCGGTAACGATCCGCCGCAGCACGGCCGCCGGAACACCCGCGTTCACTCTTCTGACGGTAACAAGCGGCAACAGGCTGACGCTTTCGGGTTTGACGCTGGCTAACGGCCGCAATCCGAATTCCGCAGGCGCGGTGCGTGCCGACACGGCCGCGCTAACCCTCCGCGCTTGCAGTTTCAGCGGCAATATCGGCGGGAGTGTCGGCGCAGTCTCGGCG
>CADCTA010000082.1 GCA_902805675.1 uncultured Chthoniobacterales bacterium | reverse complement strand
TTTTTCCTGGCCCGCCGGATCGCTCGCCGAGCCTGTCATGAACAGGATGCGGAAGGTGACGAGCGGCGAGCGGTTCGGCTCGAGGACCGTCGGAATCGCAGCAGCCTTTGCGTCTTTCGCGGCTTTTGGCGAGCTCTTCTGCGCGAAGGTGCCTTGTGAAAGGGCGAGCGTGAGCAGCGCGGCTAACAGATAACGCGCGATCATTTCCCGGCCTCCGTCTTCGCTGCGCCTGCGCCGGCTTTCGTCGCGAGCGTCACAATCGTGCGTTTGTTCTCGGTGAAATACTTCGCTGCGATCGAGCGCACATCTTCCGGCGTGATTGTGTCGTACGTCGTAAACAGGCGATCCATCGTCTCGGGCGTTCGTCGCAGGGCAAGGAATGGCGCGACCGCTCCAGCGATTGCCTCCGAGCTGTCGAACCCGAGCGCCGTCTCGTATCGAAGGCGCGCGCGGGTGTCATCGAGCTTCTTCTGTGGAATCGCCTCAGTCGTGAGGCGCTGGAAGGTCGCGAGCACCTGATCGCGCACGTAGTCGACATCCTTCGCGTCCTTCACGCGCGCCGTCACCGTGAACAGATGCGGATCCACGCGTTCAGGGTTCGATGGACTCAGTGCGTCCACCTTCTGCTCTTCGAGCACGAGCTTTTGATACAATTCGGAATTCTGCCCGAACGCGACCGCGGACAACAGATCGAGCGCCGCGTAGTCCTTCTGCTCGTCCGAATACGCGGGATTGTGGAACGCGACCGTCACATACGGCAGCGTCGGCGTAGCCCAATCGACATGTGCGGTGCGCGGCTCGTTCTGCTCCGGCTCGCGAGGGATTTCCGGCTTGTAATCGCCACGCGGCCACGTGCCGAAATTCGCCCGCACCATCTCCACCACCTCGTCGCGCTTTACGTCGCCGACCACGAGGATGGTGGTGTATTCCGGCCGATAGTAGCGGCGGAAGAATTGCCAGCTGTAGTCGAACTGGTTCGGCATATCCTCGATGTCTTTGATGAAGCCCATCGTGGTGTGCTTGTAGGTGTGCTCCTTGAACGCCGTCGCGCGCAGCGTCTCCTGCAGCTTGAGGGTCGGCGCGGCGATGTTCTTGTTGTATTCGCCGAGCACCGCGAGCGCCTCGGTCTTGTATTCCGGCTCGGCGTACTTGAGGCGCTGGAAGCGGTCCGCCTCCATCTTCATGATCTCCGGCAAGTCTTCCTTCGAGAACGTCGCGTGGTACACCGTGCGATCGTCGGTCGTGTAGGCATTCGTCGCAGCGCCGGCGCGCTGCATGATCTCGTCGCGCTTCCCGGGGGGATAATTCTCGCTCCCGCGAAACATCATATGCTCGAAGAAGTGCGCGTAGCCGGTTTTCCCCGGCTCGATTTCATTCCGCGAGCCGGTCGCGACCACGAGGTAAAAGGCGACGAGATTCGGGTAGTCGGTCGGGATCGTGACTAGCCGCAGATCGTTCGGCAGATCGTCGATGTAGTAGTCGTAGGGGATGAGCTTGCGCGCGGGCGCTTTCGGCGACTCCTGTGCAAAGGACACTGAGGCGAGGCTGAGCAGCGCAGCGACGATAACCAACGTTCTCATAGCGGGAGGTCGGGAACGATCCGGACCCAAAGAACTACGAGACCTCGGCGGCTTGCACAACCGCGATTCTGCTTCGCGGTGCCTACTCGTAGCGCAGCGCGATCACTGGATTCACGCGAGTCGCTTTGCGTGCCGGGATGTAGTTCGCGATCAGCGCGACAGCGATGAGCAACCCAGAGACCGCGATGAATGTGACCGCGTCTGTCGCGCCGACGCCAAAGAGGAAACTCTGCATCACGCGCGTAAGTCCGATCGATGCGACGACACCAATGCCAATGCCGATCAGTGTGAGCAGCATGCCATTGCCGACGACGAGCTTCATGATGTCAGCGCGCGTGGCGCCGAGCGCCATGCGGATGCCGACTTCATGCGTGCGCTGCGTGGCGGAGTAGTTCATCACCCCGTACAGCCCGACGGAAGCGAGCACGAGCGCCACGGCGGCGAAGATCGAGAGCAACAGCGTGTTGAAACGCGGCCGCGCAATCGACTTCGCGATGACCTGCTTCATGGTCCGCACATCCGCGATCGGCTGCTCCGGATCGATGCCGCGAATTTCCCTTTGCACGGCCGCGCCGAAGCGCGCGGCGTCGCCTGACGTGCGCACGACCAGCGCCATCCCGGAATACGGCTCGCGCGGATGCGACCAGTAGATGGCCGGTTCCGGCTCCTTGTTCAGTGCGCCTTCGCGGATATCCCCGACGACGCCGACGATCTCATCGGGCCCGCTGCCGTCCCAGGAGACTTCGATCTGCTTGCCGACTGGGTCGACGTTCGGGAAATAGCGTTTCGCGAGGGTTTCGTTGATCAAGAGCACGCGCGTCTCCTTCACGTCGCGTTCGTTGAGCAGCCGTCCTTTGAGCAACGGGATTCCCATCGCCTGGAAGTACGTCGGGGTGACTACGCGCACCTCCACTCCAGGTTCCTCGCCTGGTTTGGGCGCTGGCTGGCCGATAATCTTGAAGCCATCCCGCGACGCGAGACCGGTGAGCGGCAGGTAGCTGATCGCGCCCACCGCCTGCACACCGGGTACCGCGGCGATGCGGTCCTGCGCCTTCTTGAAGAAATCGACGATGTGGTGCGGCTCCGGATAGCCCTTCTTCGGCAGCTGCGCGCGCATCGTTAGCACGTTCTCGGGATTGAAGCCGGTCTGGACCGATTGCAGCTGCATGAAGCTGCGGATCATGAGTCCGGCGCCGATTAGGAGGATCAGTGCGAGCGCCACTTCGGTGACGACGAACACGTTGCGCAGCGTGCGGCTGCGGCCGCCGGTCGAGCCGCGTGAGCCTTCCTTCAGGGCGTCGTTCAAATCGGGCCGGGAGGCCTGAAGCGCCGGGATCATGCCAAAGAGCACCCCCGTCAGCAGCGAGATGCCGAAGGTGAAGGCGAGGACGCGCAGATCGATCGAGATCTCGCTCAAGCGCGGGATGTTGTCGGGTCCGAAGCCGATCAGCAACTGGATGCCCCAGTAGGCGAGCAGCACGCCAAGCACGCCGCCCATCAGCGCGAGCAGCACGCTTTCGGTGAGCATTTGCCTAACGAGCCGCATCCGGCCGGCGCCGAGCGCCGCGCGCAGGGCGAGCTCTTTCTGCCGTGCCGCAGCGCGCGAGAGCAGCAGATTTGCGACGTTTGCACAGGCGATCAGCAAAACGAACGCGACGGCCGCGAGCAGCACGATGAGGATTGGGCGGATCTCCCCGACGACTTGCTCGTGGATCGGGAGGACGTTGACCGTCCAGCCGGTGTTAAACTTCGGCAGCGCCTGCTCGAGTTGCTTCGCGATACCGGTCAGTTCCGCTTGCGCCTGCTGCACGCTCACGCCGGGTTTGAGTCGGCCGACGACGCGCAGAAAGCGTCCGGTGATTGCGCGATAATCAAGCGCCGGATCGAGCGCGTAGGGCACCCAGGCTTTCACCTGGTTATCGAGAAAATGGAAGCCCGGCGGCATGACGCCGACGATGGTGCGCGGCCGTCCAGAGATGGTCACCTGTTGGCCGACGACGGCGGGATTAGCTCCGAAACGGTGAACCCAGAGCTCGTGGCTGATGATGATGACGAGATCATTCCCGACCTTGTTCTCTTCGGGCAAAAAGAAGCGGCCGGTGAACGGCTGCACACCGAGCACCTGAAAGAAGCCGTCGCTAACCAGCTGCGCTTTGATTTCTTCCGGTTCGCCCCGGCCGCCGGTCAGGTTCACGCGTTGATCGGCCACCGCAGCCATGTGCTCGAAGGAGGTGCTCTGCTTCTGCCAATCGAGGAAGTTTCCCGGCGAGACGACGTTCTGCGTGCGCGTCCCGGTGACACTCCGCTCCCAGAGCATCACGATCTTGTCAGGGTTCGCGTAGGCGAGCGAACGCAGGAGCACGCCGTTGATGACGCTGAAGATGGCGGTGTTCGCGCCGATGCCGAGCGCGAGCGCGATTACAGCAGTGATGGTGAAACCCGGCTTCTTCAGCAACGAGCGCATGCCGTAGCGCAGGTCCATGATGAAGGTTTCGAGGCTGAAGCCCGTCCGGCTCGCGCGCACCTCCTCCTTCACCTGTTCAACTCCGCCGACTTCCATCATCGCCTCACGGCGCGCGTCTTGTTCGTTCATTCCGTTTTTCATCTTTTCCTCCGTCAGCATTTCCACGTAGGAGCTGACCTCCTCCGTCAGCTCGCGATCGATCTGTTCTTTGTGAGTCGTGTTGCGGAGGAGACTTCCGGCTCGTGAAATCATCTTGGTCATGGGGGTGGCCTTTCTTTCAGGTGGCGCGGAGTGCGCTCATCATTGCCATCGAGATGCGCTCCCAGCCTTCGGTCTCGGCCTCCAGCTGGCGGCGTCCGGCCTTCGTTAGGCTGTAGAACTTGGCGCGGCGATTGTTCTCGGATTCACCCCACTCGGACTTCAGCCAGCCGGCTTCTTCCATGCGGTGCAGCGCCGGGAAGAGAGAGCCTGGCTTCACGTCGAAAGTCCCATCGGAAATCTGGGCGATGCGGTTTGAAACTCCGAGCCCGTGGAGCGGCTGGAGTGAAAGTGCTTTCAGCACGAGGAGATCGAGCGTGCCCTGGAGAAGATCAGCTTTTTTGTCGTTCATTGTTCGCTTCGTATAGAGCGTCTGTATGAGCAGAATGACGACTCTCCTATAGACTGTCAATAGGAGAATCTTCGCGCGCTTGAAATTATTTCGCGCCGATCGCGCGAACGCTGCGTCTCTACTCGGCGCGTAGTGCCTGCACTGGATTCAGCAGCGTCGCTTTGCGCGCGGGGAAAAGGCACGCGAGCAGCGCTGCGAGACCCAGAATGGCGGCCGTGCCACCAAGCAGAAGCGGATTGTGCGGCGAGATTTCGTAGAGCTGCGTGGTCAGCAAGCGGCCGAGCGCCAGCGCGGCGGCTATGCCCGCCACCAGGCCGATCACGACCGGCGTCATGCCTTGCTTCAAGACGAGGCGGAGGACGTCGGACGTTTGCGCGCCGAGCGCCATGCGGACGCCGATCTCGCCGGTGCGCTGCTCGACGGTGTAGGCGACCGCACCGTAGATGCCGACGGTCGCCAGCAGCAAGGCCACCGTCGCGAAGACGGCCAGCAAGATCATCATGAGCCGCGCCTGACCGAGCGATTGGGCGACGAGGTTGTCCATCGCCTGCGGCTGGATCAGGGCGAGGCCGGGATCGATGTTCTGGAGGGCCGTTTGCACGAGCTTCGTGACCGCTTCCGGTTTGATCGTGCTCCGCACCGTGATGCCGGCGAACGGGAAGTTGTCCTGCAGGATCGGCCGGTAGAATTCCATGTCGTTGGGCTGCGCGAGCTGCACGGAGCGGACATCGCCGACCACGCCGACGATCTCCGCCTGCACACTCAACGCAGTCACTACCAGCGTTTTGCCGATCGGGTTCTCGTCGCCGAAGAGCTTCTTCGCGCCCGATTTGCTGATGATGACGACCGGAGGACGATCGGCGATGTCGTGCTCATTGAAGTCGCGCCCCGCGATCAGTGGAATGCTCCAGGTACGGAACCAACCCGGCGTGGTGTTGTTCGATGGACCGCTCTGACGTTCCGGCACCGGCGGCACCTCGCGATCGCCAGGTGCATAGAGCGTGGCGCCGGCACCGCCCGTCAACGGCACGCCAAGGCTCATCGAGACGCTTTCGAAACCGGGCAAAGCCCGCAGCGTGTTGAGTGTCTGGTCCATGAAACGGGCCCGCGCCCCGACGTCGGGATAGCGCGCCTGTGGCAAGGTGAGGGCGGCCACCCAAAGGTTCGCCGGATTAAATCCGGCTTCCTGGCGGCTCAGGCGAATGAAGCTGACGATGAGCAACGCTGCGCCGGCCAACAGCGTGACCGAGAGCGCGACCTGCGCGCTGACGAGGATCTTGCGGAAGCGTTGCTGACGGATGCTGCCGCTCGATCCGCGGCCGCCTTCCTTCAGTCCATCGACGAGATCGGCGTGGGAGCTTTGCCACGCCGGATAGAGCCCCATGATAAGGCCGGTGAGGAGCGAGAGACCGAGCGTGAAACCGAGCACCGGGAGCGAAAGCGCGGCGGTGGCGTTCGCTTCCAGCGGGAGGAAATTCGCCGCGAGTTTCGGGATGAGCGGGACCAGCTGCCACGCGAGCACCGCGCCCACGAGGCCCGCGAACGCGCTGACGAGGAGGCTCTCGAGAACGAAGAGCCGCAGCACGCCGGTCCGCGACGCGCCAATCGCGAGGCGCAGCGCGATCTCGCGTCGCCGGCCGCTGAATCGCACCAGTAGGAGATTGGCGACATTGCTGCAGGCGATCAGCAAGACGAAGCCAACTGCGGCGAGCAAAGTGCCGAAGACCGGCCTGAGATCGCCGTTCACGTCTTCCGGCAGCGGCTTGAAGAAGGTGGTGAACTCGGCGTCGATCTTCTCGGGATATTGTGCGCGGTAGCTTTGGTCGAGCGGGCCGAGCGCGGCGCGCGCCTGGTCGTAGGTGATGCCCGGCTTCAAGCGGCCGACGACGCGGAGAAAGCCGGTGCCGCGCATCATGCGCTCATGCGAGAAGCCGGGGATGACGAGCGGCTTGGTCGTCCAGACTTCCGCCAGCGGGCCGGACCAGATCGCCGGCATTTTGCGGATCACGCCGACGATCGTGTGCGCCGTTCCGTCCAGCGTGATGGCGCGGCCGAGGACATTCGGGTCGCTGCCGAGGCGATTGCGCCAGAACTGCTCCGTAATGATCGCGACGTCGGCACCTTCTTCTTCCTCGGGCAGGAACGTGCGCCCTTTCACTGGCCGGACGCCGAGCACGTCGAAGTAGTTCGCGGTTACGCGCCAGATCGGCATCTGCACCGGATCGCCGAGACCGGTCAACGTTGCGCCGGCGCCATTCTCGGCGGCGAAGCTGGAGAACATCGTTTGTGCATCGCGGTAATGCATGAACCGCGGCGCGCCGAGTGGGAACTCGGCGTCCTTGTTCTTTGGCGACGAAGCGTAGATGCGCAGGACCCGCGCGGGCTCCTGGAACGGCAGCCCGCGCAGAAAGAGATCGTTGATCAGGCTGAAGATCGAAGTGTTGAGCCCGATGCCGAGCGCAAGGGTGATCACGGCGAGCGCGGTGAAGCCTGGCGTCTTGCGGAGCTGCCGCAGAGCGAAGCGGAAATCAGTCATCATATGGGGGGGACCTCCTGAGCGGGGGCGCCTGCGCGCCGGGTTTAACCTGCAAGAGTGAGATGCAGCGGGCCGCGAAACCAGATTCAAATTTTCTTGCGAGCAGTCGGGCACGAGAACAAAGGGGCGCCGGGCCCGAGATTTGTGTGGGACGTTGGCCGCAGGCAAGCGTTGGAGCGTGCGCTGTCCTCAGCGCATCTGCCTCCGGCGTGGCAGCACGCGGCGTGATCCGCTGAGACAGCGGACGCTACAACGCGGCGGTGCGGGCGACGGCGTCCCGGAGCGCGGTCGCTTCGTGCAAGACGGCGCGGAGCGGATCGGCGAGAGACGTAGAGGAGGCTGCCGGTGCTGCGAGATGCCTGGACGCAATGTCATCATGATCGCCCAAGCCGGTGTCCTTCAGCTCGCGCAAGCGGCTGTTGATCAGCTCGCGGATTTCGCCGGCGTTGTTCACGCCGCGGAAGCGGACGCCGTGGAGGTTCTCTTCGCCCTCCTTTTCCTTCTTCTGCGAGCCGCCGCCCGCCGTGTCGACACGCAGATCGGCCAGGCCGAGCAGGCGCTGGATCGGGCCTTGTGAGATCGAGATGTTCTGGATGTTCGCGAAGGTGATCGTCATCTCGCGCAGCTTCACGACCCCTTCGCGCACGCGCAGGCTCCGATTCGAGACGAGGTACCAGCGCTTCTCGAAATCGAGGCGCAGGAGCGCCAGCGCGAAAAGCCGTTGCACGATCACGATGGCGATGATCAAGGCCGGCGCGCGGAACATGAACGCCTGCGGGATCGCGCGATCGACGACGCGATTCATGGACGTGATCATCGGGATGACTTCCATCGGCACGACCACCGCGACGGCGATGGTTGTCCGCAGCACCCATTGCACGAGCAGGTAGCGGTAGTAATTGGGCGCGGCACGGAACAGCTGCGTGCTCCCTTCGTCGCCCGGCGGCGGATCGGGATCTTCCGGGATGCGCAGCACCCGCTCGATCCAGCTGCGGAACGCCTTATACATCTGGAGAACCTGAGGCGCGGGGCGCGTTGGTATTGCGCTGCTCGAGCAGCTCGCGCGTGCGGCGGAGCTCGTCGCGGATGCTCAGCAACAACGTGACCGTCTCGTCGTTCGTCTCACCTGCAACAAGCGCAGCCTGCGCGCCGGGCGCGGCGACTGCCATGCGTTCCGACGGTGCGCCTTTTGCGCCCCGCATGCGGGTGTAGAGAAAGTCTCGGATCGCTTCGTATTCCTTGAACCCTTCAATAACGAGTTCCGCGCCCGAGGAGCCCGAAGCGGTTTGAATCTGGATATCGGCGAGCCCGAGCCAGCGCTGGATCGCGCCGGATTGCAGGTGGATGTCCTGGATGCGGGCGTAGGTCAGGTTCACCTCGCGTCGGAAGAGGATGCCGACGCGCATGTGGATTCCTTCCGCATCGAAGCGGTAGTGCAGCGTGCGGAAACGGAAGAAGAAGAGCGGCAGCGTGATGATGATGGCGGGGCCGGAAAGCACCGCGCGGATGAGGTAGAGCGTCCAGAGCGAGCGATCCGGACGCTCGAGCGCGAAGATTTGTTGCTCGGACACGCTGGCGGTCATGCTTCCGCGAGTAGCGGCCTCCTTGGCCCGCGTCGAGAAGAAAACCTGCGTGTGGTTTAGAGGGAGGGCGGGCAGGACCGGCGGTGCCAGCGGTCGCTTAGTTCGAAAGCGGCGGAATACCGCCGCACTCCAAGACGCAAGCGACACGCCGCACTTTGGCCGCCGCGGTAGCGTTTTGGAGTGCGCCAGTATTCTGGCGCTTTCGAATTGAGCGTTGCACTCGCACAGCGCTCACGTGCCCGGTTTGCAGAGGCTCGAGCTGGTGAGCTTCGTGTCGGCTGCCCCGGCGTCCTCGCTGCTCTTCGACGGCGGGTGCGAGCTGCGTTCGCGGAGTTAGCATCGGCCGCGGGGAACCCGCTCGGCTTACGGCGAAACGCTGCGCACGCACGAGCTGGAGGCGATCTCGTGTGCGACCGGTTGACAGCTCGGCTGCGGAGCCTCGGCAATGGCGCTTTGCGCGGTCGCCTCGTCGCCGGAGCAGCCGAGGTCGCCACTACCTCGCGTCGGGTGCGGGCGCTTTTCGCGCTTTGATCAGAACGTCAACGGAGTCGGGACGGCCGTTCACGAAGTCCAGGCGAGTAAGTCCGTCCGGCGTCTGGCGAATCACCGACGGAATCGCCGACGCGGTGAGATACCAGCCGCGCGGCAGCACGACGGAATTTCGCGGTCGCCCGAGGCTGCGCTCAAAGACCAGCTCGTCGCCTTCCAGGCGGTAACTCTGCGGCGCGGTGTACGTTTCCGAGATCCGTAGTCGCGCGGAGTGGCCCTGTTTCACGGCTGAGAAGCGGAAGACGACCACCTGTTGATCGGGTGCGACCTTCTCGTCGCCGGGGTCGACTCCGGCTTCCTTCAGCTGCGCGCCAGTGAGCACGTCCACTTTCATCTCCTCGCCGGTGTCCAGGATTCTCCCCGACGGATCCGACACTTTGCTGCCGGTGCGCACGACGTTCAGGTAGCGATCTGTGCCCGCGCGCGTCTCCGTGTAGTCGTGCGACAACCGGAACGCGTTCGTCTCCGGCGACAATAGGTAATAGACAATGTCGCGGTCCTGATGCGCGCGCTCGCTGAGGCGGGCGCGCTCTGTTGGTCCTTGGGCTGGCGGCGGTTCCCAGCTGCGACGGTCGGTGGGCGGGCGCGGCCTGGCAGCGTCACCGATGAGCGCACCCGGTTTCGCCCTTAGGATCAACCCGGCGCGTCCGGGAGCTTGGTGCATGAAGCTGATCCGCGTGCGGCCGTCAGGCTCTGCCAGCACCTGCGAGGGCACATTGCAGTCCGTGAGCTGAAAGCCCGAAGGCAGCACGACCGCGTTGCGCGGGATGCCGAGTGGCCGATCGAACACAATGCTCTCGCCTTCGCGGCGATAGCTCTTCTCGTCCTTGTAGGTCTTGATGATGCGGATGCGCGCCTGCCCTCCGTCTGGCGGCACTGCTCGCGCGAGCTGCACGCGGATGTAATCGCTCTCGAGGTCAGCGTCCGGCAGTCCGGTCTCACGCGCCTTTTGCCCGCTGACCTGCTCAAACTTCAACGGCGCGCCCGTCATCATGTCGAAGACGGCCTCGTCGCTCGCGACGCTGCCTTTGCGGATCGGATTGAAGAACGCCTCGGCACCCGGCGTGGTGGCGCTCACCTCGTACGTGATCTTGAACGACGCCGTGTCTGGCGCGAGTAGCTCGTAAAGCGTGTAGTCGTCCTGCGACGTCTGTTTTTCGTCAGCCTGGACCGCGGCCACCGCTGCGACCAGCAAGAGAACCGCGACGCTCACTCTTCGAAACGGGGGAACCGCGTTCACGGTTCTGCTTACTCCCGGGGAGCAACGAAGGCAACGCGCAGCCGATTTTCGGACGCTCACAGCTGCTCGAAAAACGTGCTGCGCAGCTGTTTCGCTCCCTGACGAGCGGGGGCCGAGAGATTTCGCGATTTTTACGCGGAAATGCGGTTGCGAGGCAACTTTAATGCTTTATAGAGGCCAACCCGATGCGAAAACTGATCCCCCTGATTCTCTTGTGCGGCTGCGTTGCGGCCGGATCTGCCACCGCAGCTCAGACCAATGGCGCCGCTGCCAAAAAGCAGCCATTCGTCTTCAAGGATTCGACAGGAAACTCAGTCTCGGTGCCGCTCGTGGACGACTCTGCGAAGCGTAAAGTCTCTAAGACGCTGCTGGCGAAGATCGATCCGCGCGTCAACGCGGACCTCATCCGCGCCGCCACCATTGCGCAGGAGCGGGCGCACGCTCGCTCGAAGTCGCGCTGCTGGCGTTACGTCAAACAGGCGCTCGTGGCCGCCGGCGTGGTGAAATCATATCCCAAGACCGCTTACGCCAAACAGGCCGGCGATGAGCTGACTCGCAATCACGGCTTCAAGAAGCTCGCGATCAGCAATCCGTACGCGGCCCCGGTAGGTGCTGTGCTCGTCTACACCGCAAAAGGCCCCGGCCACGTCGAGATCCGCACGAAGACAGGTTTCGTGAGCGATTTCACAACGCCAACGCCTTCGCGCCGCAAGCTGATCGGCGTCTACGCCAAGGCGTAGCGATCCGAATTCGCGCCCGACCGGCGCGTAACCGCGTGGCGCTCGATCGAGCCCTCTGGCGGGTTGCTGGCTCGGCGCCCGAAGATTTCCCTTGCTGGTGCTGCCGGACTACGGCATAAACCGGCCCCGTGAGACCATTTACACTTCCGACGCTTCTCTGTTGCTGCTCACTGGCAGCATCGGCGTCCGCGGCCGAAGTCCAGATTTTCGCCGCCAACAAGGCGGCAACGAAGACAGACGCGATCGTAGAAGCACAGCCGTTCGTCGCCTCTGTCGCGGCCGAGCGGGTCACCGCAGCGCAGCGCGTCGCGCGCTCCACCGATCGTGTCGCAGCTGCGGAACGCGCCGCCGCCATCCAGTCGATCTCCCGCAGCACGACGACCTTCGCCGCGGTCACTCCGACGGCCAGTGCCAGCACGAAGAGCTCTGCGCCGATCACACCGGCTGCCGCCGCGAAGAAGCAATTCACCTACACAGATCCCGCGGGTCAGCGGAGTTCGGCTGAAATCGTGCGTGGCTATCTGCCGACGCAGATCGCGTCGCCCTTGGCAAAGATCGACCCGAAGATCGATCCCAAGCTTCGCCGCGCGGCGACGATCGCCGAGGAGCGCGCCCGTGCTTCCACGCGCCGCCGCTGCTGGCGCTACGTGAAGGAAGCGTTGCTGGCGTCCGGCGCGATCGACAGCTACCCGAAGACGGTGAATGCCAAGGAAGCGGGCGACGAATTGGTGCGGAGCTACGGCTTCAAGCGGCTCCCGATCCGCGACCCGTATGCGGCGCCGGTTGGTTCCGTGCTGGTCTACTACAAAGGTCGCAATCGTCCAGGCCACGTCGAGCTGCGGACGAAGGATGGCTTCGCGAGCGATTTCCGCTCCAAGACGCCGGACCGTCACGCGCTGCTCGGCGTCTACGCGAAGCGCGGGTAGTCGGCCCCGCGGAGTCGAGCATCTCGTCCGCCGCCGTGCAGAAGGCGCCGCGGGGTGGCTGCGGGTGACGCTCTGATGAGGTCGGACGCGCGGCTGCCATCGTCTGCCGCCTGGGCCGCAGGCGACGTCGGCTTATCGAACCCGCGCTGCTCACCGGCAGCGGCGTGATCGACGTCGACGGGATCGGTTTCCCATTCGCCTCGAAACGCGCGCTGGATCAGGGCTGCTGCGGGCGACGCCGGACGTTGATCGGTTGGGCAGTCGTTATCGCTGCGGTGAAGCAACGTGATCGCGAAGCCGAAAACCATCCGAACGAACGACCACGTCGCGAGTTGCAGGGCCTGCGCTGGACAGCGGCGTGTATTCAGGCGTGCTGCTTGCGTTGCCGAGCGCGGTTCGCTCCACCGAATTCGCGGCCGAGACCCGCTGCTGCGGGCCCGGGAGGCCGTCCGACGTGAGCGGAAAAACACAGCATCTACGAACAATCCGGAAAAAATTTAGAAGAGGATGTTTGTAGAACATATTTTGTTTCTGCAAATTATTGCAAACGAACAACTTGCATCATCAACTTACAATTACGGTTCTCTAGAAAAAAGTGGTTGCGAAAGTGGGCTTCGTGGCCGATATACGCGCCCGCATGCGAAGACTCTTTCCCTTGGTTATTCTTGTTGGCTCCGCCTTCACGTTTTCGAACCCCGGCAGCACACCAACGGCAAAGATCGCTCCTCAGGAGCCGCAGCCGGCGGCGATGCCGCAGTTCACTTTTACCGATGCGGCTGGGCAGCAGACTTCAGTTCCGCTCGTCGAGGAGACTGCAAAACGACAGCTCGTGGCGCCGTTTCAGAAGATCGATCCGCGATTCGACCCCTCGCTGAGCCAAGCCGCTACCATCGCGCAGGAGCGAGCGCACGCGCGGTCGAAGTCGAAATGCTGGCGTTACGTCAAACAGGCGCTGCTCGCTTCAGGAGCGGTGACGTCTTACCCGAAGACCGTTTTTGCGAAACAGGCCGGCGACGAGCTGGTGCGTGACCACGGATTTGAGAAGCTTCCGATCACCGACCCGATGGCCGCGCCGGTCGGATCGGTCATTGTTTACTACAAAGGCGCCAAGCTTCCGGGCCATGTCGAGATTCGCACGGCGGACGGTTTCGTGAGCGACTTCAAGACGAAGAACCCGTCGCCGCACCCGGTGATCGGCGTCTACGCGAAAGCTTCGATCTAAACTCGGCGTCAGCCGAGTTGTAGCCTCGGCTGTCTCAGCGCCATTTGCCGGGAGCTTCCGCGCCAAGGACCCACTGAGGACAGCGGCCGCTACAACCGCTCGCGCCCGTGCGGTGCGCTGAGATCGAGCGCTGGCCCGATCGGCACGATGCGTGTCGGGTTGATGTGATCGTGCGTGAAGTAGTAGTGCCGTTTGATGTGGTCGAAATTTACCGTCGAGGCCACGTCCTCGTGCTGGTAGAGATCGCGCAGGTACGGCCAAAGGTTCGGGTAATCAACAATCCGGCGCACGTTGCACTTGAAGTGGCCGTGATAGACAGCGTCGAACCGGATGAGCGTCGGAAACAAACGCCAGTCGCTCTCCGTCAGCGCCGTGCCTAACAAGTAGCGCTGGTTCGCCAGCCGGGCGTCGAGTTGATCGAGGGTCTCAAATAGCTTCCGCGCCGCGAACTCATACGGCCGCTGCCGGGTGGCGAAGCCCGCCATGTAGACGCCGTTGTTCACCGTTTTGTAGATCAGCTCGTTGAGCGCATCGATCTCAGCGTGCAGCTCGCGCGGATAATAATCCTCGGTCCGGCTGGTGAAGTCATCGAACTCGCTGTTGAACATCCTGAGCAGGTCATCATCGGAGTTGCTGACGATGCGGTTCGTCTGCGTATCCCACAGCACCGGCACGGTGACGCGGCCGTCGAACGCCGGATCGCTCGCTGCATACGCCTCGCTCAGGAACTGGAACCCATTCACCGGATCTTCGGTGTAGCCCTCGCCACTGCGGAACGCCCAGCCGCGCTCGTCGCGCACCGGGTCCACCACCGTCATGCCGATCACCTCTTCGAGGCCCTTCAGCTGGCGCAGGATAATGGTGCGATGCGCCCAGGGGCAGGCGAGTGAAACGTAAAGATGATACCGGCCGCGTTCCGGCTTGTACGGCGTCGAGCCGTCGCGTTTCACCCAGTCGCGGAACGCATCTTCCTGGCGTTTGAATTCGCCCGCCTTTGACTGCTCTGCCGGAAACTGCGCGCCGGTTGTCATACGGTACTGATTCTGTTGTTGCCTTCGGGTCAACACCGCTGCGCATGATCGGGCGGATGACCGGCAGTGCGCCTACCCGGATCGCGATGTGGTCCGGGCCGCGAAATATCTCGACCGCGATGATGCGCTCGTGGGGCAACCGGCCCGATACCGCTGTCGTCGACGAGCCGTTCTACGCGCATTATCTCGACGTCACGCGCGCGGATCATCCCGGAGCTGAAGAAGTCATTGCCGCCGGCGAGCGCGACTGGGAAAAGGTCGTGCGCGCGCTCGCGGGTGACGCGCCGAATGGCAGGCCAGTTTTCTACCAGAAGCAGATGACGCATCACTTCCTGCCGCACATCAGCCGCGCATGGCTCCGCGATGTGACGAACTGTTTCCTGATTCGCGATCCACGCGAGGTGATCGCCTCTTACACGAAGAAGAACCACGAGCCCACAGTCGAGGATCTGGGATTTCGTCAGCAGGCGGAAATCTTCGACATCGTGCGGCTGCAGACAGGTACGGTGCCGCCGGTGGTCGATGCCAAGGACGTGCTCGAGAATCCACGACGAACGTTGACGCTCCTGTGCCAGGCGGTCGGGCTGGAGTTCAGCGATGCGATGCTCTCGTGGGCTCCTGGGCTGCGCGAGACCGACGGCGTCTGGGCGAAGCACTGGTACACGGAAGTGGCGACCTCGACTGGCTTCCGAAGTCCCAGCCCTTCGCACGCGGAGGTGCCAGCCAGACTCGAATCGGTCTACGCGACGTGTCGCGGAATCTACGAAAGACTTGCTCAACACCGGCTGCGCTGAGGTAGGGACGCCGCGCTGCGCCGTCCGAGCGGCGGTGCCCTGTCTCCGGTACTCGCACGGTCAACAGCCGTGCCACGCGCGTTGGACGCCGCAGCGCGGCGTCCCTACCATCCGGTCATGCTGCAGGAATTCGACGAGCGGAACCGCGATCTGTTGATCAACATCAACGGCGAACTGCTGCACCGCGATCGCGCTGGCATCAGTCCGTTCGATTCCGCCGTGCAGGGCGGGGATGCCGTCTGGGAAGGTTTGCGACTTTACCAGGGTCGCATCTTCAAGCTGCAGGAGCATCTGCGCCGTCTGCGCGACTCCGCGGAAGCGCTCGCCTTTGCGGAGATTCCTTCCGATGTCGCGATGATCGACCAAATCAGCCGCACGCTCGCGGCCAACAAGATGCGCGACGGCGTGCACATTCGCCTGACGCTGACCCGCGGCCTCAAGGTCACATCGGGAATGGACCCACGGCTGAACCGCACCGGGCCGACATTGATCGTGCTCGCGGAGCACAAGGCGCCCGTCTACTCGAAGGCTGGCTTATCGCTGATCACGAGCAAAATTCGCCGGCCGCCACCCGAGATCCTCGATCCACGGATCCACCACGCGAATCTGCTGAACTCGATCCTGGCGAAGATCGAAGCGAACAATGCCGGCGCTGATGACGCGCTCATGCTCGACCTGCGCGGCTGCGTCGCGGAGACGAACGCGACGCACGTGTTCATCGTGCGCGACGGGAGCGTATCGACGAGCTACGTGGTCGCGTGCCCGGAAGGAATCACTCGCGCGACGGTGCTGGAGATTTGCGCCGCGACTCAGATTCCGCACCGGGAGTGCGACCTGACGTTGGCGGATGTGTACGGTGCCGAGGAGATGTTCTGCACGGGCACGATGGGCGAACTCGCAGCCGTGACGCGTGTCGATGGTCGCACCATCGGCAGCGGCGAAGTCGGAGCGATGACGCAACGACTCAGCGACTTGTATGGGCAGCGCACCGCCTCCGAAGGCGTGCAGGTCGCCTGACGCTCCGCTAGCCGATCACGCGCGGCGATTAAGAGCGCGGTGATAAACAGCGCGCGCGGCGACAAACAACGCGCGGCGACAAACAACGCGCGGCGACGAACAGCGCGGTCATCCTGAGCCGCGAAGACGGCGAAGGACCTCACGCAGACACGCAGCGGTTTACACATCGGCCGCGCTGCGACGAAGCCCTCGCTCCGCCTCTGCAACCACGGTCGCGCAAAGCACAACTGGCAGCGCGAGGTCCTTCGCCGTCTCCGCGGCTCAGGATGACCGTGACCGTTGCTTCGCGGGCCGTGGCTCCTGACACCTACAGCGCGGGCTTCGTCGTCGACGGCCCGCCGAGCAGATGTTCCTCGATGAACCTCGTCGTGGCATAGAACTGAAAATCCGCGTTCTTCTTCTTGGCGAAGCCGTGGCCTTCGTCATTCGCCATCAGGAACCAGGCTGGTGTGCCCTGCTTCTTCAGCGTGTCGACGATCTGGATCGCCTCCGTCTTCGGCACGCGCGGATCGTTCGCGCCCTGCACCACGAACATCGGCTTCGTGATTTTCGCCGCGTTGTTCGTCGCCGCGATCCGTTCCATGAACTCAGCCTGCTGCGGGTCGCGCTCGTCGCCGTATTCCACCCGGCGTAGATCGCGCCGATAGCTCTCGGTGTTTTTCAGGAACGTGGCGAGATTCGAGATGCCGACGATGTCGACGGCGCAGCGGATGCGATCGGGATAGTTCCACGCCACCTGCAACGTCATGAAGCCACCGTAGGAGCCGCCGGTCACCATGACGCGATCCTTGTCGAGACTCGGCTGGGTCGGAAGCCAGTCGAGCAACGCGGCGATGTCCTTGTAGGAGTCCTCGCGTTTCATCCCGTTATCCAGCTTGAGGAATGTCTTCCCGTAACCGGTCGACCCTCTCACGTTTGGCAGCAGGATCGCGCAGCCCATCTCGTTCACGTAATAGTTGTTTCGCCCGATGAATCCGGGACGCGACTGACCTTCCGGGCCGCCGTGAATCTGAATGATGACCGGACGCGGGCCGGGGAACTTCTTCGCGTCAGGCTGGTAGAGATAGCCGGTGATCTCCTGTCCATCGAAAGACTTCCAGCGCACGAGCTCTGGCTCGACAAACTGCGTCGCCGGGATGCCGCCGGTCTCGCTCATCGTCCAGCGTGCGGTGACGCTCTTCCCGCCGGCGACCGACCAGGTGTAAACATCGGAAGGCGAGCGCGCGCTGTTCACGTTGAAGGCGAGGGCGGCTTGCTTCGGATCGTGGTGCCACTTGAGCCCGGTGATGACCGGCGCCTTCAGCGGAGGATCAAACGTGGGATCTTTCACCGGCTTCGCCGCCACGGCCGCGCCGGCGGTCGCGATCTCGAGCATGTGCAGCGTGCTCGTGCCGGCCTGGTTCAACGCGTAGCCGATGCGCTTGCCGTCCGGGCTCAGGTCCCAGTCATCGATGTCCCACTTCGCATCCGCCACGAGGTAGGTGTGTTTCCCATCGGCGAGGTTGATGTAGGCGAGCCGCTGATATTCCGATTCCCGATCCGTCGTGACGAACACGCCTTTGCCATCCGCCGAGAACAACGCTTTGCCGTAAGACACCTTCTCCGCACCTTCCGCCGGCCGCGGCGTGATCTCTTTGCGTTCGCCGGTCTGCGCGTTGAACAACCAGAGATAGCTCTCGTTGATCGAGACATACTCTGTGATCAGCAACTGCTTGTCGTCCGGGGACCAGTCGGACACTCCCCAGCCCCCGCCTTTCACTTCCGCGAGCATCCGGTCGGTCTTCGCATCACTCGGTGTCTGGACATAAATGTCAGTGTCCGCGCCGTTGCGCCGCGTCGAGGTGTAGGCGATCTGAGCGCTCTTGTTGCTCCAGTCTGGCTGCGAATTCCGCGACTTGCCGTCCGTCAGCATCGTCACCTCACCGGTAGCGAAATCGTAGCGGTAGTTCTGGTTGAATTCATTGCCGCCCGCTCCCTTGGTGAAGATGAACGAGTCGCCCTTGGCCGGGTCGTAATAGGCGGCGTCGACGCGATCGGGAAAGAACGTGAGCTGAGTGCGCGCGCCTCCCGGCTGATTCACGAGGTGCACCTGCGGGGTGTCGCCAAAGCGGGTCCCGATCAGCATCTCCGGCTTCGTCGGGTGCCAGTCTGCGAAGACCGCCGCGCGCGCCTCCGTGTAGCGCGCGACCTTGTCGGTGATCTCAGCAGGGATCGGCGGAATGCCGTCGACGACCAAGTTATCGCCGGGTGTGATGGTCTTGGCGCCAGGGGCGTCGGCAGCATCGATCACGTTGCAGGCTAGGAAGAGCGCGGCGGCGAGTGCGAAAGCAGTCCGGGGAGGATTCATATCAATCACTAGAGTGCCCGAGGCTCAGGTGGTCCGCAACCGACGGACACCGTCATTCCGAGCGCAGCGCAGCGGAGTCGAGGAATCCCGTGGGGAACCTCAAGCCACAGCCACGGGACCGCACGACGACTCCGGATGACCAGCGGGTGCGCCGTTCGGCGGAATTAGGAACTCGCAAAAGCGCGCCCACAATTCGAAGCTTCCCCGATGGCCGAAACGCTCACGCCGATGATGCAGCAGTATCAGCGGCTGCGCGCCAGCGTGCCGGCCGACACGCTGCTCTTTTTCCGGCTGGGCGACTTCTACGAGATGTTCTTCGACGACGCGAAGGACGCCTCCGCGCTGCTCAACGTGGCGCTGACAAAACGCAACGGCGTGCCGATGTGCGGCGTGCCGTATCACGCAGCGCAGAACTACATCGCCAAGCTGATCAAGGCCGGCCGGCGCGTCGGGATCTGCGACCAGACGAGCGAAGCGCAGGCTGGCAAAATCGTCACGCGCGAGGTCACGCAGATCATCACCGCGGGCACTGTCAGCGAGTTGGATCTGCTGGAATCCAAGCGCGCCAATTATCTCGGCGCGATCCATGCGGGCGAGGGGAGATTTGGCTTCGCGTATGCGGATCTGAGCACCGGCGAATTCCGGTTAACCGAGGTAGCGAGCAACGCCGCCTTGCTCGACGAACTCGCGCGCGTCTCGCCGGCGGAGTTGTTGGTTAGCGACGCGCAACAGCAGCAATTCACCCAGCTCGAACGCACACTTCCGCACGACAGCTACGCGTTCCTTCCCGAGCAGGCGACGTTTACGCTTTGCGAGCACTTCAAGGTGAAGTCGCTCGATGGTTTCGGCTGCGGGGAGATGCGGCAGGCGGTCGCCGCGGCCGGTGCGGTCGTGCACTACCTGAAGCACCAGTTGCGGCGCAAAATCGATCACCTCACTTCATTGCGCTGCGACGCCCCGTCCGAGCATGTGGTGCTCGACCTCGCGACCCAGGCGAATCTCGAGCTGGTCGCCTCCCGCAGCCCGCGCGACACCAGCCTGCTGACTGCGCTCGATCGCACCGTCACGCCGATGGGAGCTCGCAAGCTGCGCGCCTGGATTCTTCAGCCGCTCCGCGACCTGCGTCAGCTGGAGCGGCGGCAGCAATTCATCGCCGATCTGCTCCACGAGCCCGAGCTGCTCGCGTCGATCCGCGCCGCGCTCAAGTCGGTGCGCGATATTGAACGGGCGATTGGACGGCTGAGCCAGGTGTCCGGCAATGCGCGAGACCTCGTCGCCCTGCGCACCTCCCTGCAGCAAATGCCGGAGCTGAAACGCGAGCTGCAGAAGTTGCTCGATCGGCTGGCCTTCGGGTCGAGCCGCGTGAACGAGAACGGCACCGGTGAGTCGCTCGCCGTGACGACGCAGCGCGAGTTGCTCGAATCGCCTGAGCTCGTCGCGCAGCTCGAGGGTGCCGTGGCCGACGATCCGCCGTTCACGCTGAAGGATGGCGGGATTTTCAAGGACGGCTTCGACCCCTCCCTCGATGAGCTGCGCCGTGCCTCACGCGAAGGCAAGAACTGGATCGGCGAGCTGCAGGAGCGTGAGATCGCGGCCACCGGAATCAAGTCGCTCAAGGTGCGCTTCAACTCGGTCTTCGGCTACTTCATCGAGATCACGAAATCGAACCTCCCCGGCGTCCCTGCGCATTACACACGCAAGCAGACGACGGTGGGCGGTGAGCGCTACGTCACGCCCGAGCTGAAGGAGATCGAGGCGCAGATCCTTGGCGCGGACGAGCGCGCGCGGCAGCTCGAGTATCAGCTGTTCCAGACACTGCGCGATCAGACGCTCGAGCATCTCGGCGCGATTCAGCAGACCGCCTCAGCGGTCGCCACGATCGACGCGATCTGCGGGCTGGCGGAGACGGCGCGGCTGTTCAACTACTCGCGCCCGGCGCTCGACGAGACGTTGCGGCTGGTGATCAAAGATGGCCGCCACCCCGTTCTGGATCAGAACCTCGTCGACGAAAAATTTGTCCCTAACGACACCTCGCTCGACGGTGAGAAGGTGCGGCTGGCGCTCATCACCGGCCCGAACATGGCCGGTAAATCAACCTACATCCGGCAGGTCGCGCTCATTGTCTTGATGGCGCAGATCGGCAGCTTCGTGCCGGCCGCAAGTGCGGAGATCGGGCTGGTCGATCGCATCTTCACCCGCGTGGGCGCGAACGACGACCTCTCACGCGGGCAGTCGACCTTCATGGTCGAGATGAACGAGACCGCGAACATCCTGAACAACGCCACGGAACGCAGCCTCGTCATCCTCGACGAGATCGGCCGCGGAACGTCGACCTTCGACGGACTCTCAATCGCGTGGAGCGTCGCCGAGTTCCTGCACGACACCATCAAGGCGCGCACGCTCTTCGCCACGCACTACCACGAGCTGACCAAGCTCGCGCAGGAGCGCCGAGGCGTAGCGAACTACAACGTCGCTGTGCGTGAATGGAACGAGCAGATCATCTTCCTGCGCAAGATCGTGCCGGGAGGTGCGGACCGCAGCTATGGCATTCAGGTGGCGCGGCTGGCCGGTGTTCCGAAGCCGATCCTCGACCGCGCCAAGGACATCCTCGCGCATCTGGAGAACCCGAACGGCGCCGCAGCTGAGCAGGCCGGCAAGTCTAAGCGCGGCAAAGCGCGGACGATGCCCGATGCGCACAAGCCGCAGCTGGAGTTGTTGTAAGATGGAGGCGTGCCGAAAGCGCCAGAATACTGGCGCACTCCAAGACGCTGCCGCGACTGCCGCGCGCTTTTCGTCGCTTGCGTTTTGGAGTGCGGCGGTATTCCGCCGCTTTGTCTTCGCGCAGACGGAGCGCGCAGTTTTTGATGTCATCACGGGGCGAACCAGCTGAACCTTCAACAACGCGCCTCGAGCAAATATCCATGCCAGTTAAAACCGAGAAGGAGCTGAGCGAAGCGCAGCGCAGCCACTGGCTGAAAGCTGTGGCTGCGGTGGAGATGCGGAATTTCGGCTACGCAATTTCATTGCTGCAGGGCGTGCTCAAGCACGAGCCGGAATTCCTCACCGGGCGGCAGCTGCTGCGGCGCGCCGAAGTCGCGAAGCTGAGAGCGGAGAAGAAGAAGCTCTTCAATCTCTCGACCGCCTCGATCGGCATCATGAAGGCGCAGCGCGAGGTGAAGAAAGATGCGAAGCGCGCCGTCGAGTTGATCGAGAAGGTCCTCGAGGACGAGCCGTATAACCGGCAGGCAAATCTCGCGTTGAAGGAGGCAGCGGTCGCGGCAGGCTGGCCCGAGATCGGGGTGATGGCCTTGCAGACTTTGCTCGAAGAGAAGCCGGCCGACACGAAACTGCTGCACGAGCTCGGCCGGCTCTATCATGAAATGGGGAACGCTGATGCGGAGGTTGAAGTCTACAACCGCATCACGGCTGCCGATCCGCTCGACACGGACGCGTTGCGCCTGGGCAAGGACGCCTCGGCGCGTGCTTCGATGAAGACCGGCGGGTGGACGGAAGCGGAGAGCTACCGCGACCTTATCAAGGACAAGGATCTCGCCGTTTCTCTCGAGCAGCAGAACCGGATGGCGTTGACCGGTGAATCGCTGGACGGGCAGATCGCCGAGACGTACGAACGCCATCAAGCGGAGCCGCAAAGTGTCGATCTGGCGCGGCGGCTCGGGTCGTTATACGAGCAGAAGGAGGATTTCGAGAGCGCGATCGCGTGGTTCCAATATGCCGCCGACCTGACGAACGGCAGCGATGCCGGCCTTGTGCGGAAGGTGACCGATCTCGGGATGAAGCGGTCGGAACAGGAGATCGCCGCGCATGAGGAGTTCCTGGCGCAGCATGGACCTGAGGACGAGGCGTACGCCGGGCGGCTGGCCGCCCTCGAGAATGCGCGGATGCAGCGCGCGGAGATTCTGATCGGAGATGCGCGCAAGCGCTCCGAGCGCAATCCGACGGACTTGCAGCTGCGGTTCGAGCTCGGCGAGCACCTGCTGAATGCGGGTCACTTTCGCGAGGCGCTCCCGGAGCTGCAGCGCGCACGGCAAAATCCAAATGCACGCCTCAAGGCGATGAACCTGTTAGGCCGCTGCTACCGCGAGCTGGGGATGCTCGACCTGGCGGCGAAACAGCTCGAGGAAGCCGCGCGCGAGATCCTCTCCATGGACGCGATGAAGAAGGAGATTGTCTACAATCTCGGGCTCGTCTTCGAGCAAACGGGCGCCGTGGAGAAGTCGATCGACTGCATGAAGCAGATCTACGAGGTGGACTACGGTTATCGTGACGTGGCGAGCCGCGTGGAGAGCTCGTACGGCGCTGCGCGGACGGCCGGTTAGGCAGCCGCCGCACATCCGAGCGTACCCGGCGCGCTGGAGCGCGCAGCCGCCTCGGGCGTGCTGGCACAGGATTGCCACGTCCAAGCACCGTCGAGGGTGCGAATTCTTCATGTCGGACACTCCGGCAATGAAGAAACCTCACTGATAATACCTATGAAAAATCAATTCAGTTTAATTAAGCAGCTTGCCGCAGTGGCAGTGACCACCGGCTTGGTCTGCTTCGCGGGCCACGCTAACGGACAGACTGCGGGACCAGAACCAACCATCGAGCCGACGCGCGTAGGCTCCATGGCCCCGACCGGCCAAAAGCCGCGCAAGGGCGACAAGGATGCGCAGACGACCGGCACCACGACGAGCTCGCAGACCACTGGCGGCGCGAGCACCACAGCAGCGAGCAATGCGGCACCCGGCGCAGCCGGTCAGATGAGCGACGTGGATCGCCAGTTTGTGAACATGGCGGCCAAGGACGGCATGAAAGAGGTCCACATGGGCCAAATGGCCGCTCAGCAAGGCCAGAGCCCCGAGGTTAAGAAGCTCGGGCAGATGATTGCTGCGGATCACACCAAGGCGAACCAACAGCTGATGGCGCTCGCAATGAAGAAAGGCATCAAGCCTGACACCAAGCACGAGATGAAGATGTCGAAGCGCGACATGAAGAATTTCGATCAGGCGTGGATCGGCATGATGGTCAACGATCACCAGAAGGACATCGCCGCGTATCAGCGCACCGCTCAGCAGGGCGGCGACCCTGAGGTGCGGGCGTTTGCGAAGAAGACCCTCCCAGTGCTGCAGAAGCACCTGAAGGCTGTGCAGGCAGCGCAGAAGAAGATGGGCAGCGGCGCGACCAACCCGGCAGGGATGGACGCTGATGCTGGCGGAACCGGTGCGACCGGTTCTTCGGCCGCGAAGAGCGGCCGGTAAGAGTCTTCGTTCTCTCTCAAACGCGGCACGTCTGAACGGCGTGCCGCGTTTTGTTTGTACGCGAGCGGCGCGGCGTCAGCGTCGCGGCGAGTCGACTGTGACGCGCAACCGCAACATCACCGATAAACCCTGGTGCTCCTCGGGCACGGTGAGCGGTGGAAGGTACAGCTGTGGATCCACTCCGGTGACCCGGAGCCGCAAACCCGAAGCCGCGGCCAAGCGTTCTGCGTCCCCCGCCACTCCGATACCGTCGAACTCGGCAGCCGATCGCGCAGTGAAGATCGGCTCGTCTCCAGCGCGCACGGTAAGCTCCGCAATCTCGATCGACGTGAACGCGCTGAGGAAATCAATCCGCAGCGGAGCGGCGCCGGCGCGGGCGGGCAGCGGTATCGTCACCTCTTTCCAGCTACCGTGACCAACCCGAGCGACCGCTGATTCTTCCTCGCGGTGGATGCCGTCGCGCGTGTGAAACACCTGGATGATGGTCTGGTGCGCGGCCGCCGTCTCGCGGATTGTTCCATCGCGCCAGTGCTGCCCGATCTTCTGCTGCGTCGCGGCGGCTCGATCGCGGTAATACGCCTCGAACGCAGCGGCTGAGTCGTGCGGCCCTCCGAGCAGTGGCTCGAGCGGCTCCGGCAAGGCGCGGCCGGAAGGCTTCTGCCAGACGCCGAGGCCGGGGCCCGCATCAAAGGCAAACGAACGACCGGACGTGCGCAGCTCCTCCCACACTTTCCAGACGCCGAAGTCGCGGACGCGCACACTAATGTCGTGCATCAGCAGGATGCCGCCCGGCTTCAGCTTCGGGAGCCAGGCTTGGAGGTCCTGGCGCACGGCGGCTTCGGTGTGCAGGCCATCGAGGTGCAGCAGCTCGATGCTTTCGGAGGCAAAGCGATCGAGCGCGTCATCGAAACTGCAGCGGAGCAGCATCGAGAAGGCCGCGTAGTGCGCCGCGTTGTGGTCCGACACTTCCCGGAACGTGGTCTCGTCGTAGCCGCCGGCCTGCGCGTCGCCTTGCCACGTATCGACCGCGAAGCAGCGCGTGCCGGTCGCGTTCTCCGCCGCTGATTGGCAAAATGCGAAGTAACTCTCGCCGCGATCGGTCCCCAGCTCGACGAGCAGGCGCGGCTTCAGCGTGGCGACGACGTCGTAGGCAAAATAGAGATTATCTGTCCATGCGCCGACGCCGTAGACGCGCGGGTGAAATGAGTGGGATGGCAACGCGGCGAGGCTCACGGCTGTCATTTACCACAGAGGGCACGGAGAACACAGAGGATGAGAAAGGTTCGGCCGAAGCGGTGCAGTCGCCACGATTTCCCTCCTGTGTGATCTCTGTGCCCTCTGTGGTGAAGCTTCATCGACCGCTCGCAGCGAGCGTTGCAGACACCGAGGAACAGGCCTAGAACTGAACCGCATGTCCGACCGACGGCGTCTGCTCATCGTCTCGCACGAAATGACGCTGAGCGGCGCGCCAATCCAGCTCGCGTATCTCGTGATGTGGCTGCGCGAGCATGGCTGGCACCCGGTCGTTGTTGCACCGGAAGCCGGGCCACTCGAGGCGAAGCTGCCCGGCGTTGAGATTATCTACGAATCGCAACTGCTGATCGATCCAGCGTATGGCGCATTGCGACGGCTGATTCCGCAGTTTGACTGCGTCCTCGCGAACACCATCGCCACGTGGGAAGCCGTGCAGGCCTGCCAGTTCGAGCGCGTGCCGGTCGTCTGGTACATTCACGAGACGCAGGTCGGCGTGCAGCTGATGCAGATCATTCACATGATCGAGCCGTCACTTGCAGTTGCGGACGCGATCGTCACGCCGACGCAGACAACTGCGCGCGTATATGCGCCGTTCCGCAACCGGTCGATCGATGTGATCGCGTACGGCATTCCGCCGCTCGCCGCCGCGCCGACTGCGACGAGCGAGAAGCTTCGCTTCGCCGTCGTGGCAACGTACGAAGCGCGGAAAGGCCAGGATCTGCTGCTCGATGCGATCGAGAAGCTGCCCGGCGATGTGCGTGCGCGCTGCGTGTTTCAGCTCGTCGGACGCGCGCTCGAGGAGGCGTTCAGTGAGAGCCTGGCCGGGCGGGCGCACGCCCTCGGAAACGTGCAACTCCTCGGGTCGTTAGGCCACGAGCAGGCGTTGCAGACGATCCGCGAATCCGATGTGCTCGTGTGTCCTTCACGCGACGAGACGATGCCGATCGTCCTGCTGGAAGCGATGAGCATGGGCAAACCGAGCGTGTCGTTTGACGTCGGCGGGATTCACGAGTGGATCGTCGATCGGGTAAACGGAATGCTGGCGCCTGCGCAGGATACAACCGCCCTCGGCAGTGCGATCGAGCGCCTCGTGTGGGAGCCGGACCTGCGGCGAAATGTCGGCGCCGCCGCGCGCGCGACCTTCGAGCAGCATTTCACGATCGGCAGGTGCGGCCAGCAGTTCGCGAATGTGATCGCGCGCACAATCGACAGCTACGGCAGGGCGCAATCGTGAGACCAGGCTCGTACGAGGAATGGGTGCGGCGCTACGACACGATCACGCGGGTCGAGCGCGACGCATTGCGCGCGGAAGCCGCATGGTTTCCCAGGCCGCCGCTCATCTCGATC
>CADCTA010000081.1 GCA_902805675.1 uncultured Chthoniobacterales bacterium | reverse complement strand
ACTTCAAGATCGTCAAAATCAACGACGACCGGAAGAACGTCGTCCTCAGCCGCCGCGAGCTCATCGAGCAGGAACGCAGCGAGAAGCGCCAGCGCTTCCTCGAAGGCGTGAAGATCGGCGACACCGTCACCGGCGCGGTCAAGAACCTCACCGACTTCGGTGCGTTCATCGATCTCGGCGGCATGGATGGTTTGCTCCACATTACCGACATGACTTGGGGCCGTCTCGGACATCCGAGCGAGCTGCTCAAGGTCGGCCAGGAGCTCTCCGTTGTTGTCCTCGACATCAATAAAGAGAAGGAGCGCGTGTCGCTCGGTCTCAAGCAGACGCAGAAGAACCCTTGGGATCAGATCGAAGAGCGATTCCCTGCTGGTCAGCGCGTCAAAGGCAAGATCACCAACCTCGTGCCTTACGGCGCGTTCGTGGAACTGGAAGAAGGCGTCGAAGGCCTCATCCACGTCTCCGAGTTGTCATGGACCAAGCGCATCATGCGTCCGTCCGACGTCCTCACGCAGGGCCAGGAAGTCGAAGCGGTCGTGCTCGGCGTTAACAAGGAAGAGCAGAAGATCTCGCTGGGTCTCCGCCAGCTCGAAGCCAATCCTTGGGATGAGATCGAGAAGAAGTTCACCATCGGCAGCAAGGTGAAGGGTGCCATCCGCAACATGACCGCCTATGGCGCGTTCGTGGAGCTGGAGGACGGCATCGATGGCATGATCCACGTGTCCGACCTCAGCTGGACCCGCAAAATCAATCACCCGTCGGAAGTCTTCAAAAAGAACGACGAAGTCGAAGCCGAAGTCATCGATATCGACAAGACCAACCAGCGGATCAGCCTCGGCATCAAGCAGCTGGCGAACGATCCGTGGAAGGAAATCGACCAGAAGTACAAGATTGGCGATCTCGTCACCGGCAAGGTCACCAAGCTCGCTAGCTTCGGTGCGTTCGTGCAGCTGGCCGACGACATCGACGGCCTCGTCCACATTTCGCAACTGAGCGAAGAGCACGTGACCAAAGTGAAGGACGTCCTCAAGGTCGGGCAGGAAGTGGAAGCGCGTGTCATCAAGGTCGACAAGGTCGAGCGCCGCATCGGTCTCTCGATCAAGGCCGCCAACTACTCCGAGGAAGACCTCAAGCGCGAGTCGGAAGCGTTCGACAGTCTCCGCCCAGGCGAAGACATGGTCGGGCTGGAGAAGGCGTTCGAAGCCGCCGAGGAAGACTACCGGCCCGGCCAGGGCAAGAAGTAGGCGCTCGACGCTTCACCGAAACATCTGGCACGCTGCAGAGCGTGCGCAGATTCAGAATCCGAAACGCCGTCGTTCAGGTTTTCCTGACGACGGCGTTTTCGTTTGGCGTGAACGCCGCCGGCATCGAGGACCTCGCCTGGCTGAGCGGCTGCTGGCTAGGGGACACTCCGAAGCGTCAGATCACGGAGCACTGGATGAAGCCCGCTGGCAATACCATGCTCGGTCTGAGCCATACGGTAGCGCAAGGGAAGACCCGCGAGTTCGAGTTCATGCGGATCGTGCGGGAGGAGAGCGGCGAAATCTTCTTCGTCGCGCAGCCGTCCGGGCAAAAGCCAACTCGCTTCAAGTTAACCGTCGTAACCGAACGCGAAGCGCGTTTCGAAAATCCGCAGCACGACTTCCCGCGGCGGATCATCTACCGCCGAGACGGCGATTCGCTGGTCGGCCGGATCGAAGGAAAGAGCAAAGGCGAAGAGAAGGCGATCGAGTTCCCTCTGACGCGCGTGGCGTGCGACCAGTGATCTGCGACGACTGATCTGCGGCGATCGTGCGCGGTCATCCTGAAGCGCGTAGACGCTGAAGGTCCCACGCCAGACCGCGCGGCGATTTCACCTAAACGGCTAGGTCCTGGGTGACGGCGTGAGGTCCTTCGCCGTCTGCGCGGCTCAGGATGACCGCGCTGTAGGTAGGCGTTGCGCTGTAGTGGGCTGAGCCGCTGCGGCTGCCGGAGCCCTACAGCGGCATCTGCAGCTTGAGCGCGCGGTTTTCCGCCGTCGTCGCTTCCAGCTCTGCCACCCGCGCGGAGAGCGTTGTTTGCAGGTCCAGGATTCGCGCGCCTACGTTCAACCGCGCGCGCAGCTCATCCTTGTCGAACGGCTTGATCACGTAGTCGTCGGCCCCGGCTTTCAGCCCCTCGACCACCTGTTCTTTACCCGTGCGAGCAGTGACGAGCAGAATGTAGGCGGACTTGTTGATCTCCCTCAGGCGCCGGCAAATCTCCGGGCCGTCCAGGCCTGGCATCATCCAATCCAATACCGCCAGCACCGGAGCGGTCTGCGCGCGCAACGCCTCCATCGCTTCGCGTCCATCAGCTGCCGCGATGACGTCGTAGCCCCACTTCTTCAACAGGCTCGTCAGGATCTCACGCGACACCGGGTCGTCTTCCGCGACGACGACTTTCCGGCCGGAGGCGAGGCTGCGTTCGGAGAGCTGGCCGAGCGACGCTTCAGCAGGCGGCGGCGACGCCGGCTGATGTTGCTCGGCTTCGCCCCAGTTCGGCGAGAACGGAATCGACTTCATAAGTCAGCTCCAACATGCGGCCATCGGCGCCTTCGAGCAGGTCTTTTCTCGCCCGCTCCTCGATCTCCGCTGCGACGGAGGCCGCGTGTTCCGCGCCGACGTTTGCCAGTGAGCCCCGCAAAGTGTGCGCACTTCTGCTCACGGCCACGGCATTGCCGGCCTCGATATCCGCTTGCAGAGCAGCCAGCAGCCCGGGCGTGTTTTCCGCAAAGATCTCCGCCACGCGACCGAGAAGTTCTTCGTCGCCGTCGAACCGCTCCAGCAGCGACGCACAAGTAAACATCGCGTGGTCCTCGCCGCGCGGTCCGGCTTCCACCGGTGTCGGCATATCGGCCGCACAAGCACGAGCCACCGCGCTGAGCAGCTGTTGCCGTGAGACCGGCTTCGAAACGTAATCGTCCATGCCCGCGGCGAGACAGCGAGCGCGGTCGCCCTCCGCCGCACGGGCGGTCATCGCCACGATCGGAGTGCGCCATCCGAGACTGCGCTCCGCGTCGCGTATCCGAGCAGTCGCGGCGAGACCGTCGAGCTCCGGCATTTGCAGGTCCATCAGGATGAGATCGAAGCGGTGCCCACGCGCCGCGGCCACGGCCTCACGACCGTTCGTGGCCAGGGTGACTCGGTGCCCCTGTTGCTCGAGCATGCCGGCGGCGACGGAGCGGTTCACCGGATTGTCGTCGACCACCAGCGCTCGCAACGAAACCACCTGCTGCGGAATCGCGGCCTGCACCTGAGGCGCGGCCGGCATTGCCTCAGTCGCGTGCTTGAACCCGACGCTGAAGTGAAACGCACTGCCGCTTCCCTCCTGACTCTCGACCCAGAGCTTCCCACCCATCAGTTCGACGAGCTGCGAGCAAATCGCGAGGCCGAGCCCGGTGCCGCCGTAGCGGCGAGTGGTGGAGGTATCAACCTGCGCGAAGGCCTGGAAGATGACCGCCTGCTTCTCGCGTGGAATGCCGATACCAGAGTCGATTACCGAAAAACAAACCGCCATCTCCGCACCTTCGAGGCTGCACGATTCAGCCTTCACCTGGATGCTGCCGCTCGGGGTGAACTTGATCGCGTTCTCCACCAGATTGATGATGATCTGGCGCAACCGCATGCCGTCTCCGATGACGTAGCGCGGCACATCGGGAGAAACCTCGAAGGTGAGCGCGAGGCCTTTCACCGCCGCGCGGGTCGCCAGTGGCCGGGCTGTGCGCTCGATGAGCTCATGCAGTGCGACCGGCGCTACTTCCAGGGTGAGCTTCCCGGCTTCGATTTTCGCCGAATCCAGCAGTTGGTTGATCAACTGCAGCAGCTCCTCGGAGGAATGCTTTACCATATCGAGATAATCGCGCTGCGTGCTTGTCAGCTCCGTGTCGAGCGCGAGATCGGTGATTCCGATGACGCCGTTCAATGGCGTGCGCACCTCGTGGCTGATGTTAGCAAGGAAGTCGCTCTTCGCCTGGTTGGCCGCTTCCGCCGCTTCCTTCGACCGCACCAGCTCGGCGCGACGTTCGGCCAGCAACGCACTCGCGCGATGGCAGGCCCGCCCGAGTTGACCGATCTCGTCAGCCCCCGCGGGAACCGCGCCAAGCTTTTCCTCCCGCGTCAGCGCCTCGGTATCGGCAAGGATGGCGTCGAGCCGTGATGCCACGCCTCGCGTGAACAACAGGACTGAAGCGACGCCCACACAGGCGCCGAAGATGACGACTCCGATGAGTGCGGCAGCGGTCTGCTGGTTCAGCAGCTGCGCGCCAAGTTTGCTCGTGAGCAGGGTCCGATGTTCTACGGACAGAAACGCCGCCACTGCCTCGCGCGCTTTGTTCATCGTGGCGTTGCCGACTTGCAGCGCCGGGTGCAGCTGCGCGTCGAAGCCCGCGTGGCGGTAAAGATTGAGCGTCTCAGCCTCGAGATCGAGACGCTGACGCGCCAACGGCAAGACCGTATTTTCCAGCCGCGCCAGCTGGTCTGGATTATCCGCGACGAGCTGGCGCAGGTGCTCGCTCGCTTCGGGCAGTTGCGCGACCGCACTCTCGTGCGGTTTCAGGAATTCGGCGTCTCCGGTGAGCAGATATCCGCGCAGCCCGGTCTCGCTGTCGACCAGAAGGGTGAGGACTTCCTGCGCCTGTTCCTTGACCTGTAAACTGTGGCTGACCAGCTGCTTGGCATCGTCGTTCTTCTCCTTCGCGATAAAGAAGAGCGCGGTCGAGATCACCATCGCGAAGAGCGGCGCCGAGAGGACGGTGAAGCCTTTCGCGCGCAGCGAAAGATCGGACCAGGGTTTCAGTGGAAGGCGCGCCAGCATGCAGGTGCCGACCAGATCTCCGGCGCGTCTCTAAAGAGCAGGTTACGTGCTTTGCGGACGGAAACGTCCGACCGGCAGGTGCGATCTGTTAGAACTCCGCGCTGCCTGGGGTGCGGGCGAACGGAATCACGTCGCGAATGTTCGACACGCCGGTGACGAACATCAGCATCCGCTCGAAGCCGAGTCCGAAGCCGGAATGCGGCACCGTTCCGTAGCGTCGCAGGTCGAGGTACCACTTGTAGTCTGCGGGATCGAGCCCGTGGCGCTGCATGTTCGCCTCGAGCACGTCCAGGCGCTCTTCACGCTGGCTGCCGCCCACGATCTCGCCGATGCCCGGCACGAGCACGTCCATCGCCGTGACCGTCTTGCCGTCGTCGTTGAGGCGCATGTAGAACGGCTTGATCTCCTTCGGGTAGTTGAAGACCGTCACCGGACACCTGAAGTGCTTCTCCGTCAGCCAGCGCTCGTGCTCGGACTGCAGATTGGCGCCGTACTCGACGGGGAACTCGAACTTCTGCGCGCTCTTCAGCAACAGCTCGACGGCTTCCGTGTAGCTGATGCGCTGGAACGGCCGATCGAGCACAAAATCGAGTCGCGCCATCAGCTCCTTGTCGACGAACTTCCCGAAGAGCTCGATCTCGTCCGGGCAGTTCGAGCGGATGTCAGTGATGAGATACTTCACCAGCTCTTCCGCGGTATCCATGTTGCAGCCGAGATCGCAGAAGGCCATCTCGGGCTCGATCATCCAGAACTCGTTCGCGTGCCGTGAGGTGTTCGAATTCTCGGCCCGGAACGTCGGGCCGAACGTGTAGACCTTGCTCAGCGCGCAGGCGAACGCCTCGACCTGCAGCTGCCCGCTGACCGTCAGATATGCGCTCCGCCCAAAGAAATCCTGCGCGTAATCGATCTGTCCGTCCGCCGTCCGCGGCGGGCTCTTCGCATCGATCGTCGTGACGCGGAACAACTCGCCCGCACCTTCGGCATCGCTGCCGGTGATGATCGGCGTGTGCACGTAAACAAAACCGCGCTCCTGGAAGAAGGTGTGGATGGCGTAGGCGAGGCGATTCCGGACGCGGAACACCGAGCCGAACAGATTCGATCGCGGACGCAGATGCGCGATTTCGCGCAGGAACTCGGGGGTGTGGCCTTTCTTCTGCAGCGGGTAGGTCTCATCCGCGCGGCCGACGATCGTCAGTTCCTCGGCGATGACTTCCCACGATTGGCCTTTGCCTTGCGACGCAGCCAGCCTGCCGCGCACGGCGATTGAAGAGCCGGTCGCGAGATGCTGCACGTCGGAGTAGTTCGGCAGCGTGTCGTTGGCGATGATCTGGAGATTCTTGAGCGATGAGCCGTCATTCAGCTCGATGAACGAAAAGGCTTTTGAATCCCGGCGCGTCCTGACCCAGCCTTGCACGAGGATCGACTCGCGCGGTTCGGGGCTTCGGAGCGCGTCTTTAACGGACGTTGCGGCAGCCATGGCGAGCAATGTGGCGGGGTGGTCCGAGGGCACAAGGGAAAGCGGCGGAATACCGCCGCACTCCAAGACGCTATCGCGCGATCAACGCGCGCTCCGTCGCTTGCGTTTTGGAGTGCGGCGGTATTCCGCCGCTTTCACACTCCGCACGGTTCTAAAATAACGGCGGCTGCGAATTCGTTCCGTTGCGCGTGCTCGGCTGGCTTTCGCTCAACGACAGGTAAGTGTACTCGGTCAGCCCCCGCTCGTAGTCAGCGAGCAGCTTCATCGCATCATTTGGCTTGAGGCGGTCGCTCTTAATCGCAGCGTCCACTTGCGCCTTCACCAGCCGCATCAGCTCGATCTTGTCCCATTGCGTGAGGGCGAGGACCTGACCGATCGTGCTGCCTTCGATCACTTCCTCGATGTACCACCCGGACTCCTCATCAGGATCCAGGAAGACGTGCACCTCGGTCACACGCCCGAAGAGGTTGTGCAGGTCGCCCATGATGTCCTGGTAGGCGCCGACCATAAAGACGCCGATGTAGTACATCTCGCCGTTCACGATCGGGTGGAGCGGCAGCGTCTCGCGGACATCCTGCAGATCGATGAACTTCGAGATCTTGCCGTCCGAGTCGCAGGTGATGTCGACCATCGTGCCGTTGCGGTCCGGCGGCGTGTCGAGCCGATGGATCGGCATGATCGGGAAGAGCTGTCCCAGGGCCCAGTGATCGAGCAGCGACTGGAAGACGGAAAAGTTGCAGATGTATTGATCGCCGAGAGACGTCTCGAGTTCCTTCACCTCTTCGGGCACGTAGCGGAGGCCGCGGTGCATCGCCACGATCTGCTCCGCGAGCTGCCAGTAGACGCTCTCGATCTTCGCTTTGCTCGGCAGCTCGAGCAGCCCGAGCGAGAACATCTGCTGCGACTCTTCCTTGATCTGCTGAGCGTCGTGCAGGCTCTCGCGGCGGTTGTTCCGCCGGAGTTTTTGCTGCACGTCGAGGATGTCGCGGACGAGCTTGTGGTCCGTTTCGGCCGGCGCGACAGCTTTCGCGTCGGGGGCATTCTTCTCGATCGCGCCGAATGCCTCGACGACGAGGACCGAATGATGCGCCACGATCGCGCGCCCGCTCTCGCTCACGATCGCGGGATGCGCCACGCCTTCGGAGTCGCAGACGTCCATGATGTTCCAGACCACGTCGTTCGCATATTCCTGGAGCGAGTAGTTCATCGAGCTGTCGAACGTGGTGCGCGAGCCGTCGTAATCGACCGCCAGGCCGCCACCTACGTCGACGTAGCCGAGCTCATGGCCGAGCTTCGAGAGCTTCGCGTAGTAGCGCGCGGCCTCGCGCACAGCGCGTTTGATCGTCGAGATATCCGGCACCTGCGAGCCGACGTGGAAGTGCAGCAGCTTCAGGCAATGCGCCATGCCTTCGGCCTTCAGCAGATCGCTCGCGGCGACGAGGCTTGTGGTATCCAGGCCGAACTTTGCGTTCTCGCCTCCGCTGGTCGTCCATTTGCCGAACCCTTTGCTGTGCAGCCGGACACGAATACCGATCTGCGGCTCCACACCCATATCCCTGGCGATGCGGATCGTCTGCTCGAGCTCCTCGATTTTTTCGACCACGATGACAACGGATTTACCCAGCTTCCGGCCGAGCATCGCTGAACGGATGTAGGCGCGATCCTTGTAGCCGTTACAGATAATCAGGCTCTGGAGATCGGTGTGCATCGCCAGCGCGGCGATCAGCTCAGGCTTGCTTCCCGCTTCGAGGCCGAAGTGAAACTCCTGGCCGGCATCGACGATCTCTTCGATCACCTCGCGCAGCTGGTTCACCTTGATCGGGAATACGCCGCGGTACTGGTTCTTGTAACCGAACTCGCCGATCGCCGCCTGGAAGGCGCGATTGATCGCGACGACGCGGTGTCGCAGCAGATCCTGAAAACGAATCACGAGCGGGAAGCCCAGCCCGCGCTCGCGTGCTTCGTTGACGACCTCGAGAATGTCGATCGAGCCGCCGCCTTCCTGGAGCGGTCTGGCCTCAGCGTTTCCGGCCGCGTTGACGGTGAAATAACCGCTCCCCCACCCGTCTACGTTGTAGGTGTTGATTGCGGATTCGACATCCCAATCAGGTTTGGATTTTTCGATTACGGCGGCCAACGCAATGGCGATAATCAGTCATCGCTTTCAACATGCAAGCGCGCTCACAAAAATGTCACGCGCTGCCGGTAAGAATGACGCGGCTCGCTTGTGTTTCGCAGGCGAACCGCCTACTTTCCGGCGCGTGAATAAGACGGTGATCGAGGTGCAGGTGCGCGCGGTTTTGCCGACCAGCGGCGGATGCGCGGTGTTCCTCGGGAACAACGACAAGGTGTTCATCATTTACGTCGACCAGACAGTCGGCAGCGCGATCACGATGTTCATGCGCGACGTCTCGAAAGAGCGGCCGCTGACGCACGATTTGATGGGGCACTTGATGACCGCGGTCGGGGCGCATGTGGAGCGCATCATCATCAACGATCTCAAGAATGCGACCTACTACGCGCGCATGATCATTCGCGCGGAGAACGAGCTGCAGCAGAAGAAGATTATCGAGCTCGATGCGCGGCCGAGCGATTGCATCGCAATGGCGACGCAGCAGAAGGCGCCGATCTACGTCAGCCAGGAAGTCTGGGACGAGGTCGATGACATGAGCGACGTCCTCCGCAAGATGGAAGACGAAGGCCTCAAGCCCGATCCGGAGACGGAGTCTTCCGAGAGCGAAGAAGAAGACGAGTAGATCGGGCATTGTACGCTGCGCGGTCATCCTGAGCCGCGGAGACGGCGAAGGACCTCTCGCCCTCGCATTTCGCGGTGCGCTTCAGGTGAAGATCACGATCGAAGCGGTGGCTTCGTAGCTGAGCGCGGCATTTCGCATACCCAATCGGCCTGGCGTGAGGTCCTTCGCCGTCTACGCGGCTCAGGATGACCGAACGAGCGCGAGGGGTTCGCAGCGTCGGTCGTTTAGATCAGATCAGCGTAGTGCTTCTGCGCGACCTCACCGCAGCGTGCGAGCACTTCGGTCGGCGTGTCCATCGCCAGCGCATCGGCGACAAGCTGCTGGCACTCGGGGATCGAGAGCGTTTGCACGGCGCGTTTCACCCGTGGAACCAGCGACGCACTCACACTGAGCTCGTCCATTCCCAGCCCGAGCAGCAACGGCACCATGGTCAGGTCGCCGGCCATCTCGCCGCAGACTCCGACCCAGATGTTGTGCGCGTGTGCGGCGTCGGAGACCATCTTGAGCAGCCGCATCACTGCCGGGTGGGTCGGCTCATATAAGTGAGCGATCCGCTCGTTCACCCGATCGACAGCCAGCGTGTACTGAATCAGGTCGTTCGTGCCGACGCTGAAGAAGTCGACGTGCCGCGCGAGTGAATCGGCGCACAAGGCGGCGCTCGGGATCTCGATCATGGCGCCGACTTCCGTTTCGACACGGAAGGGAATGCCTTCCGCCTGCAGCTCCGCCTTGCATTCGTCCAGCACGCCGATCGCGCGGCGCAGCTCGTTCAGGCCCGAGATCATCGGGAACATGATCTTTACGTTGCCCGCCTGACTCGCGCGGAGGATCGCGCGGATCTGCGCCTTAAAGATGTCGAGGTGCTCGAGCGAGAACCGGATCGCGCGCAGACCCATGAACGGGTTCTGCTCATCGTCGGTGTTCATGCCGAGCGCGATCTTGTCGCCGCCAAGATCGAAGGTGCGGATAATCAGCGGGTGCGGAGCGACTTTCTCCGCCACCTTCCGATACGTCGCGTACTGCTCGTCCTCGGTCGGCAGCGTCGCCCGGTTCAAATACAGAAATTCTGTCCGGTAGAGGCCAATGCCTTCGGCACCATTCTCGACCACGGTATCGACATCGGTCGGGAGCTCGATGTTCGCCGAGAGAACGATGTGCCGCCCATCGCGCGTCGTGGACTTGGTCTCGCGCAGCTCCGTCAGCTTCTCGGCGACGCGTCGTTTGCGGTCCTTCAGCTCGCCGTAGTGCCAGAGTGTCTCCGGAGTTGGGTCGAGGATGAGCAGCCCGCTGTAACCGTCGAGGAGGACCTCCTGGCCGCTCTCCAGCTTCTGCGTCACGTCGTGCAGACCGACGACTGCCGGGATCCCGAGCGATCGCGCCATGATCGCGGTGTGCGACGTGCGGCTGCCGAGATCTGTCGCGAAACCGAGCACGTGGTCGCGGTTCATCGTCGCCGTGTCGGACGGCGTGAGATTATGCGCCACGAGCACGTGCGGCTGCGCCATCGAGAGGACGGGCTTCGGCGCCTTGCCCTGGAGATTTCGCACGACGCGCCGCGTGACATCCTGGATGTCGAGTGCGCGCTCGCGCAGATACGGATCGTCAATCTTGCTCAGCGTATCGGCGTAGTGCGTGGCGACTTCCTGGAAGACATATTCGACGTTGTAGCGATCGTTCTCCAGCTTGCGCAGCACTTCATCGATCAGCGTCCTGTCTTCGACCACGAGCAGATGGGCGTCGAAGATGCCGGCATCCTTCGCTCCGATCGCCTCGGCGATCTTCTGCTGCATCTCGAGGATCTGCGCCCGCGTCTGGATCAGCGCCGTCTCGAATCGCCCAATCTCTCCCGCAATGTCATCCGCGGAAATGCGGTAATGCGCGACTTCCTCGAAGTCGTCTGTCACGACGTTGACGGTCCCCCGGGCGATCCCCGGAGAGACGCCTGCGCCGTAAAACCGGGTTTCCGGTCTGGTATCACCGCTGCTCATGCCGGTGCGAGAGTAGCGTGTCTGTCAATCTCTGCCACGAAGAGGAGTCGCGACAGGCTGCGCGGCACTCGTCCCGCGGTCATCCTGAGTCGCGCAGACGACGAAGGACCTCGCGCAGGGTGCTTAGTTCAGGGAAGGGATTTTGGTGAACCAAGCGGCCTGCGCGAGGTCCCTCGCCGTCTTCGCGGGCCGTAAGGATCTGTCGCCGCTACTCCTCGTTGAACCGCCCTGCAATCAGCTGCTCGAGTTCGCCAAGCGCCGCCTGCGCGTCGGCGCCTTCACAGCGCACGCGCAGCTTCGAGCCCTGCCCGGCCGCGAGCATCATCAGGCCCATGATGCTCTTGCCGTTAATCTCCTCGCCGTCCTTCTCCACCCAGATCTCACACCGGTAACGGCTCGCGATGCGGACAAACATGGCCGCGGGGCGCGCGTGCATCCCGAGGCGGTTCACGATCGTGATTTCCTTCTCGAAGCGGTCGGGCCGCGTCGCGCCCGGTGATTTACGGTTCAAGAGTCCCATCTCCGTTCTTGGTTCCCATTAAATTGAGCAGCTTCGCGTTAAATTCCACTGCGCTGTTTCGCCCGATCGACTTCAGCTTCTGGTCCATCGCCGCGACCTCGACGAGCCGTGCCGTGTCCCGCCCGGGCCGCACCGGGATCGTGATGTGGGGAACCTGCAGTTTCAGCACTTCGTAAAATTCCTGATCGAGGCCGATCCTATCGACCTCCTGCAGTGTGTGCCAGTCTTTCAGCGTCACCACCAGATCGAGCCGCTTTTCGATTCGAATGCTCCCGACGCCGAAGATGGAGGCGATGTTGATGATCCCGATGCCGCGCACTTCCATGTGGTAACGCGTCACCTCGGGAGCGGTGGCCATGAGCTCGCGGCCTTCCAGCGAGGTAATGCGCGTAACGTCATCGGCCACCAGGCTGTAGCCGCGCTCGATTAAACCCAGCACGCACTCGCTCTTGCCGATGCCGCTCTCGCCGCGGATCAAAACGCCGATGCCCAGAATGTCGACCATGCTGCCGAACTCTGTCACGGTCGGCGAAAAATCCACCTCCATCGCGATGGTGGCGGCGTTGATGAAACGCATCGTCACCATCGGTGTGCGGAAGACGGCGATCTGCTTCTCTTGCGCAGCGGCGAGCAGCTCCGGATCGAGGTGCGCACCGCGCGAGAGAACGATGCATGGAATTCTTTGCGCGCAGAGGCCGCGGAAACGGCGCTTCCGGTCGCCCGGCCGCAGACTGTCGAGGTATGACTGCTCCGCCGCACCGAGAACCTGCACGCGTTTTTCGGCGAAGTATTTGTAGAAGCCTGCGAGTGCGAGGCCGGGGCGATTGATGGTAGGCTCCCGAATCTTCCGGTGAAAACCGACCGCTTCGCCTTCCAACTTCAACTGCAGCTGCGCGCCGTGATCACGGAAGAAGCTGCCCACCGTGACGACGCGGACATTTTTGCGCAACGGACCAGCAGATGTGATCGGATGCGCGGCTCCTCGCTGATTCATTGCACCGACTATGTATCCTGATCGGCCCCCGACTTCCACCTTTCGCTCTGCCGCTGCGCGAACGCCGGCTCCACGCGAACTGCTATGAATCAGCGCTTCGCACGCAAACTCCTGCGAGAGTTCGCGAGATACTTCCTCAACAATGGCTTCGGCCGCGACGCGCGAAGGCAGTTCACTCCGAAGCTTATCGCGAAGACCCTCGAGTTCGAATACATCCGTTGGCCGAAGCGTTTGCAGCCGCACGTGCGTGGTCGGGATGTGCTGGACCTCGGCTGCGGCATGGGCCTGCACGGCGTCGGGTTTGTGGTCTCCGGCGTGAGGAGCTACACGGGCTGCGATCCGATCCTCGACCTCGACAGCGATGTCGTGAAGAACCACGCCAACGCTCGCCGTCAGCAATGTGGTTGGACTCCACGTCAGATGATGGCGCGGTTGCCGCAGCTTCGTTACTTCCCCGGGTCTGTCGACGACCTGCCGAGCGGCCAAACCTTCGGCGTCGCTGTCTTGCACAATGCAACCGAGCATCTGATCGATATCGCCCGAGTGTTCGCAGCAGTCCGTGACCGGCTGAAGGCTGGCGGGCTGCTCATTTTCAATCACCACAACTTCTACGCCTGGAATGGGCATCACATGGCGCCCAAGAGTGTGAGCGCGATCGACACGACAGATGCGCAACAACGGCGAGTGATGGACTGGGCGCACCTTCGCCCTGACGCTGAATTGGACAGCCACCTTTCGACCCGCGTGAACCGCATCACACTCGACGATCTGCGCAGCCTGACTGAACGGCACTTCGAAATCGCCGAGTGGCACGAACAACTCAGCAATGACACGGAGGGTCGTCTGCGCCTGACGCAGGAAATCCTGATCGCATACGCGCCGCGAACGCGCCGCGAGCTCGAGACGCAAAGCGTCTACTGCGTCGCCCGGAAACGCGCTGACGAAGCGGCTGTGCCCGCGCGGCGAGGAGCAGACTAGATGCGCCTGCGTCTTGCTGCTCTCGCGCCGTTCGCACCGCTGCTGTTGCTGACAGCCGCATGTCTGCTGATCCGGGAGCAATACCCGTTTTCAAACTTCCCGATGTACTCGAGCTTCGGGCGCAGCACTTACTACGTGTATCTGACGAACGGCGCCGACGAACCGTTGCGGTCCCAGGAACTTGTCGGGATGACGACGCCGACGCTGAAGAAGGTCTACGACGGTGAGATGCGGCGCGAGGCGAAACTGCTGCGTACGCCACGTCGAAAGCTCACGCCCGAACAGAAGCGCGCCGTGGGCGAACGCCTTCTCGCGCGGCTAAAAACCACCGTGCCGGCCGTCGAAGCAGGCGCGGCTTTCCCGGAAACGCTGCGCCTTCATCATGTCGAGATCGAGCTGATCGGCGGCCGGATCGAGAAGAAGCCGAGCCTGATCGCGGAAGTGCGATGAGCTGGGCGCCGCGGACAATCGAACATAACGCGCTCGAGCGCGCGGCGATGCGCGTGCTCTTTGCCATCGTTGTTGCGCGACATGTGCCGTCGTCACTCGCCCATCTGCAGATCACGCTGCCGAATGGCCTCGCGCGCCTGGTCGACCTGCACTTCCTGCTCGACCCGGAGGTGTTCGCGATCGGTCGCTACCTGCTGTGGGCAGCTCTGATTCTCTACGTGCTGCGCATCGGATGGTCGATCGCGCTGCCGTACATGACCGCCTTCAGCATCGCGGCCGGCAGCGTGAACAACTCGCACGGCGCGATCTCGCATTACCTGCAGATCGTTTCGCTCGTGCTCTGTGCGCAGACGGCGGCGCACTTCTACAGCCTTGTGCGCAGGAAGCGCGAGGCGGGCAGCGGCGCCGCGGCGCAGCGCGAGCAGCGTGTCATCTACTGGTCGCAACAGGCGATCGTCGCCACGTATCTCGTCTCCGCACTGACGAAGCTGATCCGCACATCCGGGATGTGGTTCTTCCAGAGCCCGCTCATCGCGCTCCAGATCATCAAAACCAACGATCAGGATCGATATGACAATCTGGGCGCGGGCAGCTACGAGAGCGCGTCGGCGATCGCCGACTGGATAGTGCAGCATCCGTTGTTAACGGGGATCGTGCTTTCCGCCGGACTGCTGCTGGAGCTGATTGCGCCGATCGCCCTGTTCGGGCGCGGGTTCGCTGCGGCGTACGGACTAAGCCTGCTGTTGTTCCACGCCACCGTCCATCGCGTGATGAAGCTGCACTTCCTCTACAACGAGTATCTGATCTGGATCTATCTCGTGAACGTGCCGTTCTGGATTCTGCTCGCCTGGCGCGCGATCGGCCGACGCCGGCAGGCGGTCGGGAGAAACGCTCTCCAGAATTGATGTCCGCCGGAGGGCTGTCATTCCGAGCGAAGTCGAGAAATCCCGTGGCAGTACGAACAGGCGGTGCCACCGGATTCCTCCACTTCGCGTCGCTCCGGTCGGAATGACGGATAGTTGCGGACCCGCAGCGCGGTAGCCGCAGATCACTTGCCGTTCGACGGCTCGATCAGGCCAAACTCACCGCTCTTGCGGCGGTAAAGCACGTTCATGCGCGAGCTTCTCGCGTTCAGGAAAACCACGAACTGCCTCGTCGACATCTCGAGCTGCAGCACCGCCTCGTCGACGAACATCGGTTTCACGGGGTATCGCTCCGATTTCACTACCGGGTGATGCGCGCCGTCTTCTTCGTCCAGCTCGACGGGCTCCGATTCAAGGACGTGCTCGGCCAGGTGGTGCACGATGTCGTGGCGCGGCCGGTGTTTTTTCATCAGGCGCGTCTTGTACTTGCGCATCTGGCGGCAAATCTTGTCGACCGCCGCGTCAATCGCCGCATACATGTCGTTCGTTTGCTCGCGCGCCTCGATCGTGATGTGATTCGAGCAGACGAGGATGACCTCGGCGGCGTGTCGGTATTTTGCGACCTCGAGGATGACGTGCGCCTCGATGATCTTCGGGTAGTCGAGGTGCAGGCTCTCGAGCTTGCGATTTACGTAATCATTGATCGCGGGCGTGATGGTGACGTGCCGGCCGGTGACGCGGACCGGCGGGTGAGCATTGACGGTGATCAAGCGGACCTCCTTGGTTACATCCGGAACCGCTCGCCCAGGTAGAGCTGGCGGCTGATCGGATCGTTGATCAGGAAATCCTTTGATCCCTCGCTCTCCACGCGTCCTTCGAAGATGAGATACGCCCGATCGACGATCGAAAGCGTTTCGCGGACGTTGTGGTCGGTGATCAAGATGGCAAGACCTGACTTGCGCAAGTTGACCACGATTTGCTGCACGTCGTAAACAGCAATCGGATCGACCCCGCTGAACGGCTCGTCCAGCATGAGCAGTGTCGGGTTTGTGACGAGGGAGCGCGCGATGGTGAGGCGGCGCTTCTCGCCACCGCTAAGGGTGAGGGCGGTGTTCTTCGCGATCTTCTCGATGCCGAACTGGTGCAACAGCTCATCGCAACGATGGCGACGCTCCTTTTTCGACATCGGTAGCGTCTCGAGGATGGCGAGGATGTTCTGCTCGACGGTCATCTTGCGGAAGATCGACTCCTCCTGCGGCAGGTAACCCATGCCGAGCCGCGCGCGTTTGTACATCGGGAAGTTGGTCACGTCATCGCCCGAGAAGAGCACGCGGCCGCTGTTCGGTCGCACGAGGCCGACGATCATGTAAAAGCTCGTCGTCTTGCCGGCGCCGTTCGGGCCGAGCAGGCCGACGATTTCGCCTTTGCGCACGTTCACGTTCACGCCGTTCACCACGGCGCGACCGCCGTAGATCTTCACGAGCTCCTCGGTCTCCAATACCTTGGGCGCGGCGGGAGGCGCGCCGGCACCCTTCAGCGGTGCGGCCGTAGATGCAGGCGCAGGGCCTGCCGTCTTCCCGATCATGGCTTCGGCGGCTCGGGTGGCTTCGGATCCTGACGCAGCTCGGTGCGGCTTGGCCCCTTTGTCGTCAGCTGCCCGCTCTGGTTCACGATCATCACTGTGTCCGGGCTGGTGGCGATGTGTGTATTGACGCCGCTCTGCAAGCGCGGCGTGCCGCGGAGCTCAACGTTTCCATCTGCCGCGGTGTAGACCGCCGTGTCGGAGCGGCCAACGGCCCGAGTTGGCGGTCCGCCCTTCTCGCCGGGCTGCTCGCGAATGACGCCGACGTTGCCCTCGGCGACAGCTTTCTCCAGGCCCTTCGTCTCGCCGCGGCTGAGATAGACGGTGAGCTTGTCAGCCTGGATGTTGAACCGCGGATCTTTGACAATCACGCGACCGCTGAAGGTGCCGATGTACTTCGCGGAATCGAAGAACGCCTCGTCCGAGTAAACTTCCGTCGTGATCGGGCCGGTCGGTGTGTTCCCTTTGCCTGCGACGCCGAACATGTTCTTGAGCGGGTCGGTCTCGGCCGCCTTTTCCGCTGGCGCCGCGGCCGATTTCTCCGGCGCCTTCCCTGCCTTGGCAGGCGCGGGCGTTCCGCGCTTGGCGGTGTCCTGCGCGTCGGCCTCTGGAGCGATCAGCGCGAGGAGCAAAAATGCACAGACAAGCAGCGCCCTCATTCGGTTGGCTTGTCCATCAAAGTCGATGAGCCCGAGATCACCATTTTGACATTACCTACGAGTGTCCCCTGCCGAGAGTTGGTGTCGAACGTCATTTTGTCGCCCGAAATGCTGAAGTCGGTCCGCGTGATGGTAGTCCGCTCCTCAGAGCTGATCACGCGCGTGGTCATGTGGAGCGTTGACTGCGGCATGTCGATCGAGAGATCAGGCTGCTCCTCAGGCGTGAACGTGGTCATTTTGAGCGAGCTAAACAGAATGCGCTCGGCATCGACGCGTTTCGCGGTGCCGGCCTCAAAGCGCGCCCGCAGTTTTCCATCCGTATCGTAATCCGGCAGCACGAGGCCTTTCGCCTCCTGGCCGATCGGTAATGGAATGCCGGCGGGCGCTGCGTTCTTTTTCTTCCCCTCACCCTTGCCCTTACCGCCGGCTTTGGGTGACGGCGATTGCGCTGCCGCGACCGCGAGACAGAGCACTCCGACGACGAAGACCAACGCAGAAGCCCCCGTCGTGCGGAGGCGACCGCTACGAGACGGCAGCATGGATAGCTTTTAACATGCGAAGGTGCTTCGGCAACTGCTTTAGCGGTATCTGGTTGGGCCCGTCCGACAGCGCGCGCGCCGGATTTTCGTGCACCTCCATAAAGATGCCGTCGCAACCCGCCGCGATCGCTGCGCGCGCCAGCACGGGTGCCAGTTCGCCGTCGCCGGAAGTCGTGTCACCCCCGCCGCCGGGACGCTGGACTGAGTGCGTCGCGTCGAAGATCACATGGTAGCCAGCCTCGCGAATCCAGTGCAGCGAGCGCATGTCGGCGACGAGGTTGTTGTAGCCGAAGGTGGTCCCGCGCTCGGTGAAGAAAAACTTGTCGTTGCCGAAGGCGAGCAGCTTCTCCGCGATATTGCGCACGTCCCACGGCGCAAGGAATTGCCCCTTCTTTACGTTCACACCGCGTCCGGTTTCGGCAGCGGCGCGGAGCAGGTCGGTCTGGCGGCAGAGGAACGCCGGAATCTGCAAGACATCGATGTGCCGGCCGGCGATTTCAGCTTCCGCAGGGGAATGCACGTCTGTCGTCACGGGGACTGCAAGGTCGCGCCCGACGGCTGCGAGCAGTTCGCAGCCCTGCTCAACACCCAGCCCGCGGAACGACTTTACGGAGGTGCGATTCGCTTTGTCGTACGACGACTTGAACACAAAGCTGACGCCCTCGCCGGTCGCGATCTCCGCGATCCGCCGAGCCATTCGCCAGACGAACTTCTCCGACTCCATCGCGCACGGTCCGAGGATGAAAACCGGCTCTTTCCCGCCGATGCTGACGTTGCCGATCTTGAGAGGCTTCACGCGGTAGAGCTTCGATCAAGAAGATGCCTCGCACAAAGGCCACAAAGGAACACAAAGGTTTCGAACTCCCCGCGTTAACTTTGTGAACCTTTGTGACCTTTGTGTGAGGCATCTCTTCGGAGGAGGTCCGCGATCGCGAACGGCGCGTAGAGTATCGCGAAGAAGAGCAGCGCAAGTCCGTGCATCTGCAGCAGGTAAAGCGGCCGCGAATCCGAGAGAAAGCTGAGGAGCGAGAACGCTTCCGGTTTGCGCAGGAGGAAGCCGTAATTCACCCCCGTGAAATGATCCACGACCATCGTGATGACGAAGTAGAGCTCGGACCACGCAAAGGCGCGCACGAGCGACATCGGGTAGGGCCGCAGCCGCCGCACGAGCATCAGGAAAACGACACCGATGATGATGCCGGAATGCGCGATGAAGAAATTAAAGAAGCGGATACTCGGAAAGCCGACATGCAGGTTCGGCGTGAGCACCGCCTGGAGCGTGCCGCCGATTCCCCAGAAATACGCGACTTCGAACCAGCGGTGATTGCAACTCCAGAGCGCGACCATCACGACGACCATGGCCCAATCGCACATCTGCATCGGCAGCATCTGCGCCCAGGTGAGCTCTCCGAAGCTGCGAGTGAAGATGAGGTAGACGACGTAGTTCAAGATCAGGATCGCGGAGATCGCGTAGACGATGCCGCGCTCGATCGTCTGGGATTTCGTCCGCCAGACGAACGCTGCCAGCAGGAACGGCAGCAGGATCGTGAGGAAGATCACGATCAGGTGCTGTGTGCCGAAGTGCTGGAATGTGGGTTGCCCCTCGAGCGGTGGCATTAGCTCAGCGGATCACCCAGAGATTGCACGGGATCACGTCGGTCACCCAGGAGATGTGAGCCGGAAGTTCGTCGAGGTCCGGTGACGATGTGGGCTGGACTGACGCGACGAGCAGGTCGGCCTCGACGGCCTGCACAAAATCGGACGCGACGAAGCCGGTATTACCGCTGATGCAACGCGCCTCCACCGGCACGCTCGTCTCACAAGCGCTGTCGATGAATTCCTCCAGTGCGTCTTCTTCCTCCTCGAGCGTTCGCGCCGCGGCATGCGCCGGGTTATCCGGATGATTTTCGCGCAGCGTGGCGCGCGCCGCGTCGAATGTGGTGTAAACCCGGATGACGTAGAGATTCTCAGCGCCTTCCCGTTCGGCGAGAAGTGCTGCGCGGCAGAGCGCGCGACGCGTGTGCTCGTTGTAATCGGCGACGTAGAAGACAATGCGCCGCAGCGGCTTCGGTTCGCGATCGGGCTTCGTGAAAAGCATCACCGAGCACGCAGCTTCCCGCACCAGCCGACGCGCGACATTTCCGAGGAATGGCCGCAGGACGACTTCCTTCTCGAGAGCACCGGCTACGATCAGCTCTACATCGTTATCCGATGCCGCCTTGATGATCGCTTCCGCAGGGCTGCCGGTCTGGTAGTGAATCAGCGAATCAGCCGGCAAGCCCATCGTCGCGAGCGCTTCCGAGAATCGCGCCTCCGTTTGTGCGTCCTTGTCGCCGACGTAGATGAGGTTCAGCTCGGCATCGAACCGATTGCGGACGCGTTTCGCCTCCGCCAGGACCATCTCGAACCGAGGAGAAAATGCGCTCGCCACCGCGATGCGTCTATATGCGAGCTCATCTGCCATGAAGGTTCGACTCTCCTCCTTTGCCGTCCCGCCAGCAAATCGCCCGGTCGATGCCGCCCAGTTGTCTCTCAATTCAACGTTGAACCTTGAACCCATTCGACTTGCGCTCAGGGCGGGCTGTTGAACGTTTCGCCTGCCATGCGGCGCGCGATTTACCCCGGCAGCTTCGATCCGGTCACTAACGGCCACCTCGACGTCATCGATCGCGCCCGGAAGCTGTTCGATGAGGTGGTCGTCGCGATCGCGGTCAACGACCAGAAGCAGCCGCTGTTTTCGCTCGAGGAACGCGTGGCGTTTTTGACCAAGACGCTCGGCAATCTCGACGGCGTTCAGGTTGCGCCGCTGGAAGGGCTGCTGGTCGACTTTGCCGTGCAACAGAAGGCGACGGCGGTGATCCGCGGCCTGCGCGCGATCTCGGATTTTGAGTTCGAATTCCAGATGGCGCTGATGAATAGAAAACTGGAACCGACGGTAGAAACGATCTTTCTGATGCCGAAGGAAGAATACACCTACCTCAGCTCGCGGATCGTGAAGGAGATCGCGCGGCTCGGCGGCGATATCGCGAAGTTTGTGCCGCCGCACGTGGTGGAAGCCTTTCGCCGGAAGGAGAAGCGATGAAGGTCCACCTCAGACAAATCCCCGCGGACGGGCTGCACCTCGAAGGCGAGGAGGATTGCCCGATCCAGGATCTGAAGAGCGAAGACATGGAATGCGCAGGACCGCTGCGCTACTCGCTCGAGGTCGGCATCTCAGACGGCGCGGTCTGGGCCAGCGGCACGCTGGCGCAGCCGGTGCAGCTGCGGTGTGTGTCGTGCCTCGAGACGTTCGTGCACACCATCGAGGTGCCGGACTTCGCGCTGCACATGGATGGCACTGGACCCGAGCTGGTGGATTTCGGGCCGTTCGTGCGGGAAGACATTCTGCTCAATCTGCCGGCGTATCCGCGTTGCGATCGCGAAGGCGATCGCGTTTGTCCGGCGGCGAAGGTTATCGAGGAGCGCGGCTCAGCGGAACCCGAGACGCGGAAGCCGGACTGGAGCGCGCTCGACAAACTCGAGCTGTAGCCGCCCGCGCGGCGCCGATCATACTCCTAATCCTAATCCTACTCATAATCCCTCTTGCACGCGGGTGCCGAGATTAGGAGCAAGATTAGGATTAAGAGTATGAGCTGATGGCGCGACGAACCGGTTGCCTTTCGCTGAATCCCTGCTTTCCTACTCCGCTCCTATGGGTGTCCCAAAACGCAAAGTATCCAAGATGCGGCTGCGCACGCGCAAGGCATCCCACCGCTGGCATGCGCCGCAAATGAACAAGTGCTCGCAATGCGGCAGTACGCTGCAGTCGCACACCGCCTGCGGATCCTGCGGATACTACAAGGGCCGCCAGGTCCTTACGATCGACGCCGGTTAGTCGTAGCGTCCGCTGTATCAGCGGAAGCGCTCCAAGCGTGGCGGGACTGCATGCAATGCGCTGAGACAGCGCGCGCTACACAGCCTACTTTCGTTTTGCTTTCCACCCTCGGAATTCGCAAACTCCCGCTCCTGTGAAAATCGCACTCGATGCCATGGGCGGCGATTTCGGCCCGCCGGCGCTCGTCGCCGGTTCCGTTATGGCGCTGCGGGAATACCCGCGCATCGAGAAGCTGTTCCTGGTTGGTGATTCGCCTAAAATTGAGGCGGAACTCAAGAAGCACGCGTGCAACGACGGGCGGGTGGAGATCGTCCACTCGACGCAGGTCGTCGAGATGTCGGACAAGCCCGTCGAGTCGGTGCGACGCAAGAAGGATTCCTCGATCAGCCGCGCAGTCGATCTCGTGAAACACGGCAGCGCGGACGCTGTCGTGAGCGCCGGCCACACTGGCGCAGCGGTCGCTTCCACCACGATCAAGCTCCGTACTCTGCCAGGCGTCGAGCGCCCCGGCATCGCCTCGGTCATCCCTACGGAGAGCAATCTTTTCGTCCTCATCGACGCCGGCGCAAACATCGACGCCAAGCCGATGCACCTGCTGCAGTACGGCATCATGGGCTCGGTCTACTCACGCCATGTGCTCGGCTTCGAGAATCCTTGCGTCGGGCTGATGTCGATCGGCGAGGAAGACGTGAAAGGCTCCGAGTTCACACGCGAAGTCTTCAAGATGCTGAAGGAGAGCCAGCTGAACTTCCGCGGCAACATCGAGGGGCACGACCTCTTTGCGCATCCGGTCGAGGTCGTCGTTTGCGACGGCTTCGTCGGCAACGTGATCCTGAAGACGTGCGAATCAGTCGGCGACGCGGTGTTCAAATGGCTGAAGCACGAGCTGATGAAGACCAAGGTGCGGATGGCTGGCGCGTATCTGGCGCAGGGCGCCTTCCGCACAATCAAAAAGAAGGTGAACTACGAGACATACGGCGGCTCGCCTTTGCTCGGCGTGAACGGCATTTGCATCATCGCGCATGGCGCAAGCACCCCGCTCGCGATCAAAAACGCGTTACGCGTCGCGGCTGAGTCGATTGAACACGAGGTGAACCCGCATATCGTCGAGGAGATTCGCCGTTACAATGAAACGACAGCCCCGCTCGAACCCGCGATCCCGTAAGCCGGGGCGCTCGGTCTCGATCGTCGGCACCGGCAGCTACGTCCCCGAGCGGGTGCTCACGAACGACGAGCTTTCCGTGCGCGTTCAAACCACCGACGAGTGGATCACCACCCGCACCGGCATCAAAGAGCGGCGCATCGCCGCCAAAGATGAATACACGAGCGACATGGCCTCTCGGGCGGCGCTCGCCGCGCTCGAGCAGGCCAACTTGGTTGCCGAAGACGTCGACCTGATCCTGGTGGCGACCGCCTCGCCGGACATGATCTTCCCAGCGACGGCGTGCTTTGTGCAGACGAAGATCGGCGCGAAGAACGCGGCCGCACTCGACGTGTCGGCGGCGTGCTCGGGCTTTCTCGTTGCGCTGGAGATCGGGCAGCAATTCATCACCTCGCACACCTACGACACGGTGATGGTGATCGGCGCCGAGAAATTAAGCTCGATCACAAATTGGACCGACCGCAACACCTGCGTGCTCTTCGGGGACGGCGCGGGCGCAGCGATCTTGCAGCACCGCGATGAGAAGAGCCACGGCGTCATCAGCACGCACATCGGCAGCGACGGCAATTACAGCGACATCCTTTGGATGCCAGGCGGTGGATGCAAGCAGCCGATCACTGCGGAGAACGCGCATCAGCACCTGCAGACCATCCACATGTCGGGTCGGGACGTTTACCGGCAGGCCGTCAGCTCGATGATCGATGCCTCGAAAAAGGCGCTCGATAAAGCCGGCCTGACGATCGACGACATCGCGTGCGTGATCCCGCACCAGGCAAACGTGCGCATCATCGAAGCGATCGCCGAGCGCATGAAGATCCCGATGGATCGGTTCTTCGTGAATCTCGATCGCTACGGGAACACCTCCGCAGCCGCGGTGGCGATCGCGCTCGACGAAGCGAACCGCACCGGCCGACTGAAGACGGGCGATTACATCCTGATGGTTGTGTTTGGCGGTGGGCTAACGTGGTCCAGCACCGTGCTCGAGTGGTAATCTCATCGATGATGCTCCCCACGCGCCGTCATCCTGAGCGAAGCGCAGCGAAGTCGAAGGATCCCGCGGCATTACCCGACCATCGCGCGACGAGATTCCTCCACTTTTGTCGGAAAGACACCAGGCCATGCTAATCGATACACACGCGCATCTCGATTACCCGGACTTCGCTCCCGATTTCGGTGAAGTGCTCGGCCGTGCGACTGACGCGGGCGTCACGCGCATCATCACCATCGGCACGTCCATCGCGAGCAGCCAGCGCGCTGTCGAGCTGGCGGAAGCGCATTCGAATGTCTACGCGGTCATCGGTGTTCATCCGACGTCTGACGAAACCGCGGAAGACGTGATGGCGCCGCTGCGGGAACTGGCGCAGAGCCGCCGCGTCGTAGCAATCGGCGAAACAGGACTCGATTACCACCGCCTGCCCAGCGCCGAGGCAGCGAAAAGCAAGAACGTGCAGGTCTTCGCCCGGACGCTACAAGGTGAGACGCAGGAGGAGATCGTAGCCGGCTTGGACGACGGCGCTTACAAGGCGCGGCAGGCAAGTTGGTTCGAACAACAACTCGACCTCGCGGTCGAACTCGGCTTGAACGCGGTGATCCACCAACGCGACGCATGGCGGGACACATTGGAGATGATGCGTCCGTATGTCGGTAAGTTGCGCGGCGTGTTTCACTGCTTCGGCGGAACTGCTGAAGACGCGCAGGAAGTCCTCGCCGGCGGTCACCTCGTTTCATTTACCGGCATCGTCACGTTTAAAAACGGTGTGGGCGTTCGTGACGTCGCCGCGCAGCTGCCGCTAGACAGCTTCATGGTCGAAACAGATTGCCCGTATCTGGCGCCCACACCTTTCCGCGGAAAACGTTGCGAGCCTGCTCACACCCGCCTCGTCGCCGAAGCGATCGCCAATACGCGAGGCATGTTGCTCGAGGACCTCGCGCGCAGCACCACCGCAACTGCCGAAGGGTTTTTCAAGTTCAACCGCCGATGAGATTCGATCCTCGCCCGCTGCTCCGCGCCGCATTAGCGCTTGCCGTCCTGTTCTTCAGCGCATCCTGCGCGACGAAAGACACACGGCATCGTGTCGTGGTCAGCGTGCCCGAGCAGCGCCTCGTCGTGCTCGACGAGGGCAGGCCGATGGCGATGTATCCGATTTCGACGTCGAAGTTTGCGATCGGCGACATACCTGGGAGCCGCGGAACCCCTCTCGGTGAGCTCGAGATCGCGAAGAAGATCGGCGACGCAGCGCCGAGCGGCACGGTGTTCAAGAGTCGAAAGCGGACTGGCGAGATCCTGCCGCCCGATGCACCGGGGCGTGACCCGATCGTCACTCGAATCCTGTGGCTGAAAGGTCTCGAAGCACAAAACGCGAACGCCTACGGCCGCTACATCTACATCCACGGCACGCCCGAGGAGCGGAACATCGGGCAGCCGGCGAGCTACGGCTGCATCCGCATGCGGTCGAGGGATGTGATTCAGCTCTACAACGTCGTCGGATGGGGCGCTCGGGTGAGCATCGTGAACGCGCCGCTCGCGGCCGCAGTGCCCGCACTCGCGCCGGTCGCAGCGCAAGTCGCCGCCGCGGGCACGACCGATGCGCCTGCGAGTCGTTAGCCGAGCTTCGGCTGGAGCGAGTTCGGCGTAAGAGCCGACAGCGCGTCCTGCGAAAGCACAGCGCGTTGCGCCTCGACCAGCTGCGCGATGCCTTTGCGGCCGATCGCTAGCATCTCGGCGAGTTGCTCCTGCGAGAAGGTTGCTTCCTCGCCCGAGCCTTGCAGCTCGACGAACTCGCCTTCTTCCGTTGCCACGAGATTGAAGTCGACTGTGACCGCCTTGTCCTCTTCGTAGTTCAGGTCGAGCACCGGCGTTCCGCCGAGCACACCAGCGCTGACAGCCGCCACGAGGCTACGAATAGGGAGAGTGGCGAGCTTTTTGTCGTCCACCAGCTTTCGGCAGGCGATCGCTACCGCGAGGCTCGCGCCCGTAATCGCAGCGGTGCGCGTCCCGCCATCCGCCTGGAGCACGTCGCAATCCACATACATCGTGCGTGCGCCGAGCTTCTCGAGATCCACCACTGCGCGGAGCGAGCGACCGATCAGCCGTTGAATTTCGCTGCTGCGCCCGTCGAGTCTGCCTTTCGAGATGTCGCGCGGCTTCCGCGTCAGAGTCGAGTACGGCAGCATCGAATACTCGGCCGTCAGCCAGCCGCCGATCACCCCCTGCTCTTTCATCCACCGCGGCACGCCATCGTCGATCATCACACCGCAGATCACGCGCGTGTTGCCCATCGACACCAGCACCGAACCGTTCGCATGCGGCGCAATGCCGAGCTCGAACGAAACGGGGCGGATCTGATTAGCGGCGCGGCCGTCAAGACGTTGCATGCGCGCAGGGTAGTCGCCGCAGGTGTGAAGGCGAGGCTGAATCTGGCTGCCGACGCGCGATACGCCGTCAGCTGTTGATCACTGATCCGCCATTCGGATGCAGGATCTGGCCGGTCATGTACGATGAATCATCGGACGCGAGGAACACGAAACTTGGTGCGACTTCCTCAGGCTGGCCGGGACGCTTCAACGGCACGTCGGCGCCAAAACTCGCGACTTTCTTTTCATCGAAGGTGGATGGAATGAGGGGCGTCCAGATTGGACCTGGTGCGACGCCGTTCACGCGGATGCCCTTCTCCGCCAGGTTTTGCGAAAGCGAGCGCGTAAACGCCACGATCGCGCCCTTGGTCGAGGAATAGTCGAGCAGCTCCGCGCTTCCTTTGTATGCGGTCACCGATGTGGTGTTCACGATCGCGCTTCCTTTCTTCAGGTGCTTCATCGCGGCTTTCGTGAGGTAGAACATCGCGAAGATGTTCGTCCGGAATGTGCGCTGGAGCTGCTCGGCGCTGATGTTCTCGATCGATTCCTGCGGATGCTGCTCCGCCGCATTGTTCACGAGAATGTCGAGCTTTCCGAGCTCCGAGACGGTGCGTTCGACGAGCTGCTTGCAAAACGCTTCATCCCCAATGTCACCCGCGATGGTGATGCACTTGCGCTTGTGCTCTTCGACGAGGCGGCGGGTCTCCTCCGCATCTTTGTGCTCGCTCAAATAGCTAATCGCCACGTCCGCTCCCTCTTTCGCGAACAGAATCGCCACTGACCGCCCGATGCCGCTGTCACCGCCGGTGATGAGCGCGACCTTGTTCTGGAGCTTGCCGCTTCCGAGATAATGCACGTCATCCGCCTCCGGCCGCGGCGTCATTCTGTGTTCGAGTCCGGGCTGCTGGCTCTGCGTTTGCGGTGGGAGTGTCTGTTCTTTTTCGGGCATATGTAAGCTGATCGTTAGACGCGGCGCGCACGCTGCGCGGCCGACATGCACAGTTCGCTTCTCCGTCGTCGGACAGCCGTTGTAATCGCAGCCGGCACAGACCGCTTGTGCGCACCCGGGGCTGGGCGCTCGTGAGGTCGAATGGAAATTGCGTAAGAAAGTTTGTTCCGGCGGTTGACGCCCATCGTGACCGGGCGACTTTGCTGAGCGCTGGAAGTCCTTTTCTCCCCTCGATGTGAGAGTGAATCGGCAGGCGGCGGAAAATAACGCTTTTGCGCAGATACTGTGTTGACGGACTTTCCGAGCACCCTGTTCTGCATCCCGCGACGAGCGGGACCGGTGATTGAAGAGCACCGGCGCGAGAGCAGCGAGGTTCTGAAAAGAATTCCACGACTTTGCGAAAATAGTGTGTTGACGACAACGTGCAGTGCGCTACGTTCTTGGGCCCGCAAAACCAGCGGGGTCTTCGGCTCGGCGAAGCCGCCGGAGATTGGGTTCGCAAAGTTTTTCAAAAAGTTGCGAGTTGTGAGTTGACGGATTCGCCAGCTCATCTAAGTTCGAAATCCCGCCAGAAACGGGGCTCCGGAAAGCGAAAGCGGACGGAGTGGGTTCTTCGATAT
>CADCTA010000080.1 GCA_902805675.1 uncultured Chthoniobacterales bacterium | reverse complement strand
GTAGCGCGCCATCGCACAACCCGGGGTCATCGCACAACCCGCGGGTCATCGCACAACCCGGGGTCATCGCACAACCCGGGGTCATCGCACAACCCGGGGTCATCGCACAACCCGGGGTCATCGCACAACCCGGGGTCATCGCACAACCCGGGGTCATCCTGAGCCGCGTAGACGGCGAAGGACCTCGCGCCCACGCGGCGACCTTTGCACACCTGAGGTGCACCACCACCCCGACTCCGGAACATCGCCCTTCATCGGCAACACGCGCACTCCGGGCGTGAGGTCCTTCGCCGTCTTCGCGGCTCAGGATGACCGCGCGTGTTGTGGCGCATCGTTGTTAGAGATGACGCCCACCGCGGGTAATTCCATTTGCTGCGCCGTACCGTTGCTGCCAAAATCTGCGGATGCTTCAGACGGCGGAACCTGAGTCGAAAAACAAGACCAAAACTCCGCCCCATCCCAAGTATCTCGAAGCCTTCCGCGTCATGCTCCAGACGCGCATTTTTGAAGACAAACTCGGTGCACTTTACCGCGGCGGCATGATCGTCGGCGGGGTTTATCTGGGCCGCGGACAGGAAGCCGTCAGCACCGCGTGCGGCCTCTCGCTGCGAAAGGGCGATATCTTTGCGCCCCTCATCCGCGACCAGGCGGGACGCGCTGCCTTTGGCGAGCCGTTGCTCGATCCGGCACGCACTTATCTTGGTTCGAAAATGGGGCCAATGCGCGGACGCGACGGTAACATCCACCGCGGCCGCCCACAGAGTGGGCAGCTGGCGATGATCAGCCACCTCGGCGCGATGATTCCTGTGGTTGTCGGCACGCTGATGGCGAAACGCTGGCGCGGCGAAAAGGACTTTGTCGGGATGGCGACGATCGGCGAAGGCGGGATGCAGACCGGCGCGAGCCACGAAGGGATCAACATCGCGGCGGTCGAGAAGGTGCCGTTTGTGCTCGTTGCTACGAACAACCGCTTCGCCTACTCAACGCCGAACGATCGCCAGTTCGGCTGCGTCGATCTGATCGATCGCGCGGCTGCTTATGGCTACGACGGCCATACCGTCGACGGCACCGATCTCACCGCATGCCTGGAAGTGATCGGTAACGCGGTTGAACGTGCGCGCGCCGGCGGTGCGCCGCAGATGGTCGTCGCGAACGTCCTGCGCCTGGCCGGGCACGGCGAGCACGACGACGCCAGCTACGTGCCGCCAGAAATGCGCGGCGAAAGCTATGCGCGCGACTCAGTCAAAGTCGCCGAAGAGTTGATTCTTGAGCAGGAGCTAATGACGGCGGATGAGATCCGGCAGCTGCGTGAAGAAATCGCCGCTGAAGTGAACGACGCGATTAACACCGCCCAGACCGATCCCTCGCCGCGCGCGAGCGAAGACGACTGGCGGGCGATGGCGCAGATCGATCTCGTGGACCAACTCTCGTGAGCATCACTTATCTCGAGGCGATCCGCGAAGCTCAGGCGCGGCTCTTACGCGAAGACGATCGCGTTTACATCTACGGTCAGGATATTGCCGGCAAATTCGGCGGCGCGTTCAAGGCGACCAAAGGTCTGCCGGAGCAGTTCCCCGGACGCGTGCTGAACTCGCCGATCAGCGAGGACGCGATGGTCGGCACCGCGATCGGCGCAGCGATCGAAGGCATGCGGCCGATCGTAGAGATGCAGTTTGCCGATTTCTCGAGCATCGCGCTCAACCAAATCCTGAACAACGCCGGCACGATGTTCTATCGGACGCAGATCCCCTGCCCGATCACCGTGCGTCTGCCGTCTGGCGGCACGAAAGGGAGCGGTCCCTTCCACAGCCAGAGCATGGAAGGCTTGTATGCGCATTATCCCGGGCTTGTTGTCGTTACCCCGGCGACGGTCGAGGACGCGTATTCGATGCTGATCGAGGCGGTCGCAATCGATGATCCCGTCATCTACTGCGAGCACAAGTATCTCTACTATCACCTCAAGGCCGAAGCGTTGCCGCAGGAGAACCTCCCGATTGGCAAGGCGCGAGTCGTTAGGCCAGGGCGCGATCTCAGCATTGTGACCTACAGCGCGATGGTGCACGAAGCGCTGGCGGTCGCGAACGAGTTCAGCGCAGATGGGTTCGAGATTGAAGTCGTGGATCTCCGCAGTGTGAAGCCGCTGGATACGGCGACGGTGCTCGCTTCGGTGGCGCGCACAGGGCGGCTGCTCTGCGTGGGGGAGGCGTTCCCCTGGGGCGGCGTCACCGCGGAAGTGATCGCGCGTGTCACGGCCGAAGGATTCCACCTGCTCGATGCAGCGCCACAGCGGGTAAACGCAAAGGACACGCCGATCCCGTATCACCCGAACCTCTGGTCGGAGCACCGGCCTAACAAGGCGTCGATCGCCGCGAAAGCGCGCCAGATTCTCAGCGAATGAACTCACGGTCATCTCGAGCGAAGCGAAGCGCAGTCGAGGGATCCCGCTGCGGACGAGTGAGTCCCGCTGCGGAACTCCCAAGGTTTGCGACGGGATTCCTCGACTCCGCTCCGCTCCGCTCGGAATGACAAACTGATTTATGCCACAAGTTCCAATCACGATGCCGCAGCTCGGCGAATCGATGGCCGAAGCCACCATCGTCACCATCCACGTGAAGCCTGGCGATCACGTGAAGGCGGACCAGGAGATCATCGAAGTCGAGACCGACAAGGCGGTGATGGGCGTCACCACGCCATGCGCGGGTGAGATCGCAAAGATCGATGCCGAAGTGAAGGGCACGTATGTCGTGGGCGCGGTGCTTGGTTTCGTCGAAGCGAGCGAAGCCGACGCAGCGCGCTTCCAGAAGAACGCGCCGGAGCAGCCGCAGGGCTCCGTCGACAAAGAGGTGCCCGGCCGGCAGGAAGAAGCGTCCGAGGCGGCGCAAAGCGGCAATGGCTCGGGCTCGCACTTCCGCATCGATGAATCGGATGCGCTGCCGACCGTAGCCGCTGCTTCGCAACTCGGAGGCGACCGCGCGGGTGGGTTACCGGTCCCCGTTAGCGCGAAAGGCGCAGGCTATCTGTCGCCGCGAGTGCGTGCACGCATGGCAGAGCTGCAACTCACGCAGGCCGACATCGCAGGCGTGGCGGGCAGCGGGACCGCGGGTCGCGTCACGATCAAAGATCTCGAGAATTTCCTCGGCAGGATAGAAGGACAAACGGCGGAAAAGCCGAGCGCGATTCGCACCGGCGTCGCCGATGCCATGCGACGGAGCTGGACGCGCCCGCTCGCGACGGTGGGGCTCTCGGTTTCGCTCGATCCCGTGCTGGCGGACCGCAAACAGCGCGATCCTAAACCTGGCCCCGCGCTCTACGCGTTACGAGCGCTGGCGCTGGCTCTGGCGGAAACTCCGGCTTCCGCCGCGCGCCTGATTGGCGGACGCGCAATTCAGTCGCCAAGCATCGACATCGGAGTCGCGGTCGAGGCTGGCGAAGGGATCATGGTCCCAGTCATTCGCGGCGCCGATAAAACGTCGCTTGCCGATTTAACGACGCAATACACCGAACTCGTCGAGCTGGCGCGCAAACGCCGCGTAACTGCGGAGATGACGGCCGGCGGCATCGCCTCGGTCTCAAATTTTGGAACCTTCGGCCTCGATTGGGGCACGCCGATTCCGTTGCCGGATCAGACGCTGCTCCTTGGTCTCGGAGCGGGCAAGAAGATGCCGAGCTGGAGCGACGAGAAGGAGCAATTCGTGCCGGTCGTGCAGGCTGAACTGACGCTGAGCTTCGATCACCGGAGCCTGGATGGGGGCGGCGCCGGTCGTTTGCTCAAGCGCGTCACCGAGCTGCTGAGCGATCCTTCCAAGTTGTAGTCCCGGCGCCGCAGCCGGGCGGCCGCCGCCTTGCGGATTAGGCGTGCGCCCTTACCTTGGTGCCGCATGAGTTCCGTAGCCGCGATCGACCCAAATATCACGATGCGCGAGCTGCTGGAGCAATTCCCCGGCGCGCAACGTGCGATGTTCCGGAAGTATCACATCGGCGGTTGCAGCAGTTGTGGATTCAGCCCCGACGAGACGCTCGCGGGCGTATGCGCACGCAATGAAGACGTCGATGTCGAGGAAGCCATCGACCACATCGTTGCGAGCGATGCGGCGGATCGAGCGATGCAGATCGACCCACGTGAGCTGGCCGATCGCATTGCATCCGGCGAGCAGATCAACCTGCTCGATGTTCGCACACGCGAAGAATATGAAGCTGTGAAATTGCCCGCTGCGCATCTGTTTACGCAGGAATTCATGCAGGAGCTTCAGAGCCGTTGGGTGAAGGAGGATCCGCTCGTGATCTACGATCATCAGGGACACCGGAGCATGGACGCTGCGGCATACTTCCAGGGCCACGGCTTCACGAACGTGAAGAGCCTGCGCGGCGGGATCGATGCCTACAGCGTTGAAGTCGACTCCACGCTGCCGCGTTATCAACTGGAGTAGCGATGAGCGAAGACCTGGAAGCGAAAATCGAAGCCGCGGTGAAAAACCCGCGCAATCTTGGCGAGATGGAAAACGCGGATGCCGTCGGCACGGTCGGCAGCCCGGATTGCGGTGACATGCTGCGCATGTGGATCAAGTTCAAGGAAGAGGACGGCCGCAAGATCATCGATCGTGCGACTTTTCAATCCTTCGGCTGCCAGACGGCCATCGCTGTGGCAAGCGTCGCGACCGAATTGCTGGCTGGCAAAACGATCGCTGAAGCAAAGTCGATGAGCGGCGAAGAGCTCGCTGCGCCGCTCGGCGCTCTGCCGCCGGTGCGCATTCACTGCGCGCAACTTGTAGAAGGCGCATTGCGCAACGCGCTTTCCGACAACAAAGACGCTCCCGCGCAGACGAAGCCCGCCGCGACTTCGCCAACATTAATGGACCAGCTCTCCGCCGGAACCGGCGCGAAGGTGAAGATCGTGATGAAGAGCTGACCAACGGAACAGAACGCATGCACGAAAACACAGAATTCACACTCAGCCGCGACACCGAGGCGATTCAGATCCCGAGCGGGAACAAGACGACCATCCCGGCAGGCACGCAGGGCGTGATCACGCAAACGCTCGGCGGCAGCTACACCATTGCGACGTATCAGGGGCTCGCCCGCATAGCCGACAAAGATCTCGACGCGCTCGGCATTGAGAAGCCGCAGGCCGACACGCGTGGTGCGTCCGCGACCAACGGCACGTCAGGTGAAGTAAGCGAAGAGGCAGTCTGGAACCAGCTGAAGCAGTGCTACGATCCGGAGATTCCGGTCAACATCGTAGACCTCGGGCTCGTCTACGATTGCCAGCTGCAGAAAAGCGAGAACGGCGGCACGCGCGTCGACGTGAAGATGACCCTCACCGCGCCGGGTTGTGGGATGGGCCCAGCAATTGCGCACGACGCGCAGACGAAGATTCTTAGCATCGACGGCGTGGATGAAGCCGAGGTGCAGCTCGTCTGGGACCCGCCGTGGAACCAGAACATGATCAGCGAAGCCGGGCGCATGAAGCTCGGCATGATCTAGCAGCGGACGATGGTGCACGAGAATGACGAGCGACCACGCTCGCGTTCTGCCGCCGAGTCCGACACGGGGATCCGTCACGCGGCGATTGCAGCGTTAGCTTACGGCGCGCTGCGCGCGTTGAGCGCGTTTATCGGCGGAATGCAGCAACCGTCGGCTGCGGTTTGGTTCTTCATCGACTTCGCAGTCGCGGGCCTGGTGCTGGGACTGCTCGCGTACTTCATCTCACGGCGCAGCCGCATCGCTGTGGTGCTCGCGATCGCCTACGTCGCCGGGACGCAGCTTTACGTCTGGTTTGGCATCCGATCGGCAGCTGGCACTATCGTCTCGGCGATTGTAATCGGCTTTCTGTTCCGGGGCGCCAGGCGGATCTTCGAATATCACCGGCAACGTCGTGACGTCACCGCTGCCACTGAACCTGAACCATCTTGACAGGTGCTCAGTCGCTCCTAATGTCGGATTCCCCGTTCGTTCGGACGGGTCACACGCCATGCCTTCGACTCAAATTATTCTCACGGAAAACATCCCAGGCCTCGGTGCTGAGGCGGATGTGGTAAAGGTCCGCCGCGGCTTCGCGCGCAATTTTCTCCTCCCGCAGGGCAAGGCCTACGAGGTGACCAAGTCGAGCATGCGCAAGCTCGACATGCTGAAGGCGAAGCGCGCGGAGCGTGAGGCCAAAGAGCTGAACGAAGCCGAAGAGATCGCCCGCCGCATTGGCAAATCGAAGATGATCTTCACACTTGAGACCGGCGAGACCGGCAAGGCTTTCGGTTCCGTCACTGCGAACGACATCGCGATGCGCTTGAAGAACGAAGTCGGCGCGGAAGTGGAACGTCACCGCATTGTGCTCGAGCACCCGATCAAGTCGACCGGCGAACATGAAATTTCGATCAAGCTGCACGCTGACGTCACGGCGACGATGAAGTTCACCGTCAAGTCAGCGAGCGAGCCGAAGCCCGAAGTCGAAGAGGCTCCCGAAGCTGGTAGCCGCACTCGCACCGCCCGCCCGCCACAGCGAAAATAGTCGATGCCGAGAGATCCCCAAGGGTCGGAGAAACCCGGGGAGCCTCGCAGGACCGCCCGTAATGGAAACGGAAACGGTCGAGGCTCGGCTGATAGGAACGGCGGAAAAGTTACTCACAACGGACTAACAGGCCTTCCACAGGATGTTGGTCGGACCCTCCCGCACAGCGTCGAAGCCGAGCAAGGCGTGCTCGGTTCCATGCTCATCTCGCCGCGCGAGATCATCGCGGAATGCGTCGAGCGAATCACGGAGGAGTATTTCTACGTCCCCGCGCACCAGACGATCTACACCGTTCTGGTTGAGCTTTGGAATGCCGGCGCCGGCATTGATCTGATCACCTTCACGCAGACGCTGCGCGATCGAAATCTGCTCGAGACGATCGGCGGCGCGGCGTTCATCACCAGCCTCTACACGTTCGTGCCGACAGCCGCGAACGTGATGTATTACCTCGAGATCGTCCGCGAGAAGTACGTGCTGCGGCAGATCATCGCGGCGTGCACTGAGAGTGTGCGACGCGCCTACGAAGAGCAGGACGAAGTGAACAACCTGCTCGACGAGGTCGAGCAGAAGGTTTTCGCCGTCGGTGAAGATCGCTTCAAAGGCCAGATGCCTGGCATGAAGGAGCAGGTCATGGGCGCGCTCGAATCAATCGAGCAGCTATGGGAGCGACGCGGCGGGATCACTGGCATATCGACCGGTTTCACTGAGCTTGACCGGATGACCAACGGCTTGCACGAGGCCGAGATGATCGTGATCGCCGCGCGCCCGAGCATGGGCAAAACCGCACTCGCGATGAACATTGCGGAGCATGTCGCCATCAGCAGCAAACTGCCGGTTGCGGTGTTCAGTCTCGAAATGAGCAGCCAGCAGCTCGTGCAGCGTCTGTTGTGCTCACGGGCGCGGGTGAACTTGCAGAAGGTGCGCGAAGGTTTCCTCGCGGAGCGTGATTTCCCGAGCCTCACTTCTGCAGCCTCGAAGCTCGCTGAAGCGCAGATCTACATCGACGACACGGCCGGCCTCAGCATTCTGGAGCTGCGGGCAAAGGCGCGGCGCTTGAAGGCGCAAAAGGATATTCAGCTGATCGTGATCGATTACCTGCAGCTGCTGAAGTCGACCACGCGCCGCGCGCAGGACAACCGCCAGCTCGAAATTTCCGAGATCTCCTCCGGCATCAAAGGATTGGCCAAGGAACTGAAGCTGCCGATCATCGTGCTCGCGCAGTTGAATCGGCAACCGGAAGCGCGTTCCGGCGGCAAGCCGCGGTTGAGCGATTTGCGCGAGTCAGGATCTATCGAGCAGGACGCCGATCTCGTCGGACTACTCGTTAGGCCGGAAGTTTACGAGGAAGACGAGGACGCGCGCGCGGAGAAAGCCGGCGAAGCGGAGCTGATTATCGCAAAGCAGCGTAACGGCCCCGTCGGCGAGGTTCCCCTCACCTTCCTCAAGGAGTTCACGCGCTTCGAGGACCGCGCGCGGAACGTCTCCGAACCGCACTGACCGCATTGCTGCGCTACGGCTTCACGAATGTGAAGATGCCGTAGCGCATCGCATTCACGCGATACGCCAGCCAGATGCGCGGGATGGTCACCGCGAAGACGCGGTTGCGCGCGTGCCGACTGAACAGGAACCGGAGATACCGCGGCTGCGTGGCAAACCTGGCGAGCAGACGGCGCACGATGGCGGGCCATGTGCGCTCTACGCCGCGCGTGAGATCTTCGAAGCTCTCAGGTCTGAAGCCCGCGTCGCGCGCCAGCTTTTCGTAGTCGAGCACGCTGCCGAGATGCGGCATGCGACCTTCGCGGCAGATCGGCTCGAGCAGCCATCGTTCAGCTGTGACGCTCGGATTGTCCGCCGCAAGCCAGGCGCAGACGACGAGCCGACCGCCTGGCCGTAAAACGCGATGTGCTTGAGAGAAGAACATCAGCTTGTCCGGCATGTGTTCCGAGCTTTCGACCGCGTACGCAGCATGGAACGATTCGCTCGGCAGTTCGTTGGTCAGCCAATCACCGACGGTGAAGAGCGGGTTTCCGCCTGCGCGGTGCCGCGTCGCGAATGCGAATTGAGCGGGCGAAATCGTGATGCCGTGGACTTCAGCGCCACGCGCCGCTAGCACGCGTGCTGTCGCTCCGTAGCCGCAACCGATGTCGCACACGCGACTTCCCGGCGTGATCTGCGCCTGTGCGGCCACAAGGTCTACCAGCTGCAGCAGCGCAGCCTCACGCGTTTCGTTTCCGCGCAGCCAGAGCCCGTGATGCACATGCTCGCCCCACACGTCGCGGTAGAAGTGGTCGAGCTCGTCGTAATGGGAGGCGACGGCCTCGGGCGGGATCTCAGTGCGCGCCGAAATCACGTCGTGGCGCGAGTTCCTGTCATTCTGAGCGTAGCGCAGCGAAGTCGAAGAATCCCGCAGCGCTACCTCTCAGGTTGGCCACGGGATTCCTCGACTTCGCTCGGAATGACGCGCGTGGGAACGTCGCTACAGTGACCTGGCCGCGTCAATTACGTGCTGCGCATCGATGCCGAACTCCTTCATCACCTGATCGCCAGGTGCGCTGAGGCCGAAGCGATGCAGACCGATCACTTTGCCGTCGAGCCCCACGTAGCGGTACCAGACGTCTGTGACGCCGGCTTCGATGGCGACGCGCCGGCGACAGGCGGCGGGCAGCACTTCTTCGCGGTACTCGGCCGACTGGCGCTCGAAGCGTTCGAAGCATGGCATCGAGACGACACGTGTGCCGTCGCCCAGCTGCTTCGCCGCCGCGAGGGCGTGCTGCAGTTCACTGCCGCACGAGAGAATGATGAGATTCAACTCGCCGGTCTCGCGCTTCGCGACATAGCCGCCGCGCGCAACTCCCTCGCGCCGCAGATTGACATCGATCTCGTTCAGCATCGGCACCGCCTGCCGTGTGAGCGCGAGCAGCGTCGGCCCATCCGTGTGTTGTGCTGCGGCTACGAATGCGCCCGCTGTCTCTTCGGGATCGGCAGGGCGGATGACGTCGAGCTGCGGAATGACGCGGAGTCCGCTCACGGTCTCGACCGGCTCGTGCGTGGGACCGTCTTCGCCGACGCCGATCGAATCATGCGTGAAGATGTAGACGTTCGGCAGCTTTGAGAGCGCAGCGAGGCGGATCGACGGGCGACAGTAGTCGGCGAACACCAGGAACGTCGCGCCCGAGGCGCGGAAGACGCCGTGGTAGCCGATGCCGTTCATGATCGCGCACATGCCGTGCTCGCGAATGCCGAAGCGGATGTTACGACCCCTGTGGTTCTCGCGGCTGAAATCCTCCCCACCCTCGATGTAGTTCAGCGTCGAACCGTGCAGATCCGCGCTGCCGCTGATGAAGAACGGCATCGCCTTCGCGAGCGGCTGAAGGACTTCGCTGCCGGCCTTGCGCGTGGCGATCTTCGCGTCTGTCGGGAACGTCGGCACCTGCGCAAAGAGATCGGCGGGAACCTTCTTGTCGATCGCGTCCGTCAACTGCTGCGCAAGCTCAGGGTTCTGTTGCTGCCACTCGGCGAACATCTTTGCCCAGCGCTTGTAGTTGCGGAGCAACGCCTTCTTATGCTTGGCGAAGTACGCGCGCGTCTCCTCGGAGACGAAGTAATGCTCTTCCGGCAGCCCCAGACTTTTGCGCGCCGCGTCGATGAACTTCACGCCAGCTTCGCCGTGCGCCTTGGCGGTCCCTGCGACTTCGGGAATGCCGCGCCCGATCTCTGTCTTCGCGATGATCATTTGCGGGCGACCGTTGTCGCGCTTCTTTGCTTTGTTCAGCGCGCGCAGGAACGCCGTCATGTCGTTGCCGTCGATCGTCTGCACATCGAACCCGTAGGCCTGAAAGCGCTTTCCGGTGTCTTCGCTTTGCGTGGCGTCCGCCATCGCGTCGAGCGTCACCGCGTTCGAATCGTAGATGAGGATGAGGTTATCGAGGCCGAAGTGGCCGGCGAACGCGCTAGCCTCGGCGGAGACGCCTTCCTGCAGGCAACCGTCGCCCGCGAGGCAGATGACATGTTGGTCGAACACCATGTGCTCCGGGGTGTTGAACCGGGCCGCCGCCATCTTCGCTGCCACCGCTACGCCGACCGCGTTGCCGACCCCCTGCCCAAGAGGGCCGGTGGTGCATTCGACGCCCGGCGTTTCGAAAAACTCCGGATGCCCTGGCGTTTTGCTGTGCAGCTGACGGAAGCGACGGATCTCCTCCATCGGCACGTCGTAGCCGCTCATGTGCAGCCACGCGTAGAGGAACATGCTGCCGTGACCCGCGGACAGGATGAAGTAGTCGCGATTGATCCAGCGAGGGACGTCGGGGTTGTGCTGGAGCACGTTCCCGTAGAGCACGGCGCCCATCTCGGCGCACCCGAGCGGCAGCCCAAGATGCCCGGATTTTGATGCCTGCACGGCGTCCATGGCCAGGCCGCGCGCTTCATTCGCGGCGCGTGAAAGCACTTCCACGTCTAACTTCATGCGGTCGTTATAAGCGCGCCGGCACTTGTTGGAAAACGATTTCAAGACTCAACCGGCGACCGCTCTTGCATTCACCCGAAAACACCGCAGTTGTGATGTGCTTCGCGTATGAACCAGCCCGTTTTTCTCCACATCGTCGAGCGGCTGGAAGGCTTCCTCGGCAAGCTGCCCGAGAGGATTCAGAAGCCGGTCCTGACGGAGCTCACGCCACTGAAGGAGTTGTTCCTGAAGCAGCGCCCGCCGCGCTTCGTGTTAACCGGCTCACACAAGCTCGCCGTGCATGAAGTCGCCGCGACGCTCTTCGCGTTCGAGACGCCAGCCGATCTGCGCGACGTGCTGATGGAGGTATTCCGCTGGCAAAACATCACTGTCGGCGGGCACGGCACGATCGCGGTGCTCGATGCGCGCGGCGCGGACGAGGCAGCTATGCGGAAGATCGAGGAGGAGCTGCGTCGCGAGCCCGCGGATATGTTTCTCCATCTCGTGGACGGCAATAGCGGCCGGCCGGTTCTCTCGCGCGACATCGATGCGCTGGCCGCACTCGCGAAGCTGAACGGGGCGCAAGAGCCCGGCGCGAAGATCATCGGCATCTCGCTCGTCTCACCGCCGAAGGCTTCGGCAGAATCGAACGGCAAAGCGCCGAGCGCCGAGCGGCGCGACGCGCAGGCGAAATTGCAGACTGCGCTGACAGAGAAAGCGGGCGTCCGCGAGCATCTGTTGCAGGTTACGGAGCTGCCAATCAGGCCGCTCGCTTCGGGCGAGCAGAGCGCTTCGCCAGCCGCTATGCGCCTGATGGCATTGCTCGCCCGCGAGTTGCCGAACGAAGCGCGGGTGGAGATGATCCGCGTCTCGCGCGACCGCGAGGCGCAGGTGCAGATCGCGCAAGTGCTGGTGAAATCGACAAGCGCCATCTCCGCCGCCATTGGCGCGCAGCCGATTCCTCTCGCCGATCTGCCGATTCTGACGACGCTGCAGCTCGTGATGGTCTCCGGCATCATGCATATTGCAGGACGTGACCGGAGCCTGCGCGCGGCGACGGAGTTCGCGGCGGCGCTGGGCGTCAATGTCGGAGCCGGGATGATCCTGCGGGAAGGCGCGCGTGCGGTCCTCAAGTTCTTCCCTGGGTGGGGCAACGTCGTCTGCGGGATGGTGGCTGGTGCCGGCACCTACGCGCTCGGACGCGCAGCAATCGTTTACTTCCTCGAAGGAGTGTCGCTGAAGGATGCGCGGCGGATTTACTTTGCCAGCCGAAAGAAACCGGCGACGCCAAAGCTGCTCGTCCAAGGCGCAGGCGATCGGAAGGAAAGAACTTCCCGCAAGTAGAGGCTCGCTCGCTGCTGCCCGAATGCTCGGACCGTTCGAATAAGTTGTGAATAAGAACCGGGTCGCGGCGCGATTTGTTCACACTCGGTTTGTGAACAGCGGCGCAAAGAGCGGCCTTTCTCAGAGGCGTTCTTCCGCAAAACGATGAAGCTTTCGGAGATCCACGCCACGTTGCGAGAGATCAGGGTCTCGCCGGTCAAAACCCTAGGGCAAAACTTCCTCCACGACCGAAATCTGGCGCAATGGATCGTGGCCCGCGCGGAGCTGACGCCGGACGACTATGTGGTTGAAGTCGGCCCTGGGCTCGGCGCTTTGACGGAGTTTGCCCTCGCTTCGGGAGCGCGGGTGCTGGCGATCGAAAAGGACGCTCGGCTCGCGAATTTTCTGCGTGATCGCTTTCCGACCGACCGGCTGGAGATCGTCCATGGCGATGCCTTGGAGTTCGACGTGCGAGCTTTGTTTGCGCAGCCGCGGGTCAAGTTCATCGGTAACCTTCCCTATAATATTTCGAGCCAGCTGCTGCTACAGTTTACCGAGTATCCGAGTCCCATCGCTTTGTGGCTGTGCATGTTACAGAAAGAGATGGCGCGACGTCTCTCCGCGGAATCGCGTACTGCTGATTACGGAGCACTGACGCTCCTCGTCCAGCTGCACTATCGCGTCGAGTATCTGCGCACGGTACCGGCGAGCGTGTTTCTGCCGGCTCCGGAGGTCGATTCCGCCTTTGTGAAGCTCACGCCGCGTGCCGCGGACGAGCTGCCCGAAGTAGACGCCGAGCGATTCAAAAAGCTCGTTCGGCAAGGTTTCTCCCAGCGGCGCAAGCAGCTGCGGAAGTTGCTGCGCGAGGACGTGCCGGATTGGCAGACAGCCGCGGGTGCCGGTGAGTTCGCCTCCGAAGCGCGAGCCGAGGAGCTGTCGCTCAACCAATGGATTCAGTTGGTCAACCTGGCGACGCCGGGACCTGCCATCGAGGCCGGACAATCTGGGGACGAGCGTTTCGTCGTCGTGGATTCAGAAGATCGGGTAATCGGCGATGCGCCGAGATCGACGGTGCATGGGGATAACTTGCTGCATCGCGCCGTGCACATCCTGCTTTTCAACGACGCCGGCGAGCTTTTTCTGCAAAAGCGCTCGCGCCGGAAAGATCGCCATCCCGGCGTTTGGGACTCGAGTGCCGCCGGGCACGTCGACGCGGGCGAGGATTACGACGACGCTGCCGCTCGAGAGCTCCAGGAGGAACTCGGCGTCACCGCAGCGCTCGAGCGCGTCGTGAAGCTTCCCGCCTCCTCCCGAACCGGGCGGGAGTTCATCTGGCTCTATCGGGGGCGCCACAATGGGCCATTCGAGCTCGCGCGCAGTGAAATCGAGCTAGGCCGCTTCTTCCCGCCGCAGCTCGTCACGGACTGGGTGAGGGCGCGACCAGCTGACTTCGCTCCCGGTTTTATAGAATGCTGGAATGCCTTGCCTGGGGCGCCACAGGCAGAGAGGCCGAGCGGCGGGCGTTAGCGGCGCGACTTCGCAGATTTCTTTGTCGCCGCGCGCTTGGCCGAACCGCGGTTCGACGACGAGCGCTTTGTCGCGGCGGCCTTGGTCGGCCTCGATGCAGCCTTGGGACGGCTTTTCGACTTCGACGCAGTTCCAACGATCGCGCTCACCGGCCCGCGGAAGATCCGCTCCGGCAAATCGCCCATCGCCGACTTCCGGAATTTCCGTGCTGCACGGCGCGCACTTTCCTTACCGCCGTGGATGGCGTCGCTGAACATCTTGGTTACGGCCTGAGTCCCGCGGAGGAAATGCACCTGAAAGCCGTGCGTCTGCTTCTTCGCCTTCGGCTTGGAATCGATGCGCCGAATGTTTGCTTCCGAATCGGGATTAACTCGCTTCTTCATACTTTTGGCCTAACGAGCGGAAGGTAAGTCAAAACTGCTGCCGCGCAAACGCGTGCATCTGGCGAAGATCTCACCGCGCCGCGAGCACAGCCTGCGGCTCGGGCAAATTCCAGGCCTGCCATTTCGATTTGTATTCCGCCGACGGAAGCAGCGCGTAACACGGCTTGCGGTTGCTGCGCAGCCATTTGATTACCCGCACGAGATCGTCCTCCGCCATTGTGGTGCAGCCGGCCGTAGGGCGCGTCGTGCCACGGCGGATGTGAAAGAAAATCGCGCTGCCGTCTCCCGCGACCGGCGGATCGGAGTTGTGACGCACCTCGATGAGCCATCGATACGCGAAGTCGCCATGCCGCATCTTCTGCTTCTCAAACCAGCCAGGCGGGTTGCTCGGGTCTGGGATGCGGACGTGGCGGTTGTAGTCAGGATGAGTGGGATCATCGACCCACGCGTCGGCTGTCGTGACTTGAAGGTACGGAAACTCTGCGCCGCTGGGCAGCTGCGAGTCGTAGCCGTAGATCTTGCCGATGCGGAAGACGCCGGCCGGCGCGCGGCCGTCACGTTCCTTCTTCTTCAGCCCGCTTTCGTTTTGGCCGGCAAGTCCGGTCCCCCAGGCGAGACCGCTTTTGCCGAAGAGCACCGGAATCGGTGCGCCCTTTGGGGTCCACTTTCCGCCACGCTGCCGCTCGAACATCCGCAGTTCGCCGGTCATTGAATTCCAATCCGGAGCCGTGGACACGAGCAGCTGCGTGCAGTCGTCGGGAACACCGGCTGCGTGCGCCGCGAAAGAGGACGCGGCGACGGCAAAGATGATGAGCGAGCGGAGAGCGGCGTTGAACATGTTGGAACTTAGACGCGCAACTTCGTCGCGCTGTCCACTTCATTCAAACACCGGGGCGCGGGTTCGGTTGCGGCGCATGCAGTGGACGTATCGCTCGTTAGGCAATCCGAGCGGATCAGCCCGCCGCTTACGCTTCATTGCTTTACCCACACGCGCGGCGTGTCATCGATTCACGAAGAGGAAAGTAGCAGCTCTGAATAACCAGACGCTGCCTTCCGTCAGTCTTTCCACATCTATGAAAAAATCCATCATGTTCGGAGCGGCATTGGCCCTAGCGGGTCTGGCCATCGCTCCGGCTAACGCACAGACCCAATCGACAACCACAACGCAGACGCAGTCGCAAGGCTTCGTCCAAAGCAGCAAGATCATCGGATCGCGCATCCGTTCCGCTGATGGTAGCGAAGTCGGCACGATCAAGGACATCGTCCTCGATCGCGAGACGGGCTGCATGGCTTACACCGTTCTCGAGACAGCGGACGGCGGCCCAGCAGCAGGCGCAGCGAGCAGCGGCGGCACCCGCAGCACCACCACGACCACGACCCGCAAGACCGTTGCGATGCCGTGGACCGCGGTCGAAGTAGGCTCCGAACCCGGCGTTTACACGACGACGATCCAGCGCGAGCGCATCTACAGCGCACCGGCGTATGACTATGCTCGCGTGGAAGAATACGGCCGGCCTGAGTACATCAGCGGCGTTTACTCCTATTACGGCGTTCAGCCTGGCATTGGAATCAGCACCACCCTCGGCGTCGGCGCGACCGGCACCCGCGGTGTTTCGGCTCAGACTGGCGTAGCCGGTCAGACGAACGCCACGTCGCCAGCTCCTACAGCGACAGTAGCTGCCACGCCAATGGGCACTGCGTCTCCAGCAGCGACCATGTCACCAGCTGCGACAGCCAAGCCAACCGTGAGTCCTGCCGCGACGGCGACCGCCTCACCGGCTGCAACGCCACGCGCCACAGCGACGCCTGCAGCAACCGCAGCAGCAACAGCTGCCGCTTCGCCAAAGGCATCGCCTGCGGCAACAGCAGCAGCCGCGACCAGCAGCAAGGCTGGCAGCAGCCCAGCGGCGACGGCATCACCATCGGGTGGCGCGTCGACGAGCACCACGACCGGCACCTCGGGCACCGGAGCAACGACCACAACCGGCGGCAGCGGCACTGGCACCACCGGCAGCGCGACCACCGGCACCTCAAGTGCAAGCGGCAACGCAGCGGACAAAGCTGGCAATGCAGCCGACAAGAGCAGCAACGCCACCGGCGCGGCATCGTCAAAGGCTGACAAAGCCGCCGATAAGGGCAAAGGCAGCAAGAAGGACGACGATAAGTCCGAAGACGCTGCGGCTAGCCCAGCTCCTCAAGGCTAACCAACACTGACGCGGGGAAATCCCGCACACCGAAACAGCAGGAGTGACCACAGGTTGCTCCTGCTGTTTTCGTTTTTCTAGGCTGCCGCGCGTTCGGCCGCGGCAGTATCGGCCGCGAGGTATTTCATCCCGAACAGCCAAACGACGCCCGACACGAGCATCGCAAACGACACCACGAAGAAGGAGACGTTCATGTTCCAGCGTCCGGCGACGAGTCCGAGCAGTGGTGGTGAGATCGCATCGCCGAGCGCGTGGATGATCAGGATGTTAAGCGCGAAGGCCGTCGCACGGATCTTCCCAGGAGCCACGTTCGCCAGCGCGGCATTCGATGGTCCGGTGTTCAGGAAGACGAAGAAAACGGCGAGGAACAACGACACCCACGCAGCGGGGAAGGGCAAGTAGAGGGTTGCGATGAAAAGCGGGAATGCCAGCAGCATTCCCAATCCCGAAACCATGAAGTACGCGCCGCTGAAACGCTTCTGCAGTCGATCTGCGATAAAGCCGCCGAACAATGTGGAAATCAAGCCAGCAACCACGGTGATGCCGCCGAACATTGGCGTCGCGAGGGCGGGCGATTGATTGCGGAAGATCAGGTAAGCTGGCATCCAGAACGCCATTCCGCCGAGGGCGAAGGTCATCGCGGTCTGCGCGCCGCAGTTGAAGACGAACGAGCGGTTCCGGAACAGCGTCAGGTAATCCTCTTTGTTCGCTCGCTTCCGTTCCCCGCGGACGCCGCTCCGGGCGCGAGGATCCGTCTGCCAGAAGCAGAGCAGCCCGAGAACGATCCCCGGAATCGCCACGATGTAGAACGCCCATCGCCATCCGAGTTGGGCATTGATCAAACCGCCAAGCACATAGCCGAGCGCGCTGCCGACTGGAATTGCCGCGCAGAAGACCGCCATCACCCGGCCGCGCGTCTGGACGCTGAACAGGTCAGCAAGGATGGTCGGCGCAGCGGGGCCGTAGCCGCCTTCACCAATGCCCACAAAGATTCGCGTGATGAAGAGAGCGAGAAAGGTGGCCGCAAAGCCCGAAGCGGCGGTCGCCGTGCTCCAGAGAATCACGCACGTGCCGATCACGAGCCAACGCGAAAACCGGTCGGCGAGCCAGCCGAGCGCTGGCGCCGAAAGCATGTAGGTGACGAGGAACGCTGGCGCCAGGGTACCCGTCATGGCCATCGCGTTGGGGTCGTTAGGCGCGAAGAATGCCTCGCGGATGTTCGGCTCCACCGCTGCCAGGATGTAGCGGTCGATGTAGTTCGAGAGATTGATCGCGAGCAGCAACCCGAGCGCGGTTCCTGCGCCTGGTTTCCGCTGCGTTTCGCCTTCGGTCATCGAATTGCCGATTGCAGTGGGCGCTGCGCTGAATGTAAATCATAAACACATGGCGCATCCCTCCTTTGGCGAACGCGCTCTGTACGCGGTCGGCCACGCGATCTTCGGGCTCATCTACCGCGTCACGAAGACGGGAGTGGAACACCTGCCGACCGGCGGATTCCTGCTCCTGCCCAATCACATCAGCTTCGTCGATGCGATCGTACTGTTGCTCGCCTGCCCGCGAAAGATCCGCTTCATCATCGATGAGGCGTATTACCGACATCGCATCCTGCATCCATTCCTAAAGCTCGGCGGTTGTATCCCGATCACGCCTCGCAAGGCGAAGGAAGCGATGCGCGCGGCTGCAGACCGGATCCGCGCAGGCGAGATCGTCTGCCTGTTTCCCGAAGGGCAGCTGTCGCGCTCAGGCTCGCTCTTGCGCTTGCGCCGCGGCTACGAGCTGATCGCCCGGCAGGCCGAAGCGCCGGTCGTGCCGGTCTGGCTCGACGAGCTCTGGGGCTCGATCTTCTCATTCAAAGGCGGCCGCTTCTTCACGAAGTGGCCGCAGAGTTTGCCGTATCGCGTGGCCGTCGCATTCGGCAAGCCGCTGGATGCAGACCACGCCGACATCGCCACGGTGCGCGAGGAACTGCTGAAGCTGGGAGAAGCGTGCTACACCCACCGCCCGGTGTTGCGGCAACATCTCGCCTACGCCTGTTTGCGCGGGCTAAAGCGCGCGCCGTTTGGCACCGCTATCATCGATGGTCTCGATCACAGCACGCTCTCGCGCGGCAAGCTGCTCGGCGTGGCGACTGCGCTCGCGCGGCATCTCCGCCAGCGCTGCCCGGAGCCGCGGATCGGCGTAGTGTTGCCTCCCGGGAAAGGCGGCGTTGTCGCCAATCTCGCGGTCATGCTGGCCGGGAAGATCCCGGTGAATCTGAACTTCACCAGCTCGAGCGAGGCGATCCGCTCCGCGCAATCGCAAGCCGGGCTGCGCACCATCATCTCCGCGCGACCGATGGCGAAGAAGCTCGAGAACTTCCCGTGGACGCCGGAAGTGCTGCACCTCGATGAAGTGCTGCCCGCGATGAAGCCCGCCATCCTGGCGTGGTGGCTCGTCAGCCTGGTCACGCCCGCGCGTCTGCTCGCAGCATTGCTGCACGTGCCGCGACTTGGCGACCGGACTGAGGCGATCCTGCTTTTCACGAGCGGCAGCTCCGGCATGCCAAAGGGCGTGCCGCTCACTCATCGCAACATTGTTGGGAACGTGTCGCAATTCTCGATGATGCTCTCGTCACGCCCGGACGACCTCATCGTCGCGTCGTTGCCGTTCTTCCACAGCTTTGGCTGCACCGTGACGTTGTGGTATCCGCTCATCGAAGGCGTGAAGATCGTCACCTATCCGAGCCCGCTGGAAGCGGCGAAGATCGCCGCACTGGTGGAGAAATACGCGGCCACGATCATGTTCGGCACGCCCACGTTTCTGCGCGCGTACTTGCGTAAAGCGGAGCCGCCGCAGTTGCGGAGTCTGCGGCTGCTGATCACGGGCGCCGAGAAGCTGCAATCGGATATCGCGGAAGCATTCGAGCAACGCTTCGGCAAGCCAGTCTATGAGGGCTATGGACTGACGGAGACTTCACCAGTGGTGAGCGTGAACCTGCCGAGTCCGCGGCCCGCGAAAGAGGGTGATGCTGTGCAGCCTTCGAGCCGTGCGGGTTCCACAGGGAAGATGGCGCCCGGGATTGCCGCCGAAATCCGCGATCCCGAATCTGGCACCAAACTCTCGCTGCATGAAACCGGCATGCTCTGGCTACGGGGCCCAAACATCTTCGAAGGCTACCTCGATGATCCGGCACGCTCGGCGGAGGTCTTGCACGACGGTTGGTTCAAGACCGGCGATCTCGGCCGGTTTGACGAGGATGGCTTCCTCTTCATCGATGGAAGGCTTTCGCGCTTCTCGAAGATGGGCGGCGAAATGGTGCCGCACGAGCTGGTCGAGCAGAAGATCCTCACGGCGCTCAACCTGGACGCGAACGCAGAGCGCTTGATCGCAGTCATGGGCGTGACGGACGAAGCCAAAGGCGAAGCGCTCGTCTTGCTCAGTAGCATCGAGATCGATTCGCAGCAGCTGCGGGCTGCGTTGCGCGCCGCCGAAGTGCCGAATCTCTGGGTGCCTCGCACGATCTGCCGCGTGGACGAAATCCCGGTGCTTGCCTCCGGCAAGCTCGACCTCGGCAAGTGTAAGGATCTCGCCGGCGCGGCCTAGGCGGTGCCGTTCGGACGCCGCTGCACCATGGCGTTCGCCGAGTAGCTCAGGACGACTTCGCCGTTCTGATTCGTCAGCACGTTGCGGATGCGCAGGATCCCGTGCGTGGGCTTTGATTGCGACGGCCGCGCACCGAGAATCTCCGTCTCGAGCCGAACGGAATCGCCCGCGCGGACGGCGACAGGCCAGCGGAGTTCATCAACGCCAAGGCCGACAGCACCGCCGACGAACTGCAGCGGCCCTGTCGTGAACAGGCGCATCGCCACTGCTGCTGTGTGCCAGCCGCTTGCAGCGAGGCCACCGAAGACGCTCTCGTTGGCCGCAGCGTGCTCGAGGTGAAACGCCTGCACGTCGAATTGTTGTGCGAAAGCGATGATCGACTCGCGATCGAGCGTGTAGGGAGCCGACGTGAAGCGCTCACCGACCTGCACGTCGTCGAAGTAGTGGGTGCTCATTAGGATCCACAAAACGTCGAATGCTGAATGTCGAACGAGCCGCTTCCGAGTTCGACGTTCAGCGTTCGACGTTCAGCGTTTTCCCGTTCAGAGAGTGCCAGAGGGGAGAGTTGAACTCCCGACCAAGGGCTTATGAGTCCCCTGCTCTACCACTGAGCTACCCTGGCGCGCGGCGACAAAGTTGTGCGGCTCCCTACGGCTGTCAACGCCACCGAAATCGCGCGTGCTACTTCGCCTGCGCGACGTAAGGCGCGAGATCCTTCTCCTCCCCTTTCATCGCCGCCATGAAGCACACGCCGCTCTGCACCTTCACCACTCCGGCCCATCCCTCGTGCTCCAGGTAGCGCCAGCCGGAGAACTCCCGCGGCTTCCCATCTTTCGGGTTCCGGTCCACGGGAAAGAGGAAGAATTGCATCCGCTTCTCCGGCACGCTGATCTGCGCGACGCGCCGGCCCTCGTCGTCGTCGAAGACGCGCGCCCCCGCGGTTTTGATGTCCGCGAATTCCTGCGGCACATCGTAATGCTCGAGCCGGTATTTCATGAAGAACAGATCGGCCAGCGCGCCGGCTTGTGTCTCGACGCGGTCGAGTTCGGTGCCGCGCGTGGAGGCGGCAAGCGTCAACATTTTGCGCGCCATGGCAGACCCTGGGAAATCAGTCAGCCGCTCCATCACGTTCAACGTCATCACGCCGATGATGACGGCTGTGGCCAGCGCCACGGAGATCACCGCAGGATTGCGCGCCACCTTCCGCCAGCGGCGTTTGCTCTTCGGGATGAGCTTCTCGTTACGGAACCACTCCGCGACTTCGGTGGAGACTGGGATCGTCTGCACGATGGCGACGACTGCTTTGTCGAACGTCTGCTGATGTGCGAATGCCGTCGCCATCGTTTTGCTGCGCTTGGCCCGCAGCACGGCGATCCGGGTGCGACGGTCCGTCGCCGACTTCTCAGTGATGGGAGCGATCCTCGCCAGCGCCTTCTCACGGCGCGACATGTGGAAGATGCTCATTCGTCGTCGTAGTGCGGCGTGGTCGCGTCGAGCCACGATTGAAACTGCCGCCGTCCGCTGCAAATCAGATCGGACAGCTCGCCGCATTTTACCTCGAGGAGAGCCATCATCTCGCGCGGCGTAAATTCATCCAGGTAATAAGCGGCCAGCGCGCTGCGCTGCGGGTCGGGAGCGGCGGAGATCCAGATCGCGAGATGCTCGGCATCCAGTTGCGCGATCTGCTTTGCGGCGTGCGCTGAAACCTCGCACTCTTCGAGCGTCGCAGCTTCCGCCTGGATACCCTCTTCACCGAGCTGGAGGCAGCGCCCCCGGGCATCGCGAAAAAACCACAACCGATCCTGTGGAGGCTCACCGCGACCCGCCTGCAGTGCGGCTTCGCGGACGGTCGCTTGAAACGCCTCCTGCGCTTTCATTGCGTCGCCCGTCATCAGGAAACAAAAGCGATAGAGTTGAGGAAGATTTTGGGAGGATTCGACCACGCTGGATTTCGGCGGACGCATCTTACGAGTCGTCTCCGCTGCGGCAAGCGTGCGATGTGAGCGCCGCAAACATCTTCGTTCGCCTACGCCGCGAGTCTTTGCAGACGCTGCGCCACTTCTTCGGCGTTCTCGCGGCTGTTGAAAGCGGAGATGCGGATGTAACCCTCGCCGCATGAGCCGAAGCCGCTCCCCGGCGTGATGACGACGTGAAGGTCATTCAGCACCCGGTCGAACATCTCCCAGCTCGTCACACCCTGCGGTGTTTTGACCCAGACATAGGGCGCGTTCGTGCCGCCGAAGACCTGCATCCCAGCGCGCTCCACGGCGTCACGCAGCAGGCGCGCGTTACCCATGTAGTGGTCGACCAGCGCCCGCACCTGCTTCTTCCCGTCGACACTGTAGAGCGCCTCTGCGCCGCGTTGCACCGGATAGCTGACGCTGTTTGCCTTCGTGCTCCAACGCCGCTGCCACAGCGGATGGAGCGACATCGCGCGACCATCCTCCGTCTGCGCTGTGACACGCTTTGGCATCACTGTGAACCCGCAACGAACGCCAGTGAAGCCTCCCGTTTTCGAGAAGCTGCGGAACTCGATCGCACAATCATGCGCGCCCGGAATTTCGAAGATCGAGTGCGGGATCTCCGGATCGCCGATGTAGCCCTCGTAGGCGGCATCGTAGAGCAGCAGCGCTTTGTGCTCGCAGGCGTACTCGACCCAGCGTGCGAGCTGTTGCCGCGTCGCCACCGCGCCGGTCGGGTTATTCGGAAAACAAAGGTAGACGAGGTCTGCGTGGTCTGGAGGCGGCGCCGGCACGAACTGGTTCGCCTCGGTGCACGGCAGGTAAACGATCCCTTCGTAAGCTCCGTCGCTCTTCGCCGGCCCCGTGTGACCCGCCATCACGTTGGTATCGACATAAACCGGGTAAACCGGGTCGGTGATCGCCACACGGTTTTGATCGCCAAGGATGTCGAGGATGTACCCGCAGTCGGACTTCGAACCATCGGAGATGAAGATCTCATCGTCCGCGATCTCGATTCCGCGATCGCGGAAGTCGTGTTGTGCGATCTTCGCACGCAGGAATTCGTAGCCTTCGTACGGCGGATAGCCGCGAAAGGTCTCCCGGTGTCCAAGCTCCTCGACCGCGGCGTGCATCGCGTCGATCGCGGCGCGCGGGAGTGGCTCCGTCACGTCGCCAATGCCGCAGCGAATGAGATCATTGGCGGCATCGGGATTTCGATCCGTAAACTCCTTCACGCGACGGCTAATCTCCGGGAAAAGATAGCCGGCCTGGAGCTTGAGGTAGTGTTCGTTCAGGAACGCCATCGTTTCAGGTGTGCGGGGATCGTGCCGTCATGTCGAGCGAAGCGGGAGCGCAGTCGAGACATCCCGCTGCGCCATCGTGAGGTAACACCACGGGATTCCTCGACTTCGCTCGGAATGACAGCTGCGGAGAGGTGCCGTACTCCGTAATTCGTGCGCTACGATTGCTCGTAACGACGGCCGACCTCAGTCCAGTTCACCACGTTCCACCACGCCTTCAGGTAGTCGGGACGGCGGTTCTGGTAGTTGAGATAATAGGCGTGCTCCCAGACATCGACGCCAAGGATCGGCGTGTTGCCGTCCATCAGCGGGCTGTCCTGGTTCAATGTCGCCATGACTTCGAGTTTCCCGTCCTTGTTCTTGATCAGCCAGGCCCAGCCGCTGCCGAAACGCCCGGCGCCCGCAGCGTTGATCTTCTCCTTCAGTTGATCGAGACCACCGAAGGCCGAGTCGATGTCCTGCGCGAGCTTGCCGGAAGGCTGACCGCCATTCGGACCCATGATCTGCCAGAAAAACGAGTGGTTCGCGTGACCGCCGCCGTTGTTGCGCACGACCGTGCGGATGTTCTCCGGGATGAGGCTGAGGTCGGCGATCAGTTCCTCGACTGATTTCGTGTTGAGCTGCGCGTCGTCTTTGAGCGCGTTGTTGAGATTGGTGATGTAGGTCTGGTGGTGCTTGGTGTGATGGATCTCCATCGTGCGCGCATCGATGTGCGGCTCGAGTGCGTCGTAGGCGTAGGGCAGTTTCGGGAGTTCGTGAGCCATAGTGCTTTCATTGTTCGGCGCGAAATGCTGCCCGTCAACGGGTTGCGTCGCGGAGCGTCGGCGCGTCGGCAAAGCTACAACGCGGTCATCCTGAGCCGGCGAAGCGCGGCGAAGGACCTCTCGCAGGCTGCTTAGACGCTGCGAAACGACGGATGCCGCCGACATAGCGTGCGTGCTGAGTATGCATCGCACATACTCCGGGCGTGAGGTCCTTCGCCGCGCTCCGCCGGCTCAGGATGACCGCCGCGACGCGGTGCTATCAGCTGCGCGAGCAGCGGTAGAAGCTCGGCTGGTGGAAGACGCCGGTGCGGTAATTCACATACGTCGCCAGCGCCATCAGCGGGAAGTTCTGCCGGTACATGTCGTACTTAAGGTAGAACACGCCGGGAAATCCGGTGCCGGTGATCTGCGGTTCATCCCAGGCGCCGTCGCGATTCTGCGTGGAGAGCAGATAACGCACGCCGCGTTGCACGCTCAGGCGGTCGAGATCGCCGCACGCGCAGAGGCCCATCAGCGCCCAGGCCGTCTGCGACGCAGTGCTCTCGCCTTTGCCTTTGAGCAGCGGCGTGTCGTAGGTGACCGGCGATTCGCCCCAGCCGCCGTCGTCGTTCTGGCAGCTCTCGAGCCAATCGCGACCGCGCAGGATCCAGTCCTGCGTCATGTCTTCGCCGATCGCGCGCAGGCCGCGCAGCACCTGCCACGTGCCGTAGATGTAATTCACGCCCCAGCGGCCATACCAGGAGCCGTCGTCCTCCTGTGTGTCGACCAGGTATTGCACCGCGCGGCGGACGCACTCCTGCTTCGTGTCGAAGTCGATGTATCCGAAGAGCTCGAGCGTGCGCGCGGTCAGGTCGCTGCAGGTCGGATCGAGGATCGCGTTGTGGTCCGCGAACGGCATGTCCTCGAGCCAGTGCTGCGTCACCTCTTTGTCGAACGCGGCCCAGCCACCATCGCGGCATTGGAAGCTCAGCTGCCAATCAAGCGCGCGCTTAAAGAGCTTGTTCAGCTCATCGGTTTGCTCCGGCCGCACGAGGCGCAATCCCATCAGCACCATCGCGGTGTCGTCGGTGTCGGGGTAGTAGACGTTGTCGTATTCGAACGCCCAGCCGCTCGCCTCGACGTGCGGGTTGTTGACCGTCCAGTCGCCGCGCAGCCGCACCTCTTTGCTCACGAGCCACTCGGCCGCCGCGCGCAGCGCCGGGTGGTCGGCCGGCATGCCCGATTCCGCGAGTGAGATCAGGTTGATCGCGGTGTCCCAGACCGGCGAAAGGCATGGCTGGATGCGGAAGTCTTCCGGATCGTCAACGAAAAGCCCGCGGAAATCTGCCAGCGCTTTCCGATAGGTCGGGTGCGTCTCTGGATAACCCAGCGCGCGCAAAGCGATCAGCGCGTTCAGCATTGCCGGGAACACTGCGGCGAGGCCGTCACTCCCCTGGCCGATCCGCTCGAGCATCCAACGCTCGGCTTCTTCCAGCGCGCTCTTGCGCATTGGACGCCACCCAACCTTCGAGATCAGCTTCAGCGCATGGTCGCAGCGGAGGAAGAAGTTCCGCCACGCAAAAAAGCGACGATGCCGCGGCAGTGTGAAATCCTTCTGCTCGGTCCCGACCGGATACAGCTCGTGCAGTTGCTGCGCTTCCGGCAACTCGCGCGTGGGCTTGTAGTGATTGATGATGGCGAGCGGGATCAGCATCGCCCGGCTCCAGGACGACATCCGGTAGATGTTAAACGGCGCCCAATTCGGGAGCAGGATCATCTCGACCGGAATCGACGGCAGATAGTGCCACGGAAACTGACCCAGCAGCGCGAGGTAGAGCTTGCTGTAGGTGTTCATCCGCGGGATGCCGCCGAGGCGCAGGATGTTCGCGCGCGCTTCCTGCATGAACGGCAGGTCGGGCGAATGCCCCGCGAGCTTGAGCGCGAAGTACGCCTTCACCGAAGCGTTCACCTCGCTGGGCCCGCCGTAGTAGATGTTCCATCCGCCGTCCGGCAGCTGACGCTTCAGGATGTGGCGAATGCAGCGTTGCTGGAGCGTCTGGTCGACGTCTCCCAGCCAATGCATGAAGAGCACGTAATCCGAACAGAGCGTGCTATCGACGATCAGCTCGCCGCACCAATGACCGTCCGGATGCTGCTGGCGCAGCAGGTTCTCCTGTGCACGCGAGATCGCGTCCGCAAGATCAGCGCTGCTCGGCGCGTACGACGTCGATCTGTTCGGCGCCGCGCTCGGCAATGGAATGACGTTCGAGGACGTGGGCGGCATCGCGGGAAGTCGAGCTTAGGACGCGAGCGCTTCCGCTTCGACCCGCTTGCCCGTGATGTGCCCGTTGCCTGAGGTGACGCCGTTAAACGCCGCGATGTCATTGCCGAGCCCTGTGGCTTTCGGCCGCGCCCCGAAGTTGAACTTGATCGTCTTCCACGTGTCGCCCTTTTCGGCCATGCGCCCGAGGCTGGCGGTCGGCTCGTAGCCGCAATGCGTCATGCAATTCTCGCAACGCGCATCGCGCGCTACGCCGTCGACGACTCCGTATTTGTCCCAATCAACCTGCGCGAGCAGCTCGGCGTAGCTGTTGAAATGGCCGGTGCCGTTCGTGCCGGCAGCGTCGGTCATGAAGTAGCACGGCGCCTTCCAGCCACGCATGTTGCGCGTCGGGATCGCCCACGCGGAGCAGGTCAGGTCGCGCTTCCCGGCGAGGAACTCGAAGTAGACCGGCGTGCCGAAGAAGGTGTAGCGCTGCATCCACTCCTCCATCTTCGCGAACTTTTTCACGGTGAGATCGCGCGTGAGGAAGAAGTTTTCCGGCTGCAGATTCAGCCGCTTGATCATGTCCTGCTTGGCGGCGTCGTACTCGTACCCGGGCGTAATGGTGTGGCCATCGACACCGAGGTCGGACAGGAAATCGAACAGCTGCTCGAGTTCCACCATGTCGGTCTCTTTGTAGACGGTGGTGTTTGTGGCGACCTGGTAGCCAAGCAGCTTCGCCATCTTGATCGCGAGCACGCATTCCTTAAACACGCCCTCGCGCTCCACGATGATGTCATGCGTCCGCTCGAGCCCATCGAGGTGCACGTTCCAATACATCCAGTCGCTCGGTGCGATGACCGGCTTCTTCGCGTCTTTCGGGCCCTTGCGAATCTCGGCCGCGTCTTTTTCACTGATCAATCCGCCTGTCAGCAAGTCGGCCATCTGCGCCTCGACGGCCTTCGCGTTCGCCGTCATCTGCGAGGTCATCCACTCGCGCATCTTTTTGCGCATGAACATCGCGTTCGTGCAGACGTAAACGATCCGCTTCTGCTCGAGCAGACCGCCGATCAACGCCTCGATGTGCGGGTAAATCAGCGGCTCACCGCCGCAGATCGACACCATCGGCGCATTGCATTCGGTCGCTGCGCCGAGGCAATCCTCCAGGCTCATCATGTCCTTGAGCGAGGTCGAGTACTCGCGGATCCGCCCGCAGCCGGTGCAGGTCAGGTTGCAGGTATGCAGGGGCTCGAGCTGCAAAACGGTGGCGAACTTGTCCGTCTTGCGCAGTTTGTGGCCGATGATGTACGCCGCGATTTTCGTCGTCAGCGCCAATGGAAATCTCATAGAGGCGCCGATAGTAACAATGACCCGTTAGGTGTCAATAGACCCTCCGGAGGACAGCCGGATCAGCCTTTTGGTGCGAACCAGACAGATGGCCCGCGAAAAAATCGAGACTGTCGCCGTGCTCGGCGCCTCACCGAAGCCTGACCGCTACGCATACCGCGCGATGCAGTTGCTGCGGCAGTTTGGCCACCGCGCGATCCCGGTGAATCCTGCGTTTCCGGAGATCCTCGGCGACACCTGTTACCCGAGGCTGTCCGACGTGCCGGATCGTGTCGACACAATCACGATGTACCTCGGCAAGCAGCGCTCCGATCCGCTGATCGACGACATCATCGCGGCGAAGCCGAAGCGCATCATCATGAACCCAGGCGCGGAGAATGATGAGCTGGCTCGCAAGGCGGAGGCGGCGGGAATCGAGCCGATCTACGACTGCACGCTGGTCATGCTGCAGACCGGCAGTTTCTGAGGCGCGCATCGCGCCAACGTGCGGCTCCACACGGCGGTCATCCTGAGGCGGCGAAGCGCGCCGAAGGACCTCGCGCCCTCGCGCTGGGCGGAGGCACCTGCACGCGTTCCCTACGAAGCCAGCGTGGGGTTGAGGAACATCAAACGAGATTGCGTGAGGTCCTTCGCCGTCTGCGCGGCTCAGGATGACCGCGTGGGGAGGCGGCAGAGATTATGGGGTTTGCCATCCGCGTCGGATGAGGCTGACAGCAATCGCCGCCAGCAACAGCGCGATCAACTTCGACACCCCCTGCAGCCCCTGCTTGCCGAGCAGCGCCTCGATGCGCCTGGCATAGCG
>CADCTA010000079.1 GCA_902805675.1 uncultured Chthoniobacterales bacterium | reverse complement strand
GGGGGGTGGGCGGTGCTCGCCTCCATCATCGCAGCGGAGACAAGCGCGGCGACTTTTCTTGGCGCGCCGGCAGAGGGGTTCAAGACGCGCGGTTACATCTACGCGCAGCTCGTCATCGGCACGATCCTGGCGCGAATCGTGATCGCGTACACGTTCATTGAGCCGTATTACGCCTACCGCGTTCAGAGCATCTACGAGTTCCTGACCGTGCGCTTCGGCACGAACACGAAGAACATGGCGAGCGGGATTTTCATGGTCACGCGAGTGCTCGGAATGGGCGCGCGGCTTTATCTCGGGGGCGTCATCATCGTGGTGATCTGGCGCTATCTGTTCCCCGATCGGCCGGTCAATCTGCACACGTACTTCTGGGGGATCGTGTTCGTGACGCTGGTTACCACGCTCTACACGGCAGTCGGCGGCATCAAGGCCGTCGTGTGGACGGATTTGATCCAGGCCGTGCTGATGATGGGCTCCATCGGATTCGCGGTCTGGCTTTTGATCGAAGCCATCCCAGGTGGGCTCGCGACGGTCGAGCAACGCGTTGGCGGCTGGGGCAACATCACAGTTTTTCAGACCGGGTGGGATGCGACGAAGCCTTTCGGCGAAGCGTTGAAGGGAATGTTCGAGCAACAATATACGCTGGCTGCCGCATTCATCGGCTCGACGTTTCTCACCATGGCCACGCATGGCACCGACCAGGACATGGTGCAGCGAATGTTAACTGCGACGGACTATCGCAAGTCACGCCGCTCGCTGATCCTCAGCGGCCTCGCCGACATCCCGATCGTGATGGCGTTTTTGACTGTCGGCATCTTGCTCTGGGTCTACTACCAAGGCAACGCGCCGCAGGTGCCGGACAACGAAATCTTCGCGCACTACATCGTGCATGAGATGCCTACCGGCATGCGCGGTCTGATCGTGGCGGGCGTGCTCGCGACCATGATGGGCTCGACCTCGGCTGCGCTGAATGCCCTCGCCACGAGCTTCACGAAGGATTTCTACCAGCCTTATATCAATCGGACGGCGACCGAGCGTCAGTCGATCGCGGCGGCGCGCATCGCGACCGTTGTCTTCGGCATCCTGATGATCATCGTCGCGACCGCCGCCGCCTACCTCGTGCTCAGAGATCCCAAACTGACCATCATTCCAATCGCCCTCGGCATCTTCGGTTACACATACGGCGCGTTGCTCGGCGTCTTCCTCGTCGGGATGCTAACACGCGGTCGCGGCGCTGATCGCACCAACATCATCGGCATGATTCTCGGCATCATCTCCGTGCTCGTGTTGTGCAAGATTGAAGTTCCGGTCCCCGGCGCCACGCTTCGGTTCGGCGGGTTCATGCCGGACTGGTGGCCGAAGTTCGCATTCCCGTGGTGGTTCCTCATCGGGTGCCTGACGACGTTCGGTTTCAGTGTGCTATTCCGCACGCCGCAGTCGCAAATCGACGCTGCCAAAGCGCACGTCGCCGGGCCTGATAATAACGCCTAGGCCTGCGGCTTCTCTCCGGCGAGCTTCATCCCGAGATCGCGCAACTGCCGCGCGTCGACTTCGCTCGGCGATTGCGACATGAGATCGATGCCGCGGTTGTTCTTCGGGAACGCCATTACCTCGCGGATGCTTTGCTCTCCGCATATCAGCATCACGAGGCGATCAAGGCCCATGGCGATGCCCCCGTGCGGCGGCGCGCCGAGGCGGAACGCACGCAGGATGTGTCCGAACATCGTCTGCTGATCTGCTTCGCTGACGCCAAGCGCGGCGAACATCTTCGCCTGCAGGTCAGGCTCGTGAATTCGGATGCTGCCGCCGCCAATCTCCACGCCATTCAAGACGACATCGTAGGCCTCCGCGCGCGCTTTACCGAATTCGCCGGCGTCGATCAGCGCGACGTCGTCGGCTTTCGGCCGCGTGAATGGATGATGAACGGCGTTCCACTTGTTCTCGGCCGCATCGAACGCGAGCAGCGGGAAATCGGTGACCCAGAGAAAATCCAGAGCCGTCGATCCTGCAGTAAGCTTCTGAAACTCGGAGATGCGCAGGCGCAAGCGCCCGAGCACTTCGCAAACCACCTCCCACTTGTCAGCCGCGAAGAGCACGAGATCGCCTTCTGAGATGTCCAGCTGCGAGGTGAGGGCGGCTTTCTCCTCATCGGTGAAGAACTTCACGAGTGGCGACTGCCACTTGCCGTTCTCCACCTTGATGAAGGCGAGGCCCTTGGCGCCGTAGAGCTTCGCCATTGTGGTCAGCTCTTCCATCTGGCCGGTCGTCACAGACGCGAAGTTCTTCGCGTTGATCGCCTTCACGGCACCGCCGGTATCGAGAGCGCCGCGGAACATCTTAAAACTGCTCGCGGCGAACACGTCGGCGAGGTCGATCAGGTGCATGCCGAAGCGCCGATCCGGCTTGTCGCTGCCGAACTGATCCATCGCTTCGTGCCACGTCATGAGTGGGAACGGCGTCGGGATCTCGATGCCTTGCGCCTCACGGAAGACCGCTGCCAACATCCCTTCAACGAGCGCGTAGATGTCCTCCGGCCTAACGAATGAAGCCTCAATATCGATCTGCGTGAACTCAGGCTGCCGGTCCGCCCGCAGATCTTCGTCGCGGAAGCATTTCGCGATCTGGAAATACTTCTCCACTCCTCCCACCATCAGCAACTGCTTGTACTGCTGCGGCGCCTGCGGCAGCGCATAAAATTTGCCCGGCGTCTGACGGCTGGGGACGAGGAAATCGCGCGCACCTTCGGGCGTGCTCTTGGACAGGATCGGCGTTTCTATTTCGATGAAGCCCTGCTCGTCGAGATAGTCACGCGTTGCTTTGGTGACACGATGACGGGTACGCAGGTTGCGCGCGAGATGCGGCCGTCGCAGGTCGAAGTAGCGGTAGCTGAGCCGGAGGTCTTCGTTCGAAGGATCCGAATCGAGCGGGAACGGAAGCACATCGGCGCGATTCAGGATTCGCAACGAGCTCGGCACCAACTCCACTTCGCCGGTCGCCAGCTTCGGGTTCTCGGTGCCGGCTATGCGCGGCGCAACACGCCCGGACACCTCGACGACGTCTTCGTGTCGCAAGGTGTGTGCGATCTCAGTGACCTCGGCGTTCTCCTCCGGACGGAAGACGACTTGCGTCAGACCTTCGCGATCGCGCAGGTCGATGAAAACAACGCCGCCGTGGTCGCGGCGCACGTGGACCCAGCCAGCCAAACGGGCTGTGATGCCGATGTGCGATGCGCGCAGTTCGTTGCAGTGGTGGGTGCGGTACATCGTGTCATGTCGAGCGCAGTCGAGACATCCCGTTACGCTACTGTCCGGTGGAGCCGCGGGATCCCTCGACTCCGCTGCGCTCCGCTCGGGACGACAAGGTGGAAGAGGCGGCGAGGTGCGCAAGCAACTCTTCGTTCGGCACCAGCTGCTCCTCGCGTGTCGCTAGCCGCTTGATCTTTACCTGCGGCCACTCGTCTCCATAGAGGACCGCGAACTCCGCGTGGAGATGCTCGGCGGCCTGGAACTGCTTGCCGACCTTCACGGCAGCCAGGGGGTAGTCGACTCGGTAGTTGCGGTCGCGTAGCGCCTGGACGTGCACCATCGCTGCCGCTCGACGCTCTTCCTTTGCGACCACCACGTAGACGTCGAGCTTCTGTTCGCTCGCGATCGTCTGCTCCATTTGGATGCGCGCAGTTTTGTTCTCGCGGATGAGTTCACCGAGCACTACGTCGCCCATGGCAAAGCCGAGCGCGGGCATTGAAGCCGCGCCGTCCGTCAGGTGGCTGATGAGATTGTCGTAGCGCCCACCACCCGCAATCGCTCGAAACTTTTTCGAACGATCAAAAACCTCGAACACGACTCCCGTGTAGTAGGCGAGACCGCGGACGATACTTGGGTCGATCTCGAAGTAACCTTCCAAACCGCGACTCCGGAGATCGTCAGCGATCTCCTTGAACTGGCTGAAGTGCTGTTCGGGCGCGGCGATAAACTCGCGCACTTCAGAAAGAGTAAAGCCGAAGTCGCCGAGCTTCGCCTCGAGCGCAGCAGGGTCGAGGGAATCCAGCTTGTCGATCACTCCGAGAAACTGGTGCGTCTGCTCATCGCTTGCGTCCGGCAGCTTGCTCTGCAGAAACCACATCCATGCTCGCCGGTCGCTTAGTCGCACAACGAAGTCTTTTGGGCCGAAGCCAAACGAGCGCAGGAGGTCGATCGCCATCGCGATGATCTCTGCATCGGCACCAGAGGCGGACTCGCCGAGGATGTCGCAGTTCAGCTGATAAAACTCACGCAGCCGACCGCGCGAGTGGCGCTCATGGCGGAAGCAGCTCGGGATGGAAAACCACTTCAGCGGCTTCTTGTAGTCTCGCCCGCGAGCTCCCACCATGCGGGCGAGAGTTGGCGTCATTTCTGGCCGGAGCGCGCCTTTTATGACGCCGGGGTCTGCCGTTGCACCGACGGTGAACATTTGCCCAACCAGTTCACCCCCACTCTTTTTTTCGTAGAGAGCGAGCGGCTCGGCCGTGGGTCCATCATACTCCACAAACCCATAGCGCCGTGCGACTTCGCGCCATCGCGCGAAGATGTAATTCCGCACCGCGCAATCAGCCGGGAGGAAGTCGCGGAAGCCCGGAAGCGACTGCATCATCGGCCGCTAAAACCCGCGTTTCGCCACATCCAGCAGCCATGCAGCCGACTGCACCGCATGGCACGAAAAGAAGGTGCCAGTTGAATAAAGACTGAACTGGGACAGTCGGATGTAAGCACGACGGAGAGCATCCGTTTAACCAAACAAAAGGACAAACATGAAACAGAACAGATTCACCAAAATGTTGGCAGTCGGAGCAGTTACCGCAGTGGCGATGACCACCGCTTTTGCTCAGACGACCACGACCAAGGAAACGACCGCAACGACCGGCACCACGGGCACGGGCGTTAGCGCGACGACGACTACCGGCACTGGAGCAGGCGTCAGCGCGACGACTACGACCGGCGGCACAGGCGTGAGCGCCACGACGAGCACCAGCACGCTCGATGGCACCGGCACGATCTCGACCTACACCCCGGGTGAGTCGTTCACCGTGCGCTCCGAGTCGAGCACCTCACCGGTGACGTATTACACCTCCAAGGACGTGACAGTCGTTGATCCGACCGGCGCGGCTGTGGACGTGAAGTATCTTCGCTCAGACGTCCCAGTGAAGTACACCTATGTGAAGCAGGGCGATCGCATGGTCGTTTCGAAGATCATCGTGCAGCGTCCGCTCGCCGAGATCACGAAGGAGACTACGACGACGACGACCACCACGACCCGCAAGTAACGCGGTCGCGGTAGTTAGTTACCACTCAATAAGACGCCCGCGGAACGTGTTTCCGCGGGCGTTTTTTGTTGTACCGATCTTCGGCCGTCCTGCGTCGCGGGAACATCACGAACAGCCATGGCGTCCTAGGTGGTAGGGACATCGCGCTGCGATGTCCGAGCGGCGCGGCACCGTTGTTGATTAAGGAACATCCTGCGCGCGCGCCATACGCCTCGGACGCCGCAGCGCGGCGTCCCTACCCGACCAGCGGCAATCGCCTCAGTCGCCGTAGCCGTTCGGGAACTGTTGGTGCCACTTCCAGGCGCTCTCGATGATCGCATCGATGCGCTGGTATCGTGGCTGCCATCCGAGCTCACGTTTGATCTTCTCGGACGCAGCGATCAGCCGCGGCGGATCGCCGGCTCGGCGTGGCTTTTCCACCACCGGGATTTCATGGCCGGTGATTTGCCGGCAGGTATCGATGACTTCGCGGACGCTGGTTCCCCCGCCAGTCCCGATGTTGTAGAACTCGCTGCGCGGTGAGTCCAGCGCGAGGATATGCGCCTGCCCCAGATCAAGGATGTGGATGTAGTCGCGGATGCAGGTGCCGTCCGGCGTCTCGTAGTCCGTGCCGTAGATTTCGACGTGGGACTTCTGACCGAGTGCGACCTTGAGGATGTTCGGGATCAGGTGCGTCTCGATGCGATGATCTTCGCCGAAGTTTGCTGAGGCGCCCGCGGCATTGAAGTAGCGTAGTGCCACAAAGCGCAGGCCGTGGATCTGATCGTACCATCGCAGAATGCGCTCGAAGGCCAGCTTCGATTCACCGTACGGGTTAATCGGCCGTTGCGGCTGCGTCTCGTCCAGCGGGATGCGGTCGGGCGGCCCGAAGGTCGCGCAGGTCGACGAGAAGACGAGACGCTTCACACCGGTAGCGACCATCGCGTCGAGCAGGTTCAAGCCGTTGGCGACGTTGTTGCGGAAGTATTTCGATGGGTTCTCCATCGACTCGCCAACGAGGGCGCTCGCCGCGAAGTGCATCACTGCGTCCGGCTTCAGCTGGTTGAGCGCGGCTTCGATCTGCTCGCGTTGGCTGAGGTCGCCTTCGATGAGCTCGGCGCGCGAATCGACGGAGCGGCGATGGCCTTCCGTCAGGTTATCGAAGACACCTACGGTATGCCCTTCATCGAGCAGCAACTCCGCGCAAATGCTGCCGATATACCCAGCCCCGCCGACCACCAGAATTTTCACGCTGGCAAGGTGGGGTTGGCGTGTCGGCTGTCAATGCAGCTTCGGCTCCGCGCCGGTAGGATGCCCACGGCGCTATCCGTGTTGCCGCTGAGGACAGCGGACGCTACAACGCTACCGCGCTTACGACGTCTTGCGCGTTTCGAGGCTCGCAATCATCCGACGGACGATGCGGGCACGATGGCGCGGGCGCAGCACTTTGAGGCTCTCATCGTGTGAACCCCACTGCAGAATCTCGATATCGACGCTGCGGACGCCCCAGCGATGGACCTCCGCGCGAGACGGCTTGTAGAGGTCGATCTTGTCGGTGCCGACGAGCGCGCCACCGTAGTCGTCGATGACATATTCCTGGCCGGTGCTGACGACACGGAACCGGGTGCCGAGCGGAAAGCGCGACCAATCCGATGCCGCGCTTTTGCAATTCCCGGCCGCGAGGCGCCGACCGATCGCGTTCGTGTGTCCGCTCCCGCCCTCGTTATGGGTGTAGGCCGTCGTGCGCACCGTCTGGAAGCGGTCGCCGGAGCGCGTTGCCGCCGGTTTATTCTGCGACACCCGCTCGCGCTCGACAGTCGTAACGCAGCTAGTGAGGAAGCAGGCTAAACCCGCGATAAACGTAAGTCTTACAATGGTTGCCATTTATGAAGCCGCCCTATTAACCATTGCTGCCGGAGGTGGCAAGCGATAATTTCCGCGGCCCGCGGGCGACCATGGAAGCGGAACGTGCCAACCAGGCAGCGGTAGCAGAGGATATCGTCCTTGATGGCAGACTCGCGCTCTACCACAAACGGCAGGGCTGGCTGGCGGTTGCGGACCTGCATTTCGGCTACGAACTCAGCCAGCGCGCAGCCGGACGGCTGATGCCGTTCTGGGGCATGCAATCCGTGGAAACGCGGCTCGTCGAGCTACTGCGGGATTATGAACCGCGCTCTTTGGTGATCGCCGGCGATATCGTGCACGACCGTACTTCCGCGGCCGAGGCTCGCCTACTGCTCGACCGGCTACGCGGACTCTGTGACGTCATCGCGCTGGCGGGTAACCACGACCGTCGGCTCGGCGACATCCTGGGCACGCAAGACTCGTGGCAATCGGACGGGTTTCACTTCCACCACGGACACTGCGCGGCGGAGGCACCGGGGCAGATCCAGATCATCGGCCACCACCATCCTTCAGGGATGGTCCGCGACGGGGCCGGGCTGCGGCTGAAGCTTCCGGCGTTCGTGCAGCAAGGTAGCTGCTGGATTTTGCCGGCGTTCTCGCCCTGGGCGGCGGGAGGCGGATGGCAGGCGGACGCCGACAGCCGCATGTGGCTCTGCAGTCCACATCGGATCCTGCAGTTGCCCGCCGGCGCGGCGGTTGCCTAGTTCGAAGGCCTCGGCACAGCGCTAGCGCTCGCCTCCATCTCGGAGGTGCAATGCGGGCAGCGACTCGCTTTGACCGGAATGGTCATCGCGCAGAAGGGGCAATCCTTCGAGACGGGCGCGGTGTTGGGAGACGGCCGCTTCAGCCGGTGCAGGAAGCGCACGAGGATGAAGACACAGAGCGCGACGATCAGGAAGTTGATGATGAGCGTGACGAAGTTGCCGTAGTTCCACGTGATCGCCTTGGCCGCCAACGCTTCAGCCGGTGTGGCGAAGTTCGTGGCGCCGTTCTCGCCTGGTTTGAGGACGAGGAACTTGTTCGAGAAATCGAGCCCGCCTGCGAGGACACTGATCGGCGGCATGAGGACATCTTTGACGAGCGAGGTCACGATTGCGCCGAAAGCGGCGCCAATGATCACCCCGACCGCCAGGTCGATGGCGTTCCCCTTGATGGCAAATTCCTTGAATTCCTTCCACATAGCGGCGCGGGTGGTCGTCAGTTTGCGACGACGTTCACAAGCTTGTTTCGGACGACGACGACCTTGCGGATGGTCTTGCCGGCGATGAGCTCCCCGACCTTCGGGTTAGCCAGCGCCGCCGCCTCGACATCGGCGTCGGCGGCGTCGATCGCCACGGTCATCTTGTCACGCAGCTTGCCGTTTACCTGGATGACGATCTCGACCTCGTCCTCGATCAGGTAATCAGGATTGTGCAGCGGCCACGCGCAGTCGGTGATGTCTCGCGCTGCATCGGGGAACCTGGCGTTCAGGATCTCCCAGAGCTCGGAGGTGAGGTGCGGCGCGAATGGATTCAGCAGCACGAGGAGCATGCGCATTGCGGTCACCGGCTTTGCCGGGGCGTTGGTGAATTCGTTCACGTAAACCATCATCTGCGAGATGGCGGTGTTGAACGCCAGCGCCTCGATGTCGTCGCTGACTTTCTTGATGCTGGCGTGCATCATCTTTAGCTGGCGCTTTTCGAGCGGGACATCCTGCACCGCCGGGGAGAGCACCCACTCGCCGGCCTGGTTCTCCTCCATCACGAGCCGCCAGACGCGGGCGAGAAAGCGCGAGACGCCCTCCACGCCTTTCATGCTCCAGGGCTTCATCTGCTCGAGCGGTCCCATGAACATCTCGTAGCAGCGGAACGCGTCGGCGCCGTACTCCGCGATGACGTCGAGCGGATCGACGACGTTGCCCCAGCGCTTCGACATCTTGCGGCCGTCTTCGCCGAGGATCATCCCCTGGTTCACCAGCCGCTGGAACGGCTCGGGTTTGGAGAGATGCCCGAGATCGAACAGCACCTTGTGCCAGAAGCGCGCGTAAAGGAGATGCAGCACAGCGTGCTCGGTGCCGCCGACGTAAAGATCGACACCAGCCGGCTGGCTGCCGCCCATCCAGTGGTGCTCGGCCTCTGCGCCGACGAATCGATCCGCGTTGCGGGGATCGCAAAATCGCAGGTAATACCAGCAGGAGCCCGCCCACTGCGGCATCGTGTTTGTCTCGCGCGTGGCGGCTTCAGAATAGCGGACCCAGTCCCGCGCTTTGGCCAGCGGCGGCTCGCCGGTGCCCGTCGGCTTGAAGTCGTCGAGCGGAGGCGGAGTTAACGGGAGGTCGGACTCGGCGAGGGCCTCATGTTTACCCTCTCGCCACACGATCGGGAACGGCTCGCCCCAATATCGCTGCCGCGAGAAAAGCCAGTCGCGCAGCTTAAACCGAATGTTACGCCGGCCGCGGCCGTTATCCTCCAGCCAACTGATGATCTTGGTTTTCGCTTCAGCAGTGGCGAGGCCATTCAGGAGCGGCGAATTGATCGCGGCGCCATCCCCGGTAAACCCAATCGCCTCGCCTTCGGTCGGCTGAACCACTTCGCGAATCGGCAGGTCGAACTTGCGAGCAAACTCGAGATCGCGCTCATCGTGCGCGGGCACGGCCATGATCGCGCCGGTGCCGTAACCCATCAGCACGTAGTCGGCGATCCAGATCGGCACGCGCTCGCCGTTGGCAGGATTGATTGCGAACGCACCGATCGCCACACCCGTTTTGTCCTTGGCGAGATCGGTGCGCTCGAGATCAGACTTCGAGCCGACCTGTTCGCGGTAGGCGGCAACTGCATCGCGCTGCTCTTGCGTGGTGAGCTGATCGACCAGCGGGTGCTCGGGTGCGAGCACCAGGTAGGTAGCACCGTAAAGCGTGTCCGGTCGCGTGGTGAAAACCTCGATCTCCTCCGCCGTGCCGCCCGCCTGCAGTTGAGCGGGAGCGACCGCGAACCGCACCACCGCGCCTTCACTCGCGCCGATCCAGTTCCGTTGCAGAAGTTTGATGCCGTCCGGCCAATCGAGGCCATCGAGCTCGTCGATCAACCGACGCGCAAAGGCAGTGATGCGCAGCATCCACTGCCGCATCGGGCGCTTCACCACCGGGAATCCGCCAACCTCGCTTTTGCCGTCGATCACCTCCTCGTTCGCGAGGACGGTGCCGAGATCCGGGCACCAATTCACCGGCACCTCGGCGACGTAGGCGAGGCGGACGGCATCGGGATCAGCACCGCTGTAGGTCGAAATCGGCTCCGCGCGGTTCGTCTCCGGATTGAACCAGGAGTTGTAAATCTGGAGGAAGATCCACTGCGTCCATCGGAAGTAATCGGGCTCCGCGGTGCTGATCTCTCGGTCCCAGTCATAGGAAAAGCCGATGCGCTTCAGCTGCATCTTGAACTTGGCGATGTTCTCGCGCGTCGTGATCGCGGGATGCTGGCCTGTCCGGATGGCGTACTGCTCGGCTGGCAATCCAAAGGCGTCCCACCCCATCGGATGCAGAACCGTAAAGCCGCGCATACGCTTGTAGCGCGCGACGATGTCTGTCGCGGTGTAGCCCTCCGGATGGCCTACGTGCAGCCCCGCGCCACTCGGATACGGGAACATGTCGAGGATATAGTACTTCGGCCGGTTCGGATCGAAGTCCGGCTCGCCCGGATTCGGCGCACGGAATGCGCAGCGCTCATCCCACAGCGTCTGCCATTTGGGCTCGATCTGGTCGAAGGGGTAGGGTTTGCGCCGTTCGGTCATGCGGAAGAGTAGACAGGATTAACAGGAAACGCGCAGTTGTCGCGAAACTCGCTGGAGATTAGCGCACGATAGCGTAAATCGCGCTGTGCTTAGCCTCCTTGTCGCCACCCACAATCGGGGGAAGGCGATCGAGTTTAGCGCGATGCTCGGTGGGCAGTTCGCTGTCTCGCATTTAGCGGACACGCTGGATCTGCCGCCCATCGAGGAGACTGAAGACACGTTCGCAGGAAATGCTGCACTCAAGGCGCTTGCCGTGTCGAGAGCGCTGCCGGATGCGCTCGTTGTCGCAGATGATTCCGGCCTGGAGGTGGCTGCTCTCGGGGGCGCACCGGGCGTCCGGTCCGCGCGATACGCTGGCGATAACGCCAGCGATGCGGACAACATCGCTAAGCTACTCTTGGAGCTGGCCCGAGTTCCGGAAGGGGACAGAAGTGCCCGCTTCTGCTGCGTGCTGGTGTTAGCTCAGGAGGGACGGACCCTGGCGTCGTTCTGTGGGACCGTTGAAGGCTCGATCGCCCACGCGTCTAAGGGAGCACACGGCTTCGGCTACGACCCCGTGTTTATCCCAGTCGGGCAAACGCACACCTTTGCTGAAATGGGGGATGACGCAAAGAGCCGGATCAGCCACCGCGCTGCCGCTGTCCGCCAGCTGCGTACTTACATCAAGACATGTCGCTTCTGAGAAGCGATCCCGCTACGGTGCAGCGCCGGCCGGCGCGGCAGTCTTAATATTATATCCGATCTTGGTGATGCCTGACGAGCGCACGCGGTCCAGCAATCTAATCACATCACCGTGAAGCGCGTTTTGCTCCGCACTGATGGAAACTTTCACCTCTTTGTTCGCCTGGAACGCCTCAAAGAGACGCGGCAGGATCTGCTCGTCTAGGAGAGGAGCGTTGTCGAAATAGATCTGATTGCCTTCGGTCACGCGTATAGCGATAGCACTCTTGTCCTGGTCGGGCGGGCGCGGCACGGAGGTAGGGCTCGGCAGATTTACGCGGATACCCTTCATGTGCGTCTGGCTCAGACTCACCATCATGAAACTCGCCAGGAGAAAGAACATGATATCGATCAGAGGGATGATCTCGATGCGAGCATGTTTCTTCGGAATTGGGGAACGCATTCTCATAGGAAGAACATCAATCTAGAACTGCGCGCCAGTCATCGTGAAGGTGATAGGAATGTTTACCGTTGGCACCGTGCCCGGCTTGAACCGGGCACCTCGCAAACCAGAGATCGCCGCGTTATCGAGCGATGGATGACCTGTGCTCTTGGCCATGCTCACGCTGGTTACGGTACCACTCGGCGAGACGCTCACCCGCGCGACGCCGCTGCCGGTGAGGCGTGCTCGTTTGGCTTCATACGGGTACTGCACATTCCCCTTGCTCACCATCGCGGCACGACCACTGGGTGCCGGCCCAGTTGTAGGCGGGCCAACAGGTCCGGTCGGCCTCGCAATAGGAGCAACCGGCTTCGGCTTCTCAGTGCGTGGTTTCGGAGGTGGAGTCGGCTTCTCGTCTTCAACAAATTCCGGTGGATCTGTCGGCTCTGGCGGCGCGTCAAGCGGCTCCGGCTCCTCGATTTCCTCCGGGGGCGGCTCGATCGGCGCGGGCTCTGGCTCGAAGCTGATTTCAGTGATCTGCTCCGGATCAAACGCGGCGTCTGCCACCGGTTCCGGTGGCTTCAAGGCAGCGATTCCAATGGCCGCCAAGTGAACGGCGAGCGCCGCACCGAGTGCCGCAAACACCTGCCAGCGTGGCGGACCTTTGTAGAGGAGGGGCCCTTTAGCTCCGGGAGCTTGTGTGCGTGCCATGATTCTACTTTCCAGGTGCGGGAACGCCAGACAGTGCCTGGCTCTTAATCTCGAACGCAATCTTCGTGAAACCCGTGGAACGAATCTGGTCCAGCAGTCGGGTCACATTTCCGTGCAGCGCCTCACGGTCGCCGCGGATGAATATCTTCGCCTCTGGGCTCGCGCTACGCAGCTTGGTGGCGACATCGGTGTACTCGATACGCTCCTTGTCCCAATAGATGAATCCATCGCGATCCACTGAGAAGCTGACGTAGTCCTTCTTATTCTGAGTCTCACCGGATGAGCCAGCCGGGAGTTCGACCTTCATCCCCTTCATCGTGGTCTGACTCAGGCTAACCATCATGAAACTGGCCAGCAGGAAGAACATGATGTCGATCAGCGGGACGATTTCGATCCGCGCTGCCTTCTTGGGGATCGGGGAGGATACTTCCATGGCGGATTCTCCGGCTACTTCGTCATCGCCGTCACATCCAGTTCCTTGGATCTATTGTGGCCTTCGAGCATGACTTCGAGGTTGGTCGCAGCGGTCTGCAGTTCGAACTCCAAGTTAGACACTCGAGAAGTGAAATAGTTGAAGGGAATCAGCGCGAAAATCGCGATACCCAGACCAGCCGCGGTTGCGATGAGCGCTTCGGCGATACCACCGGTGACGGCGGTGACGGCGAGCTCTTCGTTGCCGAGGAAGCTGAACGATTTCATCAGGCCGGTGATCGTGCCGAGCAGACCGAGCAACGGCGCGAGCGTGACGAGCGTGTCCATCACGACGAGGAAGCGACCGGCGCGTTTGATCTCGATACCGGCAGCAACCTGCAAGGCGCCCTGCAGCGAGGCGTGCTGGTGGTTCAGACCGTTCCAGATCATGCGCAGCACGGGATCGCGAGTGCCGCGGGAGAGGCGCGAGGCCTCGGCGACATCGCCGTTCTCGATCGCGGTGAAAACCTTCTCGATGCGCTTGGGATCACGGCGCATCCAGCGGAACAGCCACCAGAACAGACGCTCGAACACCACCGCGATGGCCGCGATCGATGTCAGCAAAATCGGATACATGATCCAGCCGCCCTTGATGAAGTTGTCGACGAGTGCGTTGCCGGTGTTCGGCTCAGCGTGCATCGGCGAAGCCGCGGCAGGGCTTCCGCCGCCTGCTGCTGCTCCTGGGGTTGTGCCAGCGGCGGTGCTTGGGGTGGTACCCGCGGCTGGTACGAGACCGGGCGCGCCGGGTTGCGTCGCCGGTGCGGTCGGGGCGAGTGCCGGATCAGTGGTGGCAGGAGCGCCAGGAGCGGTCTGAGCTGCAGGGGCTGTCGCTGGCGCTGTCTGCGCGCCCGGGGCGGCCGGAGCTCCAGGAGCGGTTGCGCCAGCCGGAGCGGTGGTCGCCGGCGAGCCAGCACCAGTGGCTGGCGGCGGGGCGGTTTGAGCAAAGGAGGTGATCGCGAACGCGACCGAACAGAGGGAACCGGTTAGCAGTTTTTTCATAGGGTTTTGGGAGAGGGTTTATTTACCAGCCCGTTCATCGGTGACGATGGTCTCGCTGTTATCCGCAACTACGCGACAGCGAGTCGAGCAAAAGTTTCTGCAATTCTCCATTGAACGAGTGAGCTTCGACGAAGCCACACTGGTATACATCGCATACTGTTGGGCCACGGGATGTAAGGTGCTCTGCGCAAATTGCATGATGCGCAATTATTTTGCAGCGTTCGCGACGCGATTCCGCAGTGGCGGCCAATCGCCGATCCGCGCTTCGATTTCATCGCCATCGCGGAGCGGGCCGACACCGGCCGGCGTGCCTGTGACAATGACGTCACCCGGCAGAAGCGTGAGGCTCTGGCTCGCAAAGGCGACGATCTCTGCCACGGAATAGATCATCTGAGACGTGCGCGCGTGCTGGCGGATCTCGCCATTCTGCCGCAGCACGATCGGCAGATCAGAAACATCTACCTCCGTGTACACGAACGGCCCAAGCGGAGTGTAGGTATCGAATGACTTCGCACGCCCGAACTGCTTCTCATCGCGCTGCAGATCGCGATCGCTGATGTCTTCGCCGACGGTGTAGCCGAAGACATACTCGAGCGCCCGCTCCACGCTCACGTCCTTCGCCCGCGCTCCGATGACGACCGCGAGCTCCACTTCGAAATCCGTCTGATGCTCCGGGAACGCGATCTCGATCGTGCCGTCGTGCGGCAACAGTGAGCTCGGCGCCTTGAACCAAATCAGCGGCGTGCCGAGCGGCGTCCGTTTCATCTCGGCGATGTGGTCCGCGTAGTTCAGCCCGACGGCGATCAGCTTGCTGGGCTCGACTGGCACGGCGACCTGCAGCTCACCGAGATTCGCGATCGTTCCGTCAGGGTCGATGCCGAGCCACGGAGCTTGGGTCAGGCGCTGCACTCCGTCCGCGCGGACTTCGCCATAGAATGTTTCGCCGCCGCGTGTAAATCGCCCAAAGCTTCGCATCGGGATCGCGGAGGTTCAGGAAAGCGACAGCGCGAGTCAAGCGTCTCGAGCCGCGATCTCTATCGCGGCACCACGGCGATGAAGTCGCGCACGTTTTTTTGCTCGCGAATCGAGAATGGGCTGGCGTCGCCAGCGAACCAGAAGCCGCTCGACGATCCACCATCGAGATTCAACGCGCGCTGCATCTTCAGATCCGGCAACACACCCGGGGTCGCCAGAATCGCTCCGAGCTGCGCCAGCGTCACGTGCGAGGAATAGCCGATCGCCGCACGATCCGCTCCCCCGGTTCCGACAAACGTCCGCCGCGCCGCCTTCGTATCGTTTAATCCCGCCACGGCAGCGCCGCGCTCGACGAGAAACGGCCCGCATTGCCGCGCAGCTGTCGGTTTCGCTTTCATCGAAAACTCTGCTGCCCGCTGGACCTGCACACGACCGTTGCCCGCGCTGACGACGCCACTCAGCAAGCGCGCCTTGCGCAGCGGAGCGACGACTCGGCCATCACTGATCAACAGCCCGACCGCGGCGTAGTCCGGTGCGAAGTATCCCCCGTTCACACCGGCGACCGCGTTCTCGCGCTGCATCACGTCTGTCAGGGCCGACTGCGCTTCCGGATCATCGATGACGCGCAGCGTTGCCGTCTTCGGCGAGAAGGCTGCAAAGTGCAGCGTCGCGCGAGCTCCTTCGTCGCTCGTCACCACCGTCTTCACGTGCACCACTCCCGCACGAGCGGTTCCCTGCTGGTCCGACGAGACGACGCTCCACTCGCCGCGCGCAACGCTGCAGACCAGGAGGAGCAGCGCGAGCGCGAGGCTACGGGCGCGGCGCATGGGTAACGAGGAGCTGTTCGAAACGCGGATCATCCCGCAATGGGTCCCACATCGGGTCGAGCCGCAAAGTCGGAACGCTGAGCCCGTTGGGAATCGCGAGCAGATGCTCGATCAGCGCGAACGCCCGATCGCTCTCGCCAACCGTCGCATACGCCTGCGCGGCCATGGTCGCGATCATCGGCCCGTCAAACGCATCGACACTCTCCGGCAGTAGCTGCATCGCGCGCTCGGCCGCGGCCACCGTTCCCGCCGTATCGCCGAGGTACGCGAGCACATGACTGAGGCTCCCGTAGAGTTTCGCGTAGTCGGGCATCGCCGCGATCTTCTGCTGCAATTGCTGCCGCGCCTTTTCCAAGACTGGCCGCGCGGCCGCTGCGTCGCCGTTCACCTGATGCAACATGCCAAGGTAGATGAGGTCGGCTTCGTGCAGCGACGGCTCGGCGTCGACCTTTTCGCGTGGGAGTTGGTCGAGCAATGCGATCGCGTCGTGGTATCTGCGCTGGAGGACCCGCAGGTTCACCCAGCCCATCATCACCTCTCTTTCCGCCTGCGCTTTCGGGGGCAGGTTCGCGAGAACTGCTTCGCTTGCCTCGAGATCGCCTTTCCAGATGATCTGGAGACGCATCACCAGGGTGTGAGGCGCCAGCGTTTCCGGCTCGATCTCCGTGGCGCGCCGATACATCCGGTCGGCGGCGGCGTAATCGCGCGTGGCTTCGTAGGTGAGTCCGAGATTCTGCAGGATCCACGCGTCCTTCGGGCTCAGTTGCGCTGCTTTTTCGAAATTTGCCGTGCACTCTCTCCAGTTCCCCTGGCGGCGCTGGATGGCAGCGATGGCCATGTAAACGCTGGCGTCATTCGGAAGTCCGCGCTGCGCGACGCCGAATTCCGCGAGCGCGCGATTGTAGTCACGCTCGCCGTAGTAATACGAGTAACCGAGCGCCAGATGCGCCTCCGGCAGATCCGGCTGCAGCGCAAGGGCGCGCTCGGATAGCTCCCGTGCGCGCTGCTTCCGCGGCGCGGTCTTGTCGTGCGTCTGGTATATCCAGCTCTGCAGGTGCCCGAGGCGCGCGTAGGCCAGGGCGAAGTCCGGGTCGAGCTGGACGGCGCGCTGGTACAGTTGCTCCGCTTGCAGCAATTTCTGACGATCCCGCACGTCTGCGTGGAGATTCTGCGCCTGCACAAAGGCAAGATAGGCCTCTCCATTTTGCGTGGGCGGCCGGCTGACCTGCACCTTTTCTTCCGGCGAAATATGCGCACGCAGCTCCGCCGCGATCTTCTGCGCAAGATCACTCTGGATGGCGAACACGTCTGTCAGGTCGCGGTCGTAATCCTGCGCCCAAATGTGCTCGTCGGTCTCGGCGTTGATTAGCTGCACGTTCACGCGCACACGATTGCCGACGCGCCGGACGCTGCCTTCCAGCACGGTTGCGACACCGAGTTCCTTGCCGATCTGCCGCACGTTGTGCGCGCGCCCGCGGTAGCCCATCACCGACGTGCGCGAGATCACCTTCAAGTCGCCGATTTTCGACAGGCTGGTGAGGATGTCATCCTGGATGCCATCGGCGAAATGCGCGTTGGCTTTGTCGTCGCTAAAATTCTCAAACGGCAACACGGCGACTGATTTCTCCAGCCGCCCGGCCGCAGCGCGCGGCAGGAGGAAAAGCCCGGCGATGGCGGAAAAGCCCACGCTCACCAGCACGAGGATGGCGATGTTCCTCCGCGTGCGATGCGGCCGCTCCTCACGGGGCGCGAGCAGAGGCGCCGTCGCTCGCAGCCCATCCGGAGTCACATCGAAGACCCACGCGAAGATGAGGGCGATGGGAAACCCCGCGAGAACGAAAGAGATAACCAGCCGGAGAGTCCACGTGGGTAAATCCCAAACGGGGAAAACGATGTCACCGAACTGAATCACCGCCCACCCGGCGACGGCGTACGCCACGGCGACGCGGTACACCTTCCGCGTGCGTAGCTCTGCGAAAAAGCCGTTCATCCGGGGATCGTTGCAGCGTGACTCTGCAGGTTAGACAACCGCGAGCGCCAGACGTTGCGTCGCCGGCAGCTTCAGCGTTTCTTCGCCGCTTCCCTCGCCAGCACCTGCTGGAAGACGGGGTCGTTGCGCAGAGGATCCCATGTCGGGTCGAGCCGGAGTTCATGGAATGTGATGCCGCCGGGCGTGCCGAGAGATTTCTGGAGCAGCGATATCGCCTCCTCATGCGCACCAATCATCGTGAAGATGCGCGACAGAGAGATGATGAGGATCGGGCCGTTGAACGCGTCTTTCGATTCCGGCAGGATTTCCGCGGCGCGACGCCCCGACGCCACCGCTTCCTGGTTCCGGCCGAGCCCTGCGTAGATCAAGCCCACCAGCGCATGACGCGCTGCGTCGGTGGGGCTGGCGGCGAGCGCCTGCTCCGCGGCTGGAAGTGCCTGCTCATATGCGCGGCGCGCCTGCTCGGCGTCTCCTTTCGCGCGATGGACCTGCGCTGCGAGGAATGGTTTCGGCAGCGGGGCGCTTGTCTCCCCGCGCATATTTTCAAAGGGCGTGCGGGCCAGCGAAGCGAGCGCGTCGTCAAATTTGCGCTGAAAGAATTGCACATTGAAGCGCGCCAGCGCCGCCACCGGGCTGGTGTCCGGCCCCTCCGGCGACTCGGCGAGCAGCTTGTCGAAACGCGCGAAGTCTCCCTTCCAGTAGACATCCACCCACGCGCGCAGCGACTTGATTTCGAAATCCTGCGGCGCAAGCCGGACAGCCTTGTCGAAGGTCTTCGCCGCGTTCTCGTAGTCACGCGCCGCTATGTAGTTCAGCGCCAGATTGCGGATCAGCACAGGGTCTTTCGGGCTGCGCGACACCGCGCTGCGGTAGCTCTTGGTCGACTTCTCCCATTTGCCTTGCCGCCGCTGAATCGCGCCGATCGCGCGAATGACGTCGGCATCGTTCGGCAGACCGTCGCGCGCGATGTTGAATTCCTTCAACGCGCTGTCGTAATCCCGCTCGCCGTAGTAATGGAAGAAGCCGACCGCGAGATGCGACTCCGCCAGGTCCGGCTGCAAACGCATGGCCTGCTCCGCCGCACTCCGCGCGCTCTCCAGCCGCGCAGGCGTCGGGTCGATGGAGAAATAAATCCAGCTTTGCAGCCGCGAGAGCTGCGCGTAAGCGAGCCCGAAATTCGGATCGAGCTGAATCGCCTGCTCGAGCAGCGGGATCGCTTTCTTGCGTTCCTCCGTATCCGATCCGTTGGCCAGGGAACGCGCGCGCACATAGAGCATGTAGGCGTCGTGGCTTTGGGTGGGCTTGGTCTCGAGGCGCGCCTTTTCGTCGGCGGATAGCTTTGCTTTAAGCTGGCCGGCGATTTCCTGCGCGAGCGCGCTCTGGATCGCAAACACGTCGGTCAGATCGCGGTCGTAATCCTCCGCCCAGAGATGTTGATCGGTGCGCGCGTCAATCAGCTGCACGACGAGGCGGATCCGGTTCCCCGATCGCCGGACGCTTCCCTCGAGAATCGCCGAGACACCGAGCGCTCTCCCGATGTCGCGCATGTTGTGCCCCTTCCCGCGGTAGGGCAGCACAGAAGTACGAGAGATGACTTTCAGGTCGCCCACATTCGCGAGCGAGGTCAGCACGTCGTCGTGCAGCCCATCGGTGAAGAAGGCGTTCTCCGGATCGTTGCTCAGATTGTCGAACGGGAGGACGGCGATCGACTTGTCCGGTTTCCGCCCGACCGTCCGCGGCCAGATGATGAGCCCCACGCCGAGCGCGACCACCGTGCCGACCGCCGCCAGCACGTAGAGGTTGCGCCCCTTCCCCTTCAGAGCCGGTGGGCAGTCATCAGCAGGGGCCGCCGGCCCGGTGACCTGAATGCCACCCGCACCCACGTCGAACGCCCACGCGAGCACGAGGGCAATTGGAAAGCCGGTCAGGATCGTGACCACGAGGAGGCGCAACGCCCAGGCGGGAATCTCAAGCGGCGGGAAAACGGTTGCGGCGACCTGGATGAGCAGCCAACTGACCACGGCGTACCCGGCCGCGACGCGGTAAACCTTGCGGCGTTTCAGCTCGCAAAAAAAGCCGTCGAGGCGAGTCGAACGAAGTGAGTTGTCCACGACTCGGCTATCTTATGACGGCGTTTTACATTTTCCTAGTCGGGCTGCCGTTTTGCTACCTAAGCTTGATCCGTGGGCGTCGGATCTGAACACGACCGTAATTAACATGAGCCGCGGCCCGAATTCGAAAACGGCGCCAACCAGGCGTGTGAAGGCAGACCCGGTCGGTGAACAACCGCTCAAGGTGATCGCCTTCCAGATCCACGAGGACGATTCCGCGCCGATCCGGCCCGCGCGCCGCGAGCGCAAATGGATGGAGGACGCGGACAAGAAGTTCCCGTACCGCTGCCTTCCGCTGGTGGTGGCGAACCAATACGGGTGGGAGATTCTCTCCACCCATCATATCCGCGCGGTCTGGGACGGCACTTCGGGCGCTGATGGATTGACCGTCGAAAACCTGTCTGGCGATGGGGATTTGCACGCAAGTTCACATTTCGGCGTGGGGGTGCTTACGTTCCACATCCCGTTCCTTTTCCAGACACCGCAAGGCTGGAATCTCATGGTCCGAGGCCCCACCAACAATCCGAAGGACGGCATCGTGCCGCTGGATGGCGTGGTGGAGACGGATTGGACTCATTCGACCTTCACCATGAACTGGCGCTTCACTCGCGCCGGCACAGTCGAGTTCACAGTAGGAGAGCCGATCTGTCTGTTCTTCCCGGTGCAACGCGGGGCGCTGGAAAAATTCGGGGCCGAATTGCGGATGTTGGAATCCGATCCGGAGCTCGAGAAGAAGTACCAGGAGTGGTCAGCAAGCCGGGACCGTTTTCTCCTCGGCCTGCGCAAGGAGAAGCCGCCGATCGTCGCCCAAGGGTGGCAGAAGGAATACCTTCACAATGCAAAGGGAGAGAGAAAATCGCTTGCGCATCCGTTCGCGAACGAAAGTTCATCGACGGAACCCTCGTCGCAGGGTGGAGATCACAACGGGTCGGCGCCCGCTTAGCAGTGACGTGATTCTCGGAAGATGAGTTCCGTGGTTCAGAATGCTCGCGACGCGACACGGTTCCGGCAGAAGCGCTACCTCTTCGTCAAAGGGTTGCTACCGCTGCCGCTATTGGAATACCTGAAGGCGTACTACGCCATCGTTCTGGCTAACGGGCAGTTCGGCCGTGACGCGCAATGTCCGTCCTCCCTGTCGTTGGGAGGCGATCCGGCGCTCGACGCCGTATTGGAGTGGCTCAGACCTAAGTTGGAGAAGCGCCTGGGGATCGCGTTAGCACCGACCTACTCCTATACTCGCGTCTACGCGAAAGGTGAGGAACTCGTTTGTCATCTCGATCGGGCTGCCTGCGAAATCTCCGTCACGGCAGCGATCCAGATTCCCGGGAAGGCCGGCCCATCTGTTCTCCATCTGAAGCCGCCCGGCGCTCCAGAGGTGAAGGTCGAAATGCTCGAAGGCGACGGCTGTGTCTATGCGGGCACCGAAGTGGAACACTGGCGCGAAAAATTTCGCGTGAACGGATACACCCAGCTCTTCCTTCACTTTGTTGCCCGGCGCGGTCGTCATTACCCCGAACATGTTTTCGACGGACGGGAACGACTCGGCTCGCCATCGCGAAAACGACGCACAAAAAAGCGTGACAAAAAGCGCCCAATCCTTCACGCCTAGCGACCATGGGAAAGGTTCCAACAAAGCGAGCGACCAAAAGTGCTGGCGCGAAAAAATCTCCTAAAGGCCCTCTCAAACCTCCAGCGACTCCGCCGAATGCTCCGCCGAACAGGAAGACTCCTAGCCGGCGGCCGCGCTGACGATTGAGAGCGTCGGGTCGCGGGCTGACTGACGCGATAATGTCCGAGCAATTCGAGCTCGGAACGCCGAGATCCTGACGCGGGAACTGGCGCGCCCCTCAGGGGGAATGACCCGGCTGCGCCGGTGCCTTCTCAACCGTTAGAGCCTGGAAGCGCGGGTCGTCGCGCAGGGGATCCCATTGCGGACCGAGACGCAGAAGCGCCGGTGTGATCGCGGAACCATGCGTCGACGATAAACGCTGGAGCGTGATTATCGCACGATCCTTGTCGCCAGCCTGAGCTTGCAACAGCGCTAATTCGCCCTCGTAGATGGGTTGCTCGAACAGATTGTTCGCGCTCTGCACCTTCTCGAGGGCCTCATTCTGAAGTTTAAGCGCGCCCTCTGCGTCGCCCAAGCCTGCGGCGGCCAGGGCGAGCCAGGCGGTGAGCCTTGGATTACCGGGTTGCTCGCGCAACAGACTTTGCAATTCGTCACGACATCTCGCAAAGCTGGATTTCGCGCCAGCAGTGTCTCCGTCGAATTGCTGAAAATCGCCCAGCCAGGCAAGATACTCGGAGTGCTCCAAGCGGAGCGTCGGATCGAGGTTAGCGAGGGCTGACTCCATGAGGGCGACGCCCGCGCGATAGTCGCGTCGGAGCAGGCGCTGGTCGGCTATTGTGGTGATGGCTGTTTCATTGTTCGCGTCGGCGGGCATTCGTGCGAGGACCGCGTCGGCCTCGTCGAGCTGGCCGAGGGCCTGGTAGATACTTGCTTTCAGGGCGAGCGAAAAATTGTCGCCCGGAGCTATGTCCAGGGCCCGGTCAATCAATCTGAACGCCACTTCGTATCGGCGCATGAGCTTGGCGGTCATGGTCGCGTTGGTCAGGCTCTGCAGGTTGCGCGGATCGAGCTCAAGCGCCTCGTGAAAATGGGCCAGGCTTTCGTCCCAGCGGCCCTGCCGGCGCGCCACCAGCGCGAGCGCATGCGGAGCCTCGGCATTGTTCGGCCACTTCGCATGAACCTGCCGAAGAATGCGACGGGCACGACTGTAGTCACCAGCGACCCGATAGTTGTAATAAGCCTCGGCGAGTTGCGCCTCGAGCAGACTCGGCTGCAGCTGCAAGGCTTTCTGCAACGATTTGCGAGCCGACTCGCGTCGTGCCGCAGAAGCATCGCTATACTGGAAGATGACCGAGTGCATTCTCGACAACCTGGCCCAGGCGAGGGCGAAGTCCGCATCGAGCGCGACGGCTTTTTCAAAGGCCTGCAATGCGTTGGCCGCATCTGCCTCGAGCAGATAAGAGCGCGCGGACAAAGACACCCCACGCAGGTAGGCGTCGTGAGCTTCGAGATTTTTCGTCGGCCTGGCGGCCAGGTCCTGTTTTTCAGCGCCGCTCAGCCTGAGATTTAACCTGTCCGCGATCGCCGTCGCTACCTCGGTCTCGACGGCAAAGATGTCGTCGAGCCTGCGGTTGTAGCTCTCCGACCAGAGGTGTTCATGAGTGGCGGTGCGGATTAGTTGAACATTGATGCGGACGGTATCGCCCACTTTTTGCACGCTGCCTTCGAGCAGATTCGCGACGCCAAGCTGGTTCCCGATTTCCCTCAAGTTTCCAGGCGCGCTGTCGTATTGCTTCGTCGATGTGCGCGAGATCACCTTCAGATCCGTGACCTTCGACAAGCGCGTGATGATCTCATCCTGAATGCCGTCAGCGAAGTAGGCGTTCGCCTTGTCTTCGCTCCGGTTCTCAAACGGCAGCACCGCGATGCTTTTCTCCGGCACACCGTCGACCACGACGCGCGCAGGCCGATACTGCCGGACTAAAAGAAACGCGATCACCGCCAGCAGAACGCCGATGATGGCCAGGTCGAGCTTGCGCCCGGTGCTACGGACGATTGACCTGCCCGGCTCGACGTCGTCTGTGCGTTTAAGGCCGTCCGGCGTCAGCTCGTAAGCCCACGCCAGCACCAGCGCCAGTGGAAAGCCGATCAGAAGGAGCAGAATGACGAAACGGGACGCCCACGCCGGAATGTCAAAAACCGGAAACGTCTGAGTGGCGACCTGGATCAGGAGCCAGCTCACTACCGCATAAGCGGCTGCTACTTTGTAGACATTCCGCCGCTGCAGCTCGCCGAAGAATTTCTTTGGATTCACGGTGCGGCCTCCGCAGCTCGGGATGCTTCCTACCACTCGGCGCCGCTAGCCGACGAGCGAAATACTTGCGCCGGAGCGCGACGTTATCTCAAGCCCGTGGCAAAAACGGTCTGGAAGTGCGGACTTTCCTTTTCCCGCGCGACGACCGTCACCTCAATTTTGCTGAACCCGGCGGCCTCGAGCCATTGGTGCAGCTGCACCTCGCTAAAGCCGAGCCAGTGGTCCGCGTAAAGCTCGCGCGCGCGCTCGAATTGATGGCTCAACAGGTCGAGAATCACGAGCCGCCCACCCGGCTTCAAAATGCGGTGCGCGCCCGCGATGGCGCGCTCGGGATGGATCGCGTGGTGCAACGCCTGACTGAGAATCGCGAGATCGATCGCGCCGTCTTCGATTGGCGGATCTTCGATGTCACCGAGGCGGTACTCGAGGTTCGCGAAGCCGTGCTCCGCCGCCAGTTTCGCGCCGAACTCGACCATCTTTGGTGCATTGTCGACCGCGATCACCTGCTTCGCCGTCTTCGCGAGCAACTGAGCGAGGGTCCCCTCGCCCGCGCCCAGGTCGGCCACACTCTGCGCCGGCAGAAGAGTGATCAGCGTGTGCGCGAGCGCCTGCCACGACCGTCCCGGCACATAGCTACGCCCGAACTTGCCCGCCAGCTCGTCGAAATAGGCGCGGGCCTTGTCCTTCCGCTTCCGGAGCGTCACCTTCAGCGCCGTCCGGTCGCTGGTCGTCTCAGGGAGCTCACGCGCCAGCGTCCTGGTGAGCTCGCTCACTTTCGCGCGCACTCCGGCTTGTCCGCTCGGCGGCGTGAGGCCGTAGTAGACGTTCTTACCCGCGCGGCGATCGCTTACCACCCCCGCGCGCTTGAGCTGCGCGAGGTGGCTGGAAATACGCGATTGGCCCATGCCGAGGATCTCCTGCAACTCGGCGACGGAAAGCTCCTCCTGTTCCAGGACAAGGATCAAGCGCAGGCGCGTCGGATCCGCCAGCATGCGCAGGAAATTCAGTGTTGACGGCGTCGCCACGCGGCACGATACATCTACGCATCATGATTGGTCAATATGATCAGCCATGATCCTCGACCCGCCGTTTCGCCTTAACCCACCACCCGCTTTTACATGGCTCGCCGTTTCATTTTCTCCTCCGAATCAGTCGGAGAAGGTCACCCCGATAAAGTTTGCGACACGATCTCTGATGCGATCCTGGACGCCTGCCTGACGCAGGATAAAACCAGCCGCGTCGCCTGCGAAACCTACGCGAAGAGCAACATCGTGACGGTCGGCGGCGAGATCACCGTGCCGAACATCAGGAGCCGGCACCTCGAAGACGTGATGCCGATCAACAAGATCGTGCGCGATGCCGTCCGCGAGATCGGCTACACGAACAACGACGACGTCTTCCACGCCGATAAGATTTTCATCAACAACATCATCACCGGCCAGTCGGAAGACATCAGCCAGGGCGTAGATGCGAAGAAGGCGAAGGGCAAGAAGACGGCCGAGCAGGGCGCTGGCGACCAAGGCCTCATGTTCGGCTACGCATGCGACGAGACGCCGGAACTAATGCCGGCGCCGATCATGTTTGCCCACCGTCTCGGCCGCGAGCTGACGCGCCTGCGCAAGAGCGGCAAGTATCCGTGGCTGCGCCCAGACGCAAAGTCGCAGGTCTCCGTCATCTACGAAGACAACAAACCTGTCGGGATCTCGAACGTCGTCATCTCGACGCAGCATTCCGAAGAGGCGCAGCACAAGGACATCGAGCAGTTCTGCATCGAGAAAGTCGTCCGCAAAGTTCTGCCGAAAGGGATGATGAACGGCACGACCGAGTATCTCATCAACCCGACCGGCCGTTTCGTGGTCGGCGGACCTCAAGGCGACACCGGCCTCACTGGTCGCAAGATCATCGTGGACAGCTACGGCGGCATGGGCCGTCACGGCGGCGGCGCATTTTCAGGCAAGGACCCGAGCAAAGTCGACCGCAGCGCCGCGTACATGGGCCGCTGGGTCGCGAAGAACGTCGTAGCCGCCGGGCTCGCGCGTCGCTGCGAAATCCAGTTCGCCTACGCCATCGGCCATCCGCAGCCGGTCAGCGTGCACGTGAATACGTTCCTCACCAACAGCGTGCCGGAAGAAGACATCGAAAAGGCGGTGCTGAAGACCTTCAGCTTCAAGCCCGCTGACATCGTGAAGCAGCTCGATCTGCTCCGCCCCATTTACAGCAAGACCACCAATTACGGCCACTTCGGCAAAGACGACCCGGATATCACCTGGGAGCGCACCGATAAGGCCGAAGCACTCAAGAAGGCTGTCCGCTGAGGATGAACAACTATACCGCTGTCGTGCAACAAACCGATCGTTGGTGGATCGGCTGGGTCGAAGAGATTCCCGGAGTCAATTCGCAAGGCGAGACACGCGAAGAGCTGCTCGAGAATCTTCGGTCCGCTCTGCACGAAGCGCTTGAGATGAACCGGCAGGAGGCACGCGCAGCGGTTGAAGGCGACTACGTAGAAGAGAAGATCGCTGTGTGAAGCGGCTGGATCTTGTGAAACACCTGCACGCGCACGGCTGCCAATTCATCCGCGAAGGCGGCAACCACACGTGGTTCGGCAACCCTGCCACGAAGAAACGTTCCGCAATTCCACGACACAAAGAAATCGATCCTTACCTCTCTCGCAAAATTTGCCGGGACCTCGGCGTCCCAGAACCCAAAACAAAATAATATGAGCACCACAACTACCGCCCCCCAGAAGACCAACGACTACAAAGTCGCTGACATCAGCCTGGCCGATTTCGGCCGTCGCGAGATCGACATCGCCGAGCAGGAAATGCCCGGCTTGATGGCCATCCGCAAAAAATACGCAGCCTCGAAGCCGCTTCAGGATGTTCGCATCACCGGCTCGCTGCACATGACCATCCAGACCGCCGTGTTGATCGAGACGCTGGTCGAGCTCGGCGCCGACGTGCGCTGGTGCTCGTGCAACATCTTCTCGACCCAAGACCACGCTGCCGCCGCGATCGCGAAGTCGGGCGTGCCGGTGTTCGCATGGAAAGGCGAGAGCCTCGAGGAATACTGGTGGTGCACCGACCAGGCGATCTCGTTCCCGGGCGGCAAAGGCCCCCAGATGGTCGTCGATGACGGCGGCGACGTGACGCTCTTCATCCACAAAGGCTACGAGCTCGAAGAAGGCAGCGACTGGATCGAAACGGAAGCCAGCAGCGCCGAGGAAAAAGTGATCAAGGACACGCTGCGCGAGATCAAAGCGCAGAACCCATTCCGCTGGCACGAAATGGTGAAGGATTGGGTCGGCGTCTCGGAAGAGACCACGACCGGCGTTCATCGCCTTTATCAAATGCTCGACAAGGGCAAGCTGCTCGTTCCCGCGATTAACGTGAACGACACCGCCACCAAGTCGAAGTTCGATAACCTGTACGGCTGCCGCCACTCGTTAGTCGACGGCTTGAACCGCGCGCTTGACGTCATGATCTCCGGCAAAGTGGCCGTGGTCTGCGGCTACGGCGACGTGGGCAAAGGCTGCGCGCAATCACTCCGTGGCCAGGGCGCTCGCGTCATCGTCACCGAGATCGATCCGATCAACGCGCTCCAGGCCGCGATGGAAGGCTACGAAGTCACCACGATCGAGGACACGCTCGGCCGCGGCGACATCTACGTCACCACGACGGGTAACGTCGACATCATCACCTTCGACCACATGTCGAAGATGAAGAACCAGGCGGTCGTTTGTAACATCGGCCACTTCGACAACGAGATTCAGGTCGATGCCTTGAACACCGCCAAGGGCGTGAAGCGCCTCAACATCAAGAGCGGTGTCGACAAGTACTCCTTCGAAGACGGCCATGAGATCTTTATGCTCGCCGAAGGCCGCCTCGTGAACCTCGGTTGCGCCACCGGCCACCCGTCGTTCGTCATGTCGAACAGCTTCAGCAACCAGGTCCTCGCGCAGCTCGACCTCTGGGCCGGCAAGGACAAATACAAGCCAGGCGTCTACATCCTGCCGAAGAAGCTCGACGAAGAAGTCGCGCGTCTGCACCTCGAGAAGATCGGCGTGAAGCTCACCCGCCTCACCCCGAAGCAGAGCGAGTATCTCGGCGTCGACCCGGACGGTCCTTACAAGCCGCAGCACTACCGCTACTAAGCGGCTGCTGTAGCAGCGAAAATCACGAGCGCCGCCGGAGCAATCCGGCGGCGTTTTCGTTTGATTCCACGGCTGCTTCAATGATCGCGCGGCCAGGCCGCTCCTGTTTCACCTTCCGTGAAAACGGAACTCGAACACCGTGACTGAAGCGGTCGGCTTGCCGCTGCGATAAGCTGGGAGCCACGTCAGCCGGTTGACGCGGTGCCACGCGTTCGCACCGAATCGATGACCCGGTGGATTCTCGCTGATCACTCTCAAGTCGGTTGTTTTCCCTGACGCATCAACAGAGTGCTGGAGCACGACCGAGCCTCCGATGCCGAGCAGACCGGCGTGACCGGGATACGCTGGCATCTGTCGTGCCGAGGGATCGTGAACCGCCTGCGGCGCAATGAAATCCGCCCCGCGTTTCAGCTCGTCCATGTCCTGATTCTGGTAAACTCGAACGCGCGGCTTGCCCTCAGCGACGACGAAAAGCACCGTCCCCGCCATCCCAGCATGCGTCGGCCGGCCTTTGT
>CADCTA010000078.1 GCA_902805675.1 uncultured Chthoniobacterales bacterium | reverse complement strand
ACAGTTCTACGACACGCTGCTAAACGACTACTTCGATCGCACCCGCACGATCGTGATTACGACACACCAGGTCGACGAGATCCAGGATGTCCTTACGGACCTGATGTTCATCAACCGCGGCCGCATCGCGCTCGAGTGCAGCATGGAGGAGTTCGACACCCGCTACACGGAAGTGATGGTGCGCCCCGAGAATACTGCTGCCGCCGGTGCGCTGCGGCCGCTCCATGTCCGCCAGGTCTTCGGTCGGAGCGTGATGCTGTTTGAAAACGTCGACCGCCAGCAACTCGCCGCGCTTGGCGAGGTCCGCACGCCCGGCATCGCCGACCTCTTCGTCGCGGTGATGGGCGACAAGGCCGCCGAGCCACAAGGAGCAGCCAAATGACTACGACAGTGAACGCATTACCTGAATCTTCGCTGCCGTCGCAGCCGGCCGCCCCGGCGGGCAACCTCGCAACCCGGCCATTCTACTGGTCGGTCCGGCGCGAGCTTTGGGAGAACCGCTCGATCTACATCGCGCCGATCGCGGCGGGTTGCCTCAGCCTCTTCGGGTTCATCATCAGCGCGATCGGCCTCCCGGAACGCCGACGCGCCGTGCTCTTGCTCGAGGACATGGCGCAGCAGCGAGCCCGGATCGAAGCGCCCTACGACATGATCGCGATGATGCTGATGTTCACATCCTTCATCGTCGGCGTGTTCTACTGCCTCGACGCGCTGCACAGCGAACGCCGCGACCGCAGCATCCTTTTCTGGAAGTCGCTGCCCGTCTCCGATCTCACGACGGTGCTTTCGAAGTTGAGCATCCCGCTCGTCGTCCTGCCGCTGCTCACCTTCGCGGTCATCGTCGTCACGCAGATCCTGATGTGGCTCTGGACGGCCATGCTGCTGTTGGCTAACGGCCTGCCGCTGGCTACCGCGGAGCAGCTGCCGCTGTTCCGATCGTGGATCGTGCTGCTCTACGGCCTCATTGCACTCAAGCTCTGGCACGCGCCGATCTACGCCTGGCTGTTGCTCGTGTCAGGTTGGGCGCGCCGCGCGACCTTCCTCTGGGCTGTGTTGCCGTTGCTGGCAATTGCCGCACTCGAGCGCATCGCCTTCGGGACCTCGCAGTGGCTGGCGTTCCTGGCCCATCGGCTGTTCGGCGGCATGTCGCAGGCCTTCGCGTTTAACAAGCACGTCGAGCATCCGACCGTGGACCTGCAGCAGCTCACGCCGGGCACTTACCTAGCGACTCCCGGTCTCTGGCTTGGCCTCTTATTCGCGGCCGCGGTAATCGCCGGCGCCGTCCACCTGCGCCGCTCGCGCGGGCCGCTCTGATCCGCACCTCCTTTCCGCCATCAGCTCCAACCACAACGCGCCATGCTCAACCTACGCCTCGCCTTGCGGCAACTGATCCGCTCACCCGGATTCACCATCCTGGCGATCATCACCCTCGGGCTCGGCATCGGCGCGAACACCGCGATGTTCAGCATCCTCAACTCGGTTATCCTCAAGCCGCTGCCGTATCCCCAGAGCGAGCAGCTGGATCGCATCGACCGCGCCACCGCGCAGAACCCGGTCGGCCGCGTCTCGCCCGCCGACTTCCTCGATCTGCAGCGCGAGATGCGCAGCTACGGCGACATCGCTGCCTATACGCTCGGCGACACGAGCCTCTCGGAACCCGGCCAGCCAGCCGAGATGGTCCGCGCCATGCGCGCCACGGCGAATCTCTTCGCAGTGCTCCGCATCCAGCCGCAGCTCGGTCGCGACTTCCTGCCGCGTGAAGATGTGCCGGGCAATGACCGCGTGCTGATCATCAGCCAACGCTACTGGAAGAACCGCTTCGGCGGCGCTCCCGACATCATCGGCCGCACCATCCGCGTAGACGGCGAGCCGCACGAGATCGTCGGCGTGCTGCCGGAGTCGATCAATGACTGGCGGCACTTCGGTCCTTACGACTTCTTCCGCCCGCTCGCGCTCGATCAACAGAAATCCGGCGATCGCCGCACCACCAATCTCCGGTTGATCGGTCGCCGGTCCGACAAGCTCCCGGCCGGCGAAGCCGCAGGCTTCATCACTAACTTCGGCGCGCGTCTCGCGGCCGATTTCCCTGAGGTCAACGCGGGTAGCACCTGGCGTAACATTGCGCTGAACGAGACGGTGATGTCGAAGAGCGGCCGCAGCATGCTCGCCATGCTCATCGGGCTTGCCACCTTCGTGCTGCTGATCGGCTGCTCGAATCTCGCCAATCTTCTCCTCGCTCGCACCATGGCGCGCGCTCGCGAGTTCGCTCTTCGCGCGGCGCTCGGTGCGTCGCGCATGCAGTTGCTGCGCCCGTTGATCGCAGAGTCGCTCCTGCTCGCAGTCGCCGGCGGCGCCTTCTCGATCGTCGTCGCCGGGTGGGTGACCGATTGGCTCTCCTTCAAGACCGCCGGGGAGAACGGCGAACGCGTCATCTTCGTCTTCAACTGGGTGGTGTTTGCCTGGGCGTCCGCGATGGCGCTCATCACCGCGGTCGCGTTTGGTCTCGCTCCGGCGCTATTCGCGCTGCGACTCAATGTGAACGAGACGCTGAAGAGCGCCGGACGCGGCATGACGGGCGGCCGCGGTCATAGGCGTTTCCGCCAAGGACTGATCGTTGCGCAGTTCGCCCTCGCCATGATTTTGCTCACCGGCGCGGCGCTGTTCGTCCGTGGCCTCAATGAGCTGAACAACAGCCGCGAAGGCTGGCGATCCGACCGCGTCGTCACCGGCACAGTCGTGCTTCCGACGGCCAGCTACGCCGACGCCGAGAAGATCGCCACGTTCCATCGCCTCACCTTGGAACGACTCCAGGCACTGCCAGGTGTCGCCTCGGCGTCGATCTCTTCCTTCACGCCCTTCTTTAACTGGCCCGACATCCGGAAATACCTCGTCGCAGGGCGCGAACCTCCGAAGCCTGGGCAGGAACCTGCCGCCGTCGTGAACAGCATTAGCCCCGGATATTTCGACACCTTCCAGTCACGTCTGCTCACCGGTCGCGCCTTTAACAAAAGCGACATCCTCACCTCGCCGAAAGTGTTCATCATCAGCCAGGCGACCGCGTCCGCGCTCTTCGGCACGGAAGACCCGATCGGTCGCCGCATCGCGCAGACCGGCATCGGCGAAGCACAGTGGGGCGAGATCGTCGGCGTTGCAGCCAATGTTAAATCCGTCCTGCCGGATCCGGGTCCAGTGACCCTCCAGATCTACCAGCCCATCGCGCAGGACCCGCGCGCTTACAACGAGATTGCGGTGCGCACCAGCGCCGTCGCGCCATCAACACTCGTGCAAAGCATCCGCGATGCGATGACGCAACTCGACGCCGACCTGCCGGTGCGCCAGCTCCAGCCGGCCGATGTGACGATCGATCGCGCGAACTACCAGACCGCGATGCTGCGCGATATCCTCAGCTCCTTCGCCGTGCTTGGGCTCGGCCTCGCCTCGTTAGGCATCTACGGCGTCATCGCCCGCACCATGGCGCAGCGGACCGGTGAGTTTGCGATTCGCTTCGCGCTCGGCGCGCGCATTCGCGACATCACCAATATCGTCCTCGTGTCGGGAGTGAAGATGGCCGTCATCGGAGCCGTCGTTGGCCTGATCGGCTCGCTCGGGGTTGCTCGATTACTAGCCAGCGCGAATCCAGGCATGCAGCTTAGCAGCCCTCTCGTGCTTGCGGGCACAACGGTCCTTCTCATCGCAGTTGGTCTCGTCGCCTCGTGGCTCCCGGCCCGACGCGCCGGACGCATTAACCCCATCGAAGCGCTCCACGCGGACTAGTCGATAGCGCCACACAAAAACTATGAAAACCCACCACAGACTAACCATGATCGCGCTGCTATCCCTCAGTGCAGCAGCGACAGCCGTCGCACAGCAGAACAACGACCAGCTAAAGCAGCGCGTCCTGGCCCAAGCGCAAAGCCTCAGTCCGGAAGATTACGCCTTCACGCGAACGATCCGCAGCGACACCAATTCCAACGGCAAGGCGGAGAAGAAGGTTACGATCGAGAAATTCGATCCGACGAAATCTGCGGACGCACGCTGGACGCTCGTCTCGATCGATGGCGCTCCGCCATCGGCGGAACAATTGAAGAGCCACCAGAAGGAGGCAGCGAAACGCGCCACCGTGCCGGGTTATCATCGCGTCGGCGCCTACTTCGGCATGCCCGCGACTGCCAGCGAGTCCGGTGGCAAGACAGTGTTTCGCTTCGCCTCCCTGCCGAAAGGATCGATCTCCATCCTGGGCACAGATGTCTCACACAATGCGAGCGCCGAAGCGACCGTGTCGGAGGCAAACGGAGCGGCCTTGGTCGAGCAGGTGCGCATCACCGTCAAGCCGATGCGCGTGAAGCTGGTCATGAAGCTGGATCGATTGGAAAACATCGCGCGCTACCGCATCGGAGCGGGCGGCAAACCATTCCTGATGGAGTCGACCTCAGACATGAGCGGCTCAGGAATGGGCCAGGAAGGAACGATGCGCAACACAACCACCTACAGCGACTACCGCGCCGTGCGGTAAACCACGATGAGCACGCCGCAGTCCGACATGTCGCCGCTCTTCAAAGCTCGGCTGGGCGGGTTCTGCTGGCTGGTATGCTTCGGCACGAGCGGATTCGCGATGTCGATCGCCACGAAGTTGATCGTGGCGCGCGACCCTGCAGCTACAGCCGCTAATCTGCTGGCTAGCGAGACGCTCTATCAAGCCAGCACGGCCGCGCTGCTGATCTCCGGCGCCTTCTACATCGGCGCGACGTTCTTCGTTTACGAAGTCCTGAAGCCTGTGAACCGACCCGTATCGCAGCTCGCCGCCATCTTCAGTCTGGTCGGCTGCGCGATCGGCGCTCTCGCCTGTCTCTTCGATGTCGTTCCATTCATTTTGCTCAAAGGCACCCACTTCGCCGCGGTCTTTGCGATCGAGCAATTGCAGGCGCTCACGCTGATGTTCCTCAACGTCCGTGCGCAGGCGAACAACATCGGCCTCGTCTTCTTCGGCCTGCATTGCTTCGGCGTCGGCTACCTGATCTACCGCTCCACGTTTCTGCCTCGCGCGATCGGTGCCCTGATGATGTTTGCGGGTGTCGGTTGGCTGACATTCGTCTACCCGCCACTCGCGAACAGCCTCGCTCCCTTCAACATGATCCCCGGAGGCATTGGTGAGCTATCGCTTACGCTTTGGCTCCTGGTGAAGGGTGTGAACGTGCTGCGGTGGCGGGAGCAGGCTTCTGCCGCGGACTCCGCCGAGAGCCTCATGGCACCTGCGGCGCATTTTCAATCAGCTAGCTAGAGAGTCACCAATGATGAACGCCGATATAACTACACATTCCGCGAGAGACGAAACGGCCTTTGCACCGATCACGCCTGCACAACAGACCGCCGCCAAGGTCGTCGGGGCCCTTTACCTTATCCAAATGGCGCTCGCCATCTTCGGTGAGGCGGTCGTTCGTGGCCCGTTAATCGTGCGCGACGCAGCGCAGACCGCCGCAAATATCCGCAATTCTGAGATCCTGTTTCGGCTCAGCCTTGTCGGCGATCTTTTGATCTACTCCTCACTCGTCGTGCTGATCTGGGGCACCTACATCATCCTCAAACCGATCAACAAGGATGTCGCTTTGCTGGCTTCGTTCTTCCGGCTCGTCGAACAGGCGATTCTATCGGTCACGACCTTTGCGGGTTTCATTGCGCTACGACTGCTTGGTGACGCCGAGTACCTGCGCGCGATTGATTCCGCGCAGTTGCAAGCACTCGCCCGCGCGTTCGTTGGCATGTATGGGATCGGCCTCAGCATCGGGTTCATCTTCCTTGGTCTCGGCTCGGCTGTCTTCAGCTACGTTTGGTTGAAATCGGGCTACATCCCGCGAGCAATCGCGCACCTGGGGATTTTTGCCTCACTGCTACTCAGCGTGATGACGATGGTTACGCTGATGTTTCCGGTTGTGTGGGAGCGCATTGGCATGGCCTACATGATGCCGATGGGACTTTTCGAAGTCAGCCTCGGCTTCTGGCTGCTCATCAAAGGCCTGCGCACGCCGTCCGCCTCAACTCAGCACGCCAGGTAATACCATGAAAATCAAACGTGTCCTGAAGTGGAGCGCCCTCGCAATCGTCCTCGCGCTGTTCGCCTGGTTCCAGGTTTCCTACTGGACGTCGACCAACGACTATGAGCAGCTAACCGCCGCGCAGGGCGAGACGATGCAAGCTGTCGTCTACCGCGACTACGGCTCACCCGATGTCCTGAAACTGGAGACGATCGCGAAGCCCGTCCCGACCGACGCGCAGGTGCTGGTGAAAGTGCGCGCCGCTTCCGTTAACCCACTCGACTGGCACTTCATGCGCGGCGAGCCGCGGATCATGCGCATCGAATCCGGCCTGCGGAAGCCAAAGGGGATGCGCATGGGCGTCGACTTCTCGGGCCTCGTCGAAGCGGTGGGCAAGAACGTCACGCAGTTCAAGCCTGGCGATGAAGTGTTCGGCGGCAGAACCGGCTCCTTCGCCGAGTACGTCGTGATCGCCGAGCAGTTCCTGATTCCGAAGCCGCAGAACATCAGCTTCGAGCAAGCTGGCGCGGTACAGATCGCCGGCCTCACCGCGCTGCAGGGTCTGCGCGACAGTGGCAAGCTTCAGCCGGGCCAGAAGGTGTTGATCAACGGCGCATCCGGCGGCGTCGGCACGTTTGCGGTGCAGATCGCGAAAACACTCGGCGCAGAGGTGACCGGCGTCTGCAGCACGCGCAATGTCGACATGGTCCGCTCGCTCGGCGCCGACCACGTCATCGATTACACGAAGGAGGACTTCACAAAGGGCTCCGCGCGTTACGACGTCGTCCTCGATCTCGTTGGGAACCACGGGCTCTTAGCGGTTCGCCGCGCACTGACGGCCGAAGGGAAGTATGTGATGATCGGAGGTCCCGCCGGCGGCTGGATCGCACCGATGGATACCGTTCTCCGCGCGTCGTTGTTGTCGATGGTCGTGAAGCAGGAGATGGGCTTCATGATGTCGAAGCTGAACCGCGACGACCTCATGCTGCTGCGTGATTTGATGGCGGGCGGAAAGGTTACGCCAGTCATTGATAAGACTTACCCGCTAAGCCAGACGCGTGACGCTGTGGCCTATCAGGAAACCGGACGCGCCCGCGGGAAAGTCGTGATCACGATGACACCTGAGGAGAAGACGGGGGCTGGAATAGCTCTGCGGTAGGAGAAAAGAAGGTAATGGCCGACACGACGGACCAGGCAACATTCGCCAGTCCCAGTGGCTGCTCCGGTCGCGGATTCTCTTCATCCAGTCGCGCTCACTCTGGAAACGGTGCATGGCCTATCATCTTTGGCTGTTAATCTGAGATGCCAAATAGCAGGCCACGCGATCACGTTCCCAATTTGTCTGCTGCCTGACTGCGCGGGTGTCGCCGCGGTTTCCATAGACGCGTGCATGTGGCGCGGTCATCCCGAGCCAGCGAAGACGGCGAGGGACCTCACGCAAAGAGGGGAGCGTTTGGCGTGACCCAAAGGTGTCGCGGCACGTCGGGGTGGTCGAGGGAGTGCGGATCACGCGGAACGAACGTTTTCGCGCGTTGGGGCGGGGCAGAGTCAGCGCGAGGGCGTCAGGTCCTTCGCCGTCTCCGCGGCTCAGGATGACCGCGGGGTGTGCGGACCGAGGGAGCCTTCGGGATGCGCCTGGCGGAGCTACGTTCACCCTATCGCCAGCTTTAGCGGCGCTCGTCCGGCATTTGGGGTCCGAGTCGGCCAGCAACGAAGCCGCATTGTCACTCTCCTGCGCCAAGCGGAACGGCAAGAACACGCGGACCAGCGCGCATCGCCCGGCAAGTTGCGAAACTCGCAGTTCGGCGTGCCCGCCAAGCTCCGGGGCGCGAACTTGCGGCTGCCGCCATTTCCACCGACGAAGAAGCTAGCAACGATGGCTGAAGTCGAATCTCCAGAACAGGCGCAGACAGAGCTGGCGCCGCGCACGCAGAGCAGCACGCGCGGGCTCGTCCTCGTCGTCGGCACCGCGACCATTTTCGCCGCGGCGTTCCTGCTCTTCACGCTGCAGCCGCTCGTCGGTAAAATTGTGCTGCCCCGCTTTGGGGGCTCAGCCGCCGTGTGGTCGGTCTGCCTCGTGTTTTTCCAGACGGCGCTGCTCGCGGGCTACGCTCTGGCTTATGGACTCGCGAAGCTCCGCCCTAAGCAGCAGATCGCGGTCTACGCCGCGCTCTGGTTGCTCGCTGCGGTGCTGGTGTCGGTGCCGGTCGGCGATGTTTGGCGGCTGACCTGGTTCGACAATCCGGCTGGCGAGCTACTCCTGAAGCTGGTGCGGTTCGTCGCGCTGCCGTGCGTGCTGGTGGGCAGCGTCAGCATTCTGGTGCAGGTCTGGGCGCGCTTCTCCGGCGTGAAAGATCCTTACGCCTTCTACGCTGTCTCAAACATCGGCTCGCTCGGCGCGCTGCTCGCGTATCCGACCCTGATCGAGCCGAATCTTTCCGTGCCGATATCCGCCGGCGCGTGGACGTGGGGCTTCCGCTTCGTGGCTCTGCTGATTGCAGGTTTAAGCCTCGCCGTGTGGATGGCGCGCCCTGGAGAGGCCCGAGAGACGGACGCGGCCGATGCCGATGCTCCGGCGCCAGGGTGGGGGACGACGCTCGCGTGGATGGTGCTGTCCGCCATTGGCTCCGGGTTGCTCGTCAGCTTCACCTCGCGCATCACGCAGGATATCGCGCCGATCCCGATGCTGTGGATCATCCCACTCGCGCTGTATCTGCTCACGTTCATCATCTGCTTCGGGGGAATGTACCGGCGCGATTGGATTCTGCCGCTCGCGCTGATCGCCTTTGCGCTCAACACATTCGTGACGCTGCGCTACGGCTGGCCCGATCTCGGGTTCGAGCGGAAGGTGCTCGGATACGAGATCAGCGTGAGCGGGATCACGGTTGGCCTCGTGCTCGCCTCGAGTTCGTTCTTCCTCCTCGTCATGCTCCTGCACGGCGAGCTCTACGCCTTGCGTCCGGGGGCGCGTTTCCTGAGCCGCTACTACCTCGTCATCTCGGCGGGTGGCGCAGCAGGCGGCGCGTTCGTTAGTCTGGCGGCGCCGTCTCTGTTCAAGGTGCAGTTCGAGTATCCGCTCCTGCTGGCACTCGCGCTCGCGGTCCTCTTCGCGGTCACGCTCGTGCGCGGCGCGCGCTTGTTGCAGAACTTTTGGCTCAATCTCATCGCCACGATCGGGATCATCGCCACTGGGCTTGGGTTCACGACCGGGAGAATCGCCGCTCCACTCGCCTTCGAAGGCAAGGACACCAAGATCTCCTACTACCGGAACATCTACGGACCCATGCGGGTCGAGGCATCCGCGGATCGCAAATCGTTCCTGCATGGAACCACGACGCACGGCACGCAGTTAACCGAGGCGAACACGGCACCGAGGCCGATCAGCTACTACAGCGATCAATCGGCGGTCGGCGTGGTCTACCGGTTCCTGACCGAAGACGAGAAGCGCAATCCGCTGCGCATCGGCGCGATCGGGCTGGGCGTAGGCACTCTCGCCGCCTACGCGCGCAGCGCTCCTTACACGGACGCTGCGCCGGGCGAGCGCGCGGTCATCTTTTACGAGCTCGATCCGGAGGTCGCGCACATCGCGCGCACGCACTTCACCTATCTCAGCCAGGCGGAGCCGAACGTGCCTGCAATTCACTTCGGAGATGCGCGCACCACTCTCGAGCAACAACCGCCGCAGGAGTTCGACATGCTGGTCGTCGACGCCTTCACCGGGGACGGCATCCCGATTCATCTGCTCACGCGCGAGGCGTTGGAGCTTTACCTGCGGCACATCAAACCGGAGGGCACGATCCTGTTTCACATCAGCAACAGGTATCTGCGTCTCGAGGCGGTCGTGGGGAACGCCGCGCACGCGGTCGGGCTGGAGGCACTGGCAATCGATCACAACGCCGAGAGCGATGACATCGATTCCTCGACCTACATCGTGGTGAGCCGGCGCAAGCTGCCGCTCATGACGCAGAAGTGGGAAGACGGCGGCGAGACGAAGGTGGGCCCTGCGATCCGCGATTCCAGCCTGCGCGTCTGGACGGATGATTACAGCAATCTCTTCAGCGTGCTCGCCAGCCCATAGCGCAGCCTGCAGTCGCGCGCGTCAGGTCGCCTCGGAGGGCAGTGATGCGGCGGCGGCTGTGTTCCGGGATCCATACGGGGTGCGGGAAATCAAGTGCACGCCCGCGCCTGGCGCAGCCGGAATTGCGGCTGGCAAACTTTTGCGGGCGAACCGCACGACCAGCCGTTATGGAAATTACGAATGAGAACACGGGACACAAATGGTGCGATCGTTCAAAGCATGTGCGGTGTTGATCGTTGTGTGCGGAGTGGTGATCCCTGCACACGCAAAGGACCGCAAATCCGCCGGCGCGGACGGAGAGCGCTCCGCGTTGGCTGATATGATTGTTTCGCGTGAAGCGCACGCGAAAGCGACTCGCCAGGATACCTCCAGCGCTTCGGTCGAGAGAGCAGCGGTCGTTGGGAGCGCGGGCGACAGAACTTCCGGAAACGGGAATGGCGCGCCGACGGCACCGTTACGCGAGCAGCAGCAAGCCGCCACACGGAGCGCTCTGAGTCTGAAATTCGGCGCCGTCACCCTTCAGCCCGCGGTGGGCGGGATCAAAGGGGCGAAGTTTTCGATTGGGTTCTAGCGAACGCTTCGGCGATCGCGAGTCGCCACCAGTGGAGTCGCGCGATGGCGTCGTCTGCTGTCACCGTGAAGCTGTGTCGAGCTGCATGATGACGATGCGTTTTCCGCAATACTCGGACCGCTCAACCGTGCGCCAGCCGAGCTTCACATAAAGCGCTTCCGCCTCCGCTGACGAGGTCCAAAGAAAGAGTCCGGGTAGCTTCAGACGCCGCGCTTCCGTCACCGCGCGTGCGATGAGGAGCGACGCAATGCCGCGCCGTCTCCATTGTGGAGCGACGAACAGACTCGCCAACCAGGGCGTGATGTCCGGCCGCGTCGCGAGATCATGCACCGTCAACGACACCGTTCCGACGAGCGTGCGGCCGGCGAATGCGACGAGCGCGAGCGGCAACGCCTCGAGCTGTGCGCGCTCGCGATAGCTTCTGCGCGCGTCCTCCAACCGCCGTCCGCGCTCATCAAAGAACACGCGCCACTCCTCCCACGCCCACCTCGCCAGCTCGTCGGCAACGTCGGCATGATGGGCCAGATACTCGACCCTGACCGCTCCTTCGGTTTCGGCAGCGCCGCCTGCTAAGTCCATTCCCTCCCCGTCCATTACTGGTGATCTGCGGCGTGGTTCAGAATGTCAGCTGTGGCGAGTGGCGCGGCTCACAACGGCACGCGAGCATCCACAATCGGAAGCTGAACGCGAAGCTCGAAGTGCTCCGTGCCATGGGCGAAGGGGCGACCGTTGAAAGCCTCGAAGCCCGGCTGGTGCGCGGGTGCGTAACCGCTGCCCGGCAGCCACGTGAGGTAGAGCCAATCGAGCGCACGTAGCTCGAGTTCGATCGTGCCTGCGATATCGATCTCGGCGATGGAGGTCGGCGCGAAGGTAGTGATGCTCACTTCGGCGTCGCCCAGCATCGTCGTAGCGTCCGCTGCCCGCAGCGCATCGGGTTTACGCGTGGAGAAACAAGCCGCCCGCGCCACCTCCTCCAGCCGCAGCGGCTGGTCGAGATTGCCGGTGATGTAGTCCACGGCGCGATTGAGCCGAGCGACGTAGTCGACGCTGGCGGTATTTGGCGACGCGCACACTCTGCCTTGCATCGTAGCCGCGCTCGTCATCACGGAACAATCCCGATCCGCCGTCCGCCAAAGCAAACGCCAAAAGGCCGCCCGGCCGCGCTATGGCGCCCTCGACGGTGCTTGCTCTGCCTATTCGCTCGCGCTGTCGACGTCGTACGTTTCCAACAGCAGGACGCCTTCAGTCCCTTCGACGTTGCTTCCGTGCATGGGTAGCGGCCAGGCATCAGACTCAGCATCAGTGCAGCTTCCTTCTCGGCACTCGGTGCCAGGCTTGGATAATCGCGCTGCAACGCATCGGCGCGAGGATCACTCTTCCAGTCGTCGTTCTGTGCGAACGGCGTCTGACCTGATCCACGATGGACTGTCCGCTTGGGATCTGCTGCTGGCTGCTGAACTCCGGCCGCCGACATGCTCGGGCCGGTGGTGCGGAGCACGAGACTGCGGGCAGTGGGATCCGGAGGGGCTTTTTCATCAGCGTGTTCCTCGCAGATGGACATAAGAAGTGGTCTTTAAGTTAACGCTAAACCTTCCCTCACGACGACCTGACACCGCGTGCGACGGGAGCGCTCTGCGGCAGTGTCTGGCCGGCCATGAGCATCGCGGTCCTGGATCCCGGCCGCCGAGTTTGAAACGCCGGACGCGCACGCGGGGAGGTGTTCGCTTCCGATTCTCACTCCACGTGGACGCTGATGTTTAGATTATTGAAATGGCTCGTCATGGGCCTCGGTCTGGCCGCGGGCTCGGTGACGCTTCTTAGCTTCCACAAAGGCTCGCACTGGTTCATCCGGGCGTGGGATTTCCCTCGCGTTCAGATCGCGGCGGTGTCCGCGTTTTCGGCGAGCCTCTTCCGGGCCTTCTTCTTCCGTGGGAGCCGGCGCGATTACCTGTTCTTATCCACCAATCTGCTCTGCGTGCTCTGGCAAAGCTGGAAGATTTTCCCTTTCACCGCGCTCGCCCGGAATCAGGTGAAAGCCACGCGTCCTGGCGAGGCGCGCGGCCGGTCCTTCCGGCTCTTGATGGCCAATGTCATGCTCGAGAACACGGACGCGCATCGCCTGGTGGCCGTGATACGCGAGTACAACCCGGACATCGTGCTGGTGGTCGAGGTGGGTGAGGCATGGCAGAAAGCGCTCAGCCCGCTGCGAGAGATCTACCCGCATCGCGTGGAGCAGCCGCAGGAAAACTATTACGGCCTCGTGTTGTTCTCCCGGTTCCCGTTGGTGGATCCGAAGATCGAGTTCCTGGTGCAGGACGACATTCCTTCCTTGCGCACTGCTTTTGAGCTGCCGGGCGGCGAACGGATTTATCTGCACGGATTGCACCCGCGCCCGCCCGAGCCAATCCGCGATCAGGATTCGACACCGCGTGACGCAGAGCTTGTCGTCGTCGGTCGTGCCATTCGAGCGGCTGGCGATCGGCCGACGGTGGTGGCCGGTGATCTGAACGACGTCGCCTGGTCGGCTACGACGGAGCTTTTCGTGCGGCTAAGCGGGCTGCTCGATCCGCGCGTGGGGCGCGGTTTCTATAACAGCTTCCACGCGGACAAGCTGTATCTGCGTTACCCGCTCGATCACGTCTTCCATTCACGTCACTTCACGCTCACCGATCTCCGATGCCTGCCGAACATCGGATCGGATCACTTCCCGGTCTTGATCGAGCTTTGCTACGATCCTGAGGCTGGGAGCGAACAGCCGAAGCCGCACGCGGATGCAGGCGACGAGAAAGATGCGGACGACAAGCTTCAGAAGCAGCAAGAGGCAGCACAGACCGGCGAAGACCGGCCTAACGACGGCTGATGGACACGGTAGACGAAGCTCCCGCCACCGTACAGCCGACGCTGTCGCAGCGGGTGCGTGGCTACGCCGTCCACGTCTACACAGCTTCAGGCGCCGGCTTGGCGTTACTGGCGGCGATGGAGATTTGCGCTCCAGCGCCCGATCCCCGTCGTTGTTTCATCCTGCTCTTCGCGGCGGTGTTTATCGACGCCACGGACGGCTTCTTCGCGCGGCTTTGGCATGTAAAGACGTGGGCCGCTGCAATCGACGGCCGCACCATCGACGACATCGTCGACTACCTCACTTTCACGTTCCTCCCCTTGCTCCTGATGTGGCGTATGGAATGGCTGCCGCAGCCCGCCGCCCTCTACGTGATCCCGGCGCTGATCGCTTCGTTGTTTGGCTTCGCCAACCGCCAGGCCAAGGATGAAGCCGGCGGATTCTTTCTTGGCTTTCCTTCGTACTGGAACGTGGTCGCGTTTTACGCCGGGTTGTTCGGGGGCAAGGAGGCTGCGGCGATCACCGGCCTGATTACTCTCGGCCTGGCACTACTGACCGTGCTGCCGGTGCGCTTTCTTTACCCGAACCTGACGCCTCCACCATGGCGTCTCATCGTTCTGGTGGGCGCGCTGCTGTGGTCGATCGCCCTGATTGTGCTGCTCGCGAGCTATCCGCACGGCCCTCGCTGGCTTGCACTGCTGTCTCTTAGCTACCCGGCATTCTATACGATCCTCTCCTTCGCGCTCTCTCGCCGAATGCGGAGATGACCGAAGCCGGTTCGATCCATTCTCGGGCCGATTCTCCGCAACGGCCCATGGCATGGCATGGAAGGACGGCCGCTCTGCCGTCCCGCTACGCGACGAGACCGCGCTCGTCCCTCCACTTGGCCATGCCGGCTCGCCAGTTGCCGATTTGCCGCGCTGCGGCTTCCGGCACGACGACAGTTCACCTTCAGACGAGATCATTCCGAAACACGACGCCGCTTGATATGCGCGACAAAAAGCTGCTGATGCTTCCTCTCGCAGGATCTTCGCAAGATTTGGCAAGTCTCGCGCGCGGCCCGCACCGTAGCCTCTGGGTCCATGACGAAACAACCCACCACACTCGGAGCGTTCTCGGTCAGCCTGGCCGTGAAAGACCTGCAGGCATCCCGCGCCTTCTACGAGAAACTCGATTTCGAATTTGCCGGCGGCGACCCAGCGCAGAACTGGCTCATCCTGCGCAACGGCACCGTCACGATCGGAGTCTTCCAAGGCATGTTCGAGCGCAACGCGCTCACCTTTAATCCGGGGTGGGACCACAAGGCCGAGTCGATCGGGGAAAAGTTCACGGATGTGCGCGAGCATCAGCGCGCGCTCAAAGCGAAGGGGCTCACGCTCGCGATGGAAGCCGACGAGAGCAGCACTGGCCCGGCAAGCGTGATGCTGATGGACCCGGAGGGCAATCCGGTGTTGATCGACCAGCACGTGTAGAGAAGCGGGCGGCAAGTTGCCAGCCTGCGCACGTTTGAAGTTCCAATTACCGGCGCGGTCTTTTCTCCTCGGCGGAGAACGCGATCGGATCCTGATGAAAGAACGCGGCCAGCTGATCGTACAGCTGCCGGTTCTTCGCCCGCAGCGCACGCGGCCGCTCGAAGAACGCCTCCGTAGCGACGGCGAAAAACTCCGCCGGATTCGCCGCGCCATAGGTATCGAGCACGCTCTCCGTTCCCGCCTCTTCCGCCTCGCGGAGCGCGTCGAACTCCGGGCGCATGACCCGCGCCCAGGTGAGGTATTCCGCACGCGTACGCAGAGCCGGCGCTCCATCGCTCGCCGCATCCTCAAAATCGAGCTGATGCGCGAACTCGTGGATCACCAGGTTCTGACCGTCGGCCGGATCGCTTGCGCCGTGCTTCACGTCGTCCCACGCCAGCACGAGCGAGCCCATGTCCGGCGCAGTGTGACCGAGCCGGTTGTCCGGACCGTGCTCCCAAATCCCGTTACCGACATAGCGATCCTCCTCCACAATGTAGCTCGAGGGATACACCAGGATCGACGTCAGCTCGGGATAATAATCCGTCTCGCGATGGAGCAGGAGAACGCAGGCTTGGGCAGCGATCGTGACGCGGATCTCGTCCGTCAGCTTCAATCCCGCGCAACCTTCGAACCGCTTCTCGGCCACAAACACCTGCACATGCTCGATCAGCTCCTCCTGGTCGGTCGTGGGCAGGCGCGCGAAGATCGGCAGGTTGCGCGCGATGATCTCCTTCCACTCGGGCGGGAAAGGCGCGCTCCGCAGCCGCTCGCGTCGAAGCCGTTTGCGCTCAGGGATTTTCATTACGTGGTCGGCAGGAGGAGTTTTGTCGCGCTCCCGATTATGACCGGAACGCTTCTCGCGAATCAAGAAGCGGCTGCGTCGCGCCGATCATTGCTCGCGGTGAAGCGACGACGCCGGGCCTGCCATGTCGCTTCATCAAACGAAGTCGCGCTGCTACTCCGGCCTGCATAGAGTCGCGCACCGTGCCGAACAGGAGCGCCACATCGAGCAACCGAGAACGCCGTCGCGCATTGCTCGCCTTTGCCTCTGCCTCGCTGGTTGCGGTCGCTTGCGGCGCTGCGACGCTGGCCGCGAAGGGGCATCCCGTCGCGTCATGGTCCCGCAATCCTGTTGCGTGGCTGGTCGGAGTTGTGCTTGCGACGGGATTGATATTCTGCGGCGGTTCACTGCGAATCGCCAGAGTATTGCTGGGTGCGGCGGCGATCGCTGTCGCAGGCACCTTTCTGGCGCCAGCACAGGAGGGAGTTCACCGGTGGATCGATGCGGGTCCGCTACACGTCAATGTCGCCGCACTGCTTCTGCCTCCAGCCGTAGTCGCGCTGTCTTTCTGTGGAATCTGGAGCCGGACGGGACTCGTCTTCGCGGGAGCGATCGCCGCGTTGCTCGCGCTGCAGCCGGATGCATCGCAAGCCACCAGCTTCCTCATCGCGGCGGTCGTCCTGGTCGCTACGTCGACAGCGCCGCGCGCGCGTCGACTTAGCGCGATTGCCGCGGCCTTTCTCTTCGCGGCTGTAACTTGGAGCCGTCCGGACCCGCTGCAGCCGGTACCGGAAGTGGAGGGAATCTTCCCGTTGGCCTTCGCCGTCTCGCCCGTGCTGGCGGCCGCCGCCGCCATTGGTGTGGCGGCAGCTTCTTTCGCGCCGCTGGCTCTGCGCAACGCCGCCGGCGGCGCGCACCGCGGCGCGGCGCTCGCGCTGACCGCCTACTTCATCTCCGCTGCAGTTTGTCCCGCGTTTGGCGCCTTCCCGGTGCCGCTCGTCGGTCTCGGCATGAGTTTCCCTGTCGGCTACTGGGTCGCGATTGCGCTGCTGTGCGCGCACGGGAGCTCGTGGCAGAACGGCGGGGCTGAGAACCGATCGTGAATTCGGCTCCGCGTCGGAAAGACAACTCGACCGATTTAAGCGGTCAAGCTTGGCGCCCTCGCGAGGCGCCGGATACGTGACTCACGTATAGCAACGGCTGGCTAGCTATCCACGCTGGCCGCGCGTTGTAGCTCGGCGAGGTCGAGCTTTTCCATCTGCCAGACCGCGCTGGTGACGCGCTTGACCATCGCGGGATCATCGCCGTTCAGCCAATCCCAGATCTGGCTTGGCACGATCTGCCAGGGCATGCCGAATTTGTCCCGGAGCCATCCACAGACGTTGGGCTCCCCGCCATCGGCCGCCAGCTTCTCCCAGAAGTAATCGACCTCCTCCTGCGAGTCGCAGTTCACCACGAGCGAGACGGCATTGGTGAACGGAAATCCGGGCCCGCCATTGAGCGCCACGAACTGCTGTCCCTTCAGCTCGAACGCGATCGTCATCACCGTGCCCGGCTGGTTGTCTCCCGGCGATCCCTCAGGAAACCGCGCCGTCGAGTGGATCTTGCCGTCCTTGAAAACCGACAGGTAAAACTGCACGGCCTCTTCCGCATTGCCATCGAACCAAAACATCGGCGTGATCTTTTGCATATCAGATCATGACCACCGCCGCCCCGTTGGGCAACTAACACGGTTGAGCCGTCCGGCCCTATGTCCCGCCGGAATCTGCGGAATCGTCGAATATCTCCTCGATCTGCTGAGCGAATAGGCGCGCGATTTTGAAGGCTAGCGAAAGGCTTGGCTCATAGCGCTCCGTCTCGACGGCATTCACCGTCTGGCGTGAGACGCCCAGCCGTTCGGCGAGATCCGCCTGCGACCAGCGCCGCTCGGCGCGTAGCACCCGGAGACGATTCGTCATCGATAGCGGCGCCAGGAAATCGCCAGCCCGACGAGGTAGAACAACGGCAGATAAAGCCACACTTCCTCGTAGCTCCACTTTTCCGCCGCGATGATATTCGCCCGCTCCAGCAGCCCCAAGGTCATGAGCAGCAGGATCGTGATTGGAAACGCGTAGGCCAGCGCTTCGAAGTGAACGCGGCGCTGCAGTTCATCAAGATTCCGCAGGTGCACGAGAAAACGGCGGATGAAGAACACGAATGGGATCACTGGGACGATGGCTACGGCGATCTTTAGTGACGCAGGTAGCGCCGCATACTTAAGCAGCAGCATTGCGCCGAGATAACTGCCGATCCACAGCGCGGTCGGCAGGATTGGAATCTCCCGCGACTGCGCGTCGCAGAAAGAGCTGACTTCAGGATTGTTGCTCATAATGGGAGGAGGGTTCATTGCTTTTCTTGCGTGGATGTTCGGCCCTGTCGCAATCCGAGCCGGCTGCCGAAATACCGCAGCAGGATGGCGAACGGCACCATCTGGCCGAGCGCGAGGGCAACTTCGGCGCCGGAGCCGAGAACTCCATGCTTCTTCAGGATCGCTTCGGCGAAACATGCCGCCACGCCTGTGACGGTTGCGACAACAGGGATTGCGCCCCCTGCGGCTTTGCTCGACCACGCACACTGCGATGTCTCTGTCATAGCGGGTAAGTAAATGATGCGCGTCATTATGTAAAGCATCATTTACACGTGCGGTCGCTGGTCCCTAGTCCCCGTCGTGGCAAGGATCTGCTACTCCGGCGCGCAGGATCACGCCTACATTACGGCGGCTCGAACCGGTCAGATCTGAGCCGCGCCGCCGTCGACGAAAAGCTCGATCCCATTGACGAAGCTGCTGTCGTCGGATGCAAGGAACAGAACCGCTTTCGCTATTTCCTCGGGCGTTCCTGTCCGGCCGAGCGGCGTTGTCTCAGCGGCCTCTGCCTTGAATGCCTCGATTTGCTCATTCGTCATGCCGAGTTCGCTCTGGTAGCCCGGCGTGACGACGACGCCGGGGCTGATGACATTCACCCGGATGCCGCGCCCTTTGAACTCGGCCGCCCACGTTCGAGCAAATGAACGCAAGGCCGCCTTGGTAGCGGCGTAAACTCCGAAGGCCGCGACGCCCTGGACCGAAACCATCGAGCCGGTGATAACGATGGTTCCACCAGCAGACATCAGCGGTAACGCCTTTTGCACCGTGAAGAGAGTCCCCTTCACGTTGATGCCGAAATATTTGTCCACATGCTCTTCGGTCACCTGGTCGACCGGCATGAATGCCCCGCCGCCGGCGTTCGCGAAGACGATGTCGAGGCGCCCAGCCCGTTCCTGGATCATGGCGAAGACGCGGTCGAGGTCGGCGAGTTTCGAAACGTCGCTCGCCACCGCGACGACGTTTCCTCCGATCTCCTTCGCGGCCGCGTCGAGCTCCGCCTGCCGTCGACCAGTGATGAAGACGCGTGCACCTTCCGCGGCAAAAAGTTTTGCTGTGGCGAGCCCAATGCCGCTGCTTCCTCCAGTGATGAGCGCGATTTTACCGGCGAGTTTTTCCTTCAAGAGATTCCTACTTTCACTCTCCGCATTCGCTGTCTTTAGGGCCGCTCCGTCAAGCTTCGTGCTTAGCTCATCAGCAGCCTCGCCCGACTTGACGGCTTTAAGCCGTCAAGTTCGCAGCGGCAGATCTGCTGTCCTGAACGCCGTATGGCAGGGTCGTTGGAAACACCTCTGAGTTCGCATCGATCGGTGCCGTGGAATAGCCTCTAATCCATGAAAGCCGTCCGCCTGATGCAGCTTGGCCAGCCGTTGCAGGACGTCGAAGTCCCGGTGCCGGAGATCGGGCCCGCGGACGTGCTCGTCCGCGTGGCGGCGTGCGGGATCTGCCACTCGGACGCGCATTATCGCGCCGGCATTTCGCCGATCGCGCATTTGCCGGTGACGCCCGGGCACGAAGTCGCGGGCACGGTAGAAGCCGTCGGCCGCGAGATAGATGGCTTCCGGCGGGGCGACCGCGTTTGCGTGCATTACCTGGCGCACTGCGGCGCCTGTCCGGCGTGCCGGAGCGGCCACGAGCAATTCTGCCCCGAGGTGCAGATGATCGGGAAACACCGCGACGGCGGCTATGCGGAGTTCATTCGGGTGCCGGCGCGCAGCCTCTTCGCTCTGCCGGATGAAATCCCGTTCGCACAGGGCGCGATCATGATGTGTTCGTCGGCGACGGCGCTCCATGCCTTGAACAAGGCTCGACTCAAGCCCGGTGAATCCGTCGCGATCTTCGGCTTCGGTGGCCTCGGTTATTCCGCTTTGCAGCTGGCGCGGGCTTTGGATTGCGGAGCGGTTTATGTCGTCGAGATCAATCCAGCCAAACTCGCTGCGGCCGCGGCGCTGGGCGCCACCCCGATCCCGGCCACGGCGGGCGATGCCGTGCAGCAGATCCGCGATGCTACAGGAGGCAAGGGTGTTGATGTCGCGATCGAGTTCGTCGGCACCGCGGGCACGATGAACCAGGCGGTGCGCTGTCTCGGCATTCTCGGCCGTGCGGTCATGGTCGCGCTCAGCCGTGAGGCGCTCTCCTTCCTTCCCTACACGGAGCTGATCAACAAAGAGGCGGAAGTGATCGGCGTCTCCGATCATCTCGCGTCCGAGCTACCGTCGCTGATGCGCTACGCGCAGAGCGGGAAGCTCACCTTTCCTGAGTCGGCGCTGCGCTTCGTCGATCTCGACGCTGCGCAAATCAACGCCGCCCTGGATGCGCTCGAAAGATCAACCGACCACGTGAGGACGGTCATCGTGCCGCATTGCTAAGCGACAGGTCGGCTCAAGCACACTGCGCCGATGTGCTGATTCTGTTTTCGCCAGCTCGATAGCGGCGCCGTCGGCGCGGGCCGTTTACCGCCTGTCGCCCTGCACGCTCAGTTCCCAACGATAGCCGTCAGGATCATGGAACCAGAGACCCATGTTCTTCGAGCCGGGCGCTTCCGGCCCGATCTCGTCGCCGGGATCCTCGAGGTCAGCGCCAATGCTCTGCAAATGCGCCAGCGCCTTGCGCAGCGTGGTAAGCCCGTCCGGTCCCGACTTCGGCAGATGGAACGACATGTGATCGAGCGTCGCGGGCGAAGGCTTGCCCTTCTGCAGCGCGATCGTGACGTTGTCGTTCCCGACCGCCACGCCGTCGTCGAATTCAAACTGCTTCTCTAACCCGAGCGCGCGCTCCCACCATTGCGCGCTCTTCCGCGGGTCGCGCACCGCGAGACCGAAGTGCCCAACCACACCGACCGTGAACGGCGGCTTTCGTGCCTTCGCTTTCTTAGCCATCGCACGGCCGGCGAGCTGGGACGCGCCTCCGGTCTAACCGAAGATTTTGTCCAGAATGCCCTTCTTCTTCGCGCCGCCTCGCTTGCTGCCGCCTTTGCTCGATTTGCTGCTCGACGTCTTGCGAGTGGCTGACTTGGTGCCGCTAGTTCCGCCACTCTTCTTCGCGGAACTCTTGCGCGCGCTTGTCGCTTTGCCGCCGTTGGTTTTGCGCGCCGCAGAGCTCTTCTTCGCGCTTCCACTCTTCCGACTACTTGTCTTGCCGCCGGATTTCTTGCTGCTCGTTTTGCTTGTAGCCATACACTTCATTCGGGCGCGGCGAGTAAACGGCCCTGTTGCGCAGTCTTATGCCGCCATCTCGGGATTAATTCCGGCGCGCTTTCCGAGGTTGAACCGGGCATCGTAAGCAGGTTACGATCGGTAATGGGCGCCGCTGGCAGGATCGTTCTACCAGCTGAAGTGCGGGAGTATTTTGCCTCGATCGGGAGACGCGGCGGGCAAGCTGGACGGCGTGAGCTCACGAAAGAGCAGGCGCGGCTGATGGTGGCAATCCGCGAAGCGAAACGCCGGGCGAAGAAAAAACGAACACCGCCGCCGAAGCTCACCCGAAAGCAGCAGGAAATCCTCCTCAGGGCCAAGCGACCACCCTCCAGGTAACAGCTCCTAAGCTGCGTACGATGCGGAAAAGGGTCCGACATTCTGGCAACGAAATCAGTTTTCCCGGCGAGACAGCGGGACAAAGGCGTGGACGCGGCGGAATGCATATATCGTAAGCGGGTTACGATGTCACTGAACTCCGGCGTCCGTCGATCGGAGGCGGCTCTCTTCTCCGCCAACCGACCAGGTTAGAACAGTGATCGTTCCGGCAGCTGAGCGCGTGTGGTCACTCTCTGGTTTCTCTTTGCCTGCCGCGAGCGCCGACCGCGGGGCACTAGGTGCAGGCGTGTTATTCAACTGCGAGGCCGCTCGCCGCCGGTAGCGTTGACCTCCCGCATCACGGAGCGTACGCTCGCTCGGTGAAGCGAAAATTTCACGTCACTCTGTTGGAGCACGACGAAGGTGTATCGGTGAGTTGCCCCGAGTTACCCGGGTGTCACTCGCAGGGCCTGAACGTGGATGACGCTCTCGGCAATATTGGAGACGCGATTCGTGAGTATCTCGAACTGTACGGCGAACCGGAAACGCGTTGCGAGATTCGCGAAATGGAAGTCGTCACAGCGTAGTGGATGCCGAAGCTTCCGGGCGTTAATCACCTGCGCGCCGTCAAAGCGCTGGAGAAGGCGGGCTTCCGCATCGATCGCCAGGGCAAGCACATCTTCATGTCCAACGGCCCGGTCCGCGTCGTCGTCCCGCGCAACAATCCAGTCGATGCTTATACGATGGCCGCGATCGTCCGCGACGCCGGGTTGACCATCGACCAGTTCAAAGAACTGCTCTAATTAGCAGGGCCGACAAGTTCATCAGCCGCGCGAACTGCCATTGGCCGCGAGCGCGTGGATGCGTAGATCGAGCTCGTGGGCACTGTGGCGACCATGGAGCATGCCGTGCGGCGCCTGGAATCTAGGCAGCGGCAGAGTCGTTCCGTCAGCAGGGTCCGGCTGCGTGGGAGCTGGACTGGCGGATGCGCGGCTGGCTAATGCCACCACGGTCAGGCTGGACGCAAACATGATGATGGCTGCGGCTACCGGGTGAAGCCATCCGGTCGCGGCGAGGAGCAGGCCGGCGGCGTTGTAGGCGAGCGAGATACCGAGGATCAGCCGGATCTGCCGGCGGGTTGCGCGGCTGAGAACGATGGCCTCCGGCAGCGCGTTGAGCGCGGCGCCGGTGAGTTCGCCGTGCGCATGCGCACGCGCGGTGGCGTCACCGCCATGGAGCACGAGGCTGGCTGTCGCCGCAGCCATCGCTTCACTGTCGTTCAAGCCATCACCGACGAAGAGGACGTGCTCGTTTTTCTCTTCCAAAACGCGAACCGCCGCGCCTTTTTCAGCTGTCGTCATTCCGCTGCGCACGGGCAGGCCGGCAGCCTTCCACTGCTCGTCGTTAGGGCTCGCGTCGCCGGTCATGATTTCGGCGCGCAAACCAAGAGCACGAAGGCGCGGCGCCAGCGCTGCGACTGTCGGTCGCACGTTCTCCCGCAGCTGTGCGATGGCGACCAGGCTGTCCTGCTCGAAGATGAATAGTTCGCGCGTCAGGCCCGCCGCATCGTCGACCCGTCGGCGGCGTAGCTGTGCAAGCGCTCGAGCGTGCCGGGGCAAGAGCAGAGTGCGGTTGCCGATTCGCATTTCCGCCGTTTCGTGTGCGTTGCGCGACAAGCGCGCGACGATTCCCTGGCCGGGCAAAGTGCGAACCTCCAGGAGGCGCTCTTGTGACGGCAGAGCTTCCTTTCCGAGCGTCGCGGTGAAGGGTCGAGCGACGGGGTGGTCGCAGTGGCTCTCGATCAACGCCAGCCGTGCGCGCAAGCTGCTCTCGTCGATCTCCTCGAGCGTGATCAATGCGCCGAGCTGGATTTCGTCATCAGTTAGTGTGCCTGTTTTGTCGAAGATGATGGCGCGGATGCGGGCCAGCCTTTCGATCAGTTCGCCGCCTGCGGGCACAATGCCGAGACGAGCGAGCTGATGCGTCGCATGCCAAAGCGCAATCGGCACACCGAGGCCGAGCCCGCATGGACACGCGACCAGCAGCACAGCAAGTGAATTGAAAAGCGCCTGCTGCCAGTCGGAGCGCCAGAACCAGAAGGCGAAGGTAACAGCCGCGAGTGTGATGACGCCCGGCACAAACCAGGTCATCCACCGGTCGGCCTCGCGCTGCCACTCAGAGCGTCGGCGCAGCGCGGCTTCCAGGCGGTGGGCGATCCGATCCAGCTCACGTCCCGCAGAGGAATCTTTGACTTCAACGAGCAGCTCGCCATCCAGCGCGACCGTGCCTGCCAGCACCACGTCACCGGGAGCTCGCGAGGTGGGGAAAGGCTCGCCCGTGTGAGCGATCTCCTGCACGTAGGCGCGACCTTCCACGATGATGCCGTCGATCGGGAGCCGCTGACCTTTCTCGACAAAGATCCGGTCGCCAGCGTGCAGCTGTGAGACTGGGACGATCTTGCGTTCGCCACAGCAGGTCACGCGAACGGCGGTGCGGAGCGAATCGGTCAGCCGCTGGAGCGATGTGCGGAGTCGGCCGCGTTGTCGCGCGACGAGCATTTGGCCCAGCGTGTAAACCGCCACCAAAACGCCGACCACTTCGTAGTAGATCGCTCCCGTCGCCGTGAGTGAACTGTGCAGCGACGCCGTGAATGCGCCGGCAATGCCAAGGAGGAACAGCTGTTCGAGCGTGACCCGCCCTTCGCCCGCCGCGCTCCAACTCCGCCGAAAGATCGGGCCGCCGAGTAGCAGCAGCACGGCGATCGCGGCCAGCGCGAGCGTGCCATGAATCAGGAGACGCGTCTGACCGGCAACCGGAGAAAGGTTAACACCCAGGCTGAACTGCATCGAAAGTCCAGCCAGCACGACGGCGATCCCGAAGCGAAACCAGCGCTGCGGTGCGTCTTGCGCCGCGGAGGCGTCTTGCTCCTCACGGCCGCTGCCCGCGAGATCGTGACAACAGGCGGCCATCGCCGTCACGGTTGCGGCGGCGGCGCTGGGCTCGTCTGACGAACGCGATCGCGGATGCTGCGCTGTCCGCGGTCGGCTTCGTACTCATTCCAATTGAGCGGTGGAAACCAGCCGATCAGATAAAGGATGAGCCAGACGAGCGCCCAGAAATAGAAATGCTTCAGAAGCGCCGGCATGCGTCTCACCGCTTCGGCTGGCTCGCTCTCCTCGCGCCAGATCGCCGCGTGCACATGACGCACGTTCATGTCTTCGCCAGGGTCGGCGGACGCGCGTTGTTCCAGGGCGGCTTTGTCGGGTTCCTCGTTCATTGGGTAGCGGGCGGTTCGAACGCTTCCGGCGGCTCCCCGACGTCGTGTTTGCGCGAGAGGAGATAAGCGACCAGCGCGCGCGCTTCTGGCTTGGGAACGATCTCGTCCCCGTCGCCCAGCGGGAGCGCTTCCGTCGATCCGCTGGCGCCTGCTTTGTGGCGATCGAACAGAAAGCGCATCGGGGGCATCACCGAGCCCTTCGACGTAATCTGCGGATCGTAAAGGTGGAGGTAATGCCACTGCGGCGACGAATTCCGCGAGCCGATATTCGCGAGATCAGGACCGGTGCGCATGGTGCCAAACAGCCCTCGTTTGTCGTTCCGGTAGTCGCTCGCGACCGTACGGCGCGCGCCCCAGCCGCGGTCCTGATCCGAGCGGAAGTTCCGCGCGGTGACCTGTTGGCTATGGCAATAAACGCACCCGTTTTGGATGAAGACCCCGCGCCCCTGTTCGACGAGCAAATCGTTCTCGCCCAGTTGCGCGCCCCACTCCGGACCGCGGTAATGCGCGGAAGGCAGCATCGCCAGCCCGATCCACGCGGTCGTAAACGTGATCATGAACCCGGCGAAGATGATCCAGAGTCGATTCATCGCTGTTTGTTCCTCATGCGGTGACCGGGTGACGCACGGCGAGCAGCGTCGGCTCACCGGCGGGCCGTGTTTTTCCGATCAGCACACGCACGAGAGAGATCGCGAAGGCGAAGTGGCCGATGGAAAGCAGGATGCCTGAGAACGTGCGCAGGTGGAGATACGGGATGGTTCTTCGCACCACCTCGAGGAACGGCATCTCGGCGTTCTGCAGGTTCAAGCCTTGTTCGATCCCACCCACCGTCAGCGCTACGAAATACAGCGTGATGCCGATCGCTGAGGCCCAGAAATGCACCCGGATCAGCCTGGCCGACGGCCATTCGCGCCCGATCACCCGCGGCACCATGTAATAGATCGAACCGAACATGATCATCGTGGCGAACGCGTACATCCCGAGGTGCGCGTGAGCGACGGTGTAATGGGTGAAGTGAACGACGCGCTGCACCGCGCGCACCGCCGTGAGACTGCCCTGCAAGCTCACCAGCGTGTAGGACATCGCGCCGAAGACGACGAAGCGAAGCGTAGGACTCCAGCGCAAGGCAGAGAAATGCCCCACCATCGTCATGTGGTGATTCACAGCGACAGTGACCACCGGCACCACCATCATCACGCTCGCGGCAATGCTCGTGCTCACCAGCCACGCCGGATAAGGGCCACCCACGAGATGGTGCATCCCATTCCAGGAATAGAAAAACGCCAGCGTCCAGAACCCGACCGCGGAAAGGTAATAAGAGTGAATCGGGCGCCCGATGACCTTCGGAATCAGATAGTAGGCGGAGGCTAATCCCACCGGCGTGAACCAGAGGCCGAGCACGTTGTGCGCATACCACCAATTCACCGGCCCCTGCGCGATCGCGGCCACCGGTTTCCAGAACAGCAGCGTCTGCGCAGTGAGGTAAAGCAGAGGAAACCAAATCAGCGCCGCGAAAAGATACCACTGCGAGACATAGATGTGGCCCGGCGCACGCCGGCGCAGCATGTCCACGCCATGCCACAGCACGATCGCAAAGCCCGCCAGGAGAAACGGCGCCGCCACGGGTGGATACTCCAGCCATTCCATCGACGTGCCGTAACCGGCAATAATGCCGAAGCCGCCGATCAGATTGCCGACGTTCCACAACACGGCTGAGACGTGCAGCGTCCACCCATGGCGCAGCGGAGCGCGACAAAGACGCGCCAGCATCCAGAGCAACACCGGCACCGACGCCGCCGAGAGCCAGCCGTACACCATCGATTCCAGATGCGCCTGCCGGATTCGCCCGAAGGTCAGCCATGGACTTCCGGCGAGGAACTCGGGCGTCGTGAGCTTGTGCGAAGCGAGCATCGCTTCGAACGTGCCGAGAAGCAGCCAAAAGAGCGCGACGGCCAGCCAATGCATCGTCGGCCCGCGCAACGAGAGGTCGATCTCGACACGCTGCGTGCGGCTTGCCTCGATCGCCGCCGGGTCGCCCTGCGCAGGCCGTGAATCATTCATGAGCGGTCGGAGCGATTCGCTACCCGGCCATGTTCACCGGGAAAAGCGTCGGTCGTCGTGCCTTCCGGCTCGTCCGGATCAAACACCGCGCGTGCACCGGCATCCGCATCGTGAAACTGGCCGGATTGCGCCGCCCAGGTAAAGGCGAGGAGCGCGGCCACGGTGAAACCAAGCACGGTCAGAATCGCGAGCGCTGCAGGAATCATATATAACGATACAGTGATGAACGAAGCGGGAGACGTGCCGGCCTCATTCGATCGCGAAGTATATAACTATATAGTGATATAGCAATGGCGACCGCGAGGAAAAAAACGAAATCATCGCTTCTCTCGAAGGAAGCGCTCGAATTCGTCGCCACCCGCTTCCGCGTCCTCGGCGAGCCGATGCGCCTCGTCCTCCTCTCGGCCCTCCAGAGCGGAGAGAAAAACGTGACGGAACTCGTCGTCGAAACCGGAGCCACCCAGGCCAACGTCTCGAAACATCTCGGCATCCTGAGTGACGCGGGGATGGTGGCGCGTCGCAAAGACGGCCTGAAAACGTTCTACTTCATCTCCGACCCGCAGATCATCGAACTGTGCGAGCTGATGTGCTCGAAGCTGGAGAAGGAGTTCACCGGCAAAGCGCGACATTTCCGCTGATGCGTCGCAGACATTCCATCGATCGATTCCGCCGGGAGCCGCTCGGCTGTCGGTGACGACGCGGAGCTGGGCCCAGAAGGAGTCATCGTAAGCCGCTTACGATGCGTGAGAGCGCCGCGGTCGGGTCTGCGTCGAACCTAATTCGCCTGAAGAAGCCACGGTGGTGTGTGTGTTATGGCCGTGGCGGTCGCGCGACGATCGTGGCGTTGAGCCGCGAAGCGCTCTCCTTCCTTCCCCGCAGCTGATCAACAAAGAGGCGGAAGTGATCGGCGTCTCCGATCACCTCGCGTCCGAGTTTCCGTCGCTGATGCGCTACGCGCAGAGTGGGAAGCTCAACTTTCCTGAGTCGGCGCTGCGTTTCGTCGATCTCGACGCTGCCCAGATCAACGCCGCCCTGCATGCGCTCGAAAACTCAACCGGCCACGTCAGGAGCATCATCGTGCCACCCAGCTGAGCCGAACGGCACCTAGCAACGCATATCGCCAGGGAACCTGATGCGCAGGCCAAGCTTGACGGCTTTAAGCCGTCAAGTTCAACTCGGCTGATAGGCGGTATGCTCCGCGACCTCGAATCAGACCAGGAGCTAGCCGCTGTTGCTGTAGGACCATGTCTCACCCGGCGCGAGTCCAGTTTTAATTTCTGCGCCAGCAGGCGTGTTCTCTCGTCGCGGCTGGCCGCGTGCGCCTGCTCAGGCAGCCCGGGGACGCTGAGATACTCCTGAATGCCGGAAGAGTGGGTGAGCAGGTGGCGGACGGCGATCTTCGCCCATCTCGGCGGCAGCTGCGGGAGGTGCTTCGTGACTCTGTCGTCCGGTGCGACCTTTCCTTCTTCGACGAGCATCATGAGCGCGACCGCCGTGAACTGCTTCGTGAGCGAACCGATCTAGAAGACGCTGTCTTCACTCACTGGCACTGCGTGCTCCAGATCGGCGGAGCCAAAGCAGCGGATCGTGACGATCTCACCGCCGCGCGCGACGGCGAGGGCGACGCCCGGCAGCCGCAGTTCGCGCATCCGCTCGTTAATGTAGTGATCGATGGCGTCCGCGCGCGCGGAGGCGGTGGCAGCTGCGAGAACAATCACGGCACACCAGCTGTAAACGATCCGCTTCATCCGGGTCTCACCGAGGCATTCGAGCGGCGAAACGGATTGGAATCCAGAGTCTTCGCG
>CADCTA010000077.1 GCA_902805675.1 uncultured Chthoniobacterales bacterium | reverse complement strand
CGTGTCGGCCGGCGAGACGGGGAAGTAGCCCTCCTTTGCGCGAATCTTGTACCCGAGGTTCGGGAACTCTTCTTTGCCGCTGTTCCAGTGGCCCTCGCTGCTGTCGACTAGGTGGAAGGACGAATTCGAGTTGTACCCGAAACGCACTTCATCGAAGATGAAGAACTCCGCCTCCGGCCCGAAGAACGCCGTGTCCGCGATGCCGGTGCTCTGCAGGTACGCTTCCGCTTTTTCGGCCACGCCGCGCGGGTCGCGATCGTATGGCTCGCGCGTGATTGGATCGACGATCGTGCAGATCAGGCTCAGTGTCGGCTCAGCGTTGAACGGGTCGATCCAGGCCGTCGTCGGATCGGGGATAACGAGCATGTCGCTGGCGTTGATCGCGCGCCAGCCGCGGATGCTCGAGCCATCGAAGCCGAGCCCCTCGGTGAAGATCTCCTCGTTGTACTCCGTGAGCGTGGTGGTGAAATGTTGCCAGCTTCCGGGCAGATCCGTGAACTTGAAGTCCACGAGTTTGACCTCGTGATCCTTGATCATCTTGGTCACGTCGGAAGCAGTCTTGTTGTCGTCTTTGGCCATATCAGTGAGTGCGTGGTTGGTGGTGTGGAACGGGCATCCGCGGGGACAACGGACGCGCCAAGGCGAGCCTGATCAGGCGCGCGAGGGAAATGGAAAATTGCGCCGACACTCCGCCGTGCAATCGGGCGGAGGAAAGGCAGCGGCGCAAGCGTTAAACGGCTTTTTCGCCGATCTCTTCCGTGCGGATGCGGACCGCGTGTTCGACCGGCAGGACGAAAACTTTGCCGTCGCCAATCTTGCCGGTCTTCGCAGCGCTGACAACGATCTGCACGGCTTTGTCGACCAGCTCATCGGCGAGCACGATCTCGATCTTCACCTTCGGCAGGAAATCGACGGTGTACTCGCTGCCGCGGTAAATTTCTGTGTGGCCTTTCTGCCGACCGAAGCCCTTCACCTCCGTCACCGTCATCCCCTCGACGCCGAGCTCCGCGAGGGCCTCTTTGACTTCCTCGAGTTTGAACGGCTTGATGATCGCTTCGAGTTTTTTCATGTGAGCTAAGCTTGCGGGAATGAGCCGATTTTCAAAGGCAATTCGCAGCGTCTCTTAGCAGACGCCGCGGATGCGACGCAAGTGTCGATTCGCGCCTGCGGCAACATCGCGCTTGCGGGTTTGGTCGAGCACCTGAGAGGCCGGCAACGGGCGGCAAGTTCTTGGCTGAACGGGAGCCTTGCTTCCGGAGGGCAAAACGATAATTCTCACCGGCTTCGTCCATATGTTCGTCTCGCAGATTCTCCGATTCGTAACCCCGACACTGATCATCCTGCTGGGGACTGCTCTGCAAGTTCGCGCGGTGGAAGAACGCAGATATCGCGTCGATTTCAGCTCGCCGCCGCACACCGTCGGCATGCCTCCTTCGCAGGGCACGACGAGTGCGCCGAGCAACGGTGTCTCCACGATCGTGTTCGGCAAGCCGACCGTCGTAGGCGCGTTCGGCGCGCTCACTCAGCAGCCGCTCGAGCTGCGCGGCGGAGGCAGCTTCACCGATTACAGCCAGATTCAATTCGGCCTCGGGCATGTGAATGATTTCCTGACGTTCGAGAGCGACTTCTACGTGCGGTCGGACGTCAGCTCCGACGGTCTGCGATTCATCTTCGACACGCCCGAGGTGCGGACAGTGGACTTCGCCCCAAACGGCCAGATCAGCGTGTTTGTCCCCGGCGTGGCGAGCGGGGCGGTCGGCAAGTACGAGTTGAATCGCAAGAACACCTTCCGCGCGCACATCAACCTGCGCACTGCCACCTGGCGCCTGTTCCTCAATGGCATTTTGCTGAACGAATCGAACTTCAATGCGAGCAAGGTGGAGGGCATTCGAATCAATCTGGCTCGCGCGGCTGCGCAGAGCCCCGCCGCCGCTCTCGATAACATCGTCATCAACTCGTACTCCGGTTCACCTACGATCATCGAGCATCCCGAGAACCAGACGGTTGCGGAGACGGGCACCGCGACCTTGCGAGTCATCTCGAGCGGGCAGACGACTGATCCGTCTTACCGGCCGAGGTACCAGTGGCTCTTCAATGGCCAGTCGATCGCTGGCGCGACGTCCGATAGGCTCATTATCCAAGCGGCAACAAAAGCGGATGCCGGCAGCTACTCGGTCATCGTTTCGAACGACTTCTTTTCATCCACCAGCACCACGGCCACGCTGACGGTGACTCCGGGCGCCGCGCGGCTGCTGAACATCGCCACGCGGCTCAACGTGCAGCAGGGGGAGCGGGCGCTGATCGGAGGGTTCATCATCCGTGGCGTCAGCTCGAAGCGCGTCATCATTCGTGCGGTCGGCCCGTCGCTTGGCTCCGATGGGATGCCGCTCGAAGGCCGGCTCGACGACCCGACTCTGCAGCTCTTCAATTCCAAGGGCGAACTCATCGCTGAAAACGACGACTGGCGTGACACACAGGAGCAGCAGATCCGCGGGACTACGATCCCGCCGGACCACGACAGAGAGGCGGCCATCGTCGCCCAGCTCGAGCCCGGCAACTACACGGCAATCGTCCGTGGAGTAAATAACGGCACCGGCGTCGGTCTCGTCGAAGTCTACGATATCGACGGCCGCTCAGCCACGAAACTGGCCAACGTCTCGACACGTGGGCAGGTGGAAACCGGCAACAACGTGATGATCGGCGGGCTGATCGTTGGCGGCGGCGAAACCGGCGCCGTTGTCCTGCTGCGAGCCATCGGCCCGTCGCTGCAATCCTCGTTCGCGATCCTGCCGGATGCGCTGCTCGACCCGTCCCTCCAGCTGCGGAATGCGGAGGGCGAGGTCGTGGCGGAGAACGACAACTGGAAAAGCACGCAGCGGGCGCAGATCGAAGCCACAGGCGCGCAGCCGACCGATGATCGCGAAGCAGCAATCATAGCCACGCTGCCGCCCGGCAACTACACCGCCACCGTGGCGGGCGTGAACCAAAGCACCGGTCTCGCGGTCGTAGAAGCGTATCATCTGCAGCAGTAGCGGGTCCTTTGCCGGCGAGCGGAGCCACTTCGCGCCCGGGCTGGAGCACGAAAGTCGACCGCAAGATGTTGTGATGTGTTGCCGCTTCCGGCGGCCTGTCTATACTGCGCGTAGATGCGCTCCGACTCCTTCGTTCACCTCCATCTGCACACCGAATATTCGCTTCTCGACGGCGCGATTCGGATGAAGGAGCTGATGAAAAAGGCGGTGGAGCTGGAGATGCCAGCCGTCGCGATCACGGATCACGGTAACCTCTACGGCGCGATCGAGTTCTACCAGGCGGCACAAAAAGCGGGCGTGAAGCCGATCATCGGATGCGAGGCGTACATGGCTCCCGGTTCGATCAAGGATCGACCTAACAACCAGCGTGATGCGGCCTACCACTTCACGCTCCTGGCGAAGGATGAGACCGGCTACCGCAATCTCGTAAAGCTGATCTCAAACGCCCACCTCGAGGGCATGCATTACAAGCCGCGCATCGACAAGGAGATGCTCGCTTCGCACGCCGCCGGGCTGATCGGCATGAGCGCCTGTTTAAAAGGCGAGATCAACATGGCGATCCAGTCGGATAATCTCGAGAAGGCGCGGCAAAGCGCCGGCGACTTCCGCGACATCTTCGGGGCGGAGAATTTCTTCCTCGAAATGCACGATCACGGGATCGAGGCGCAACAGAAGTGCAATCGCGTGCTGCCGACTCTGGCAAAGGAATTCGGACTCGGCTTGGTTGCGGCGAACGACGTCCATTTCCTCGAGCGTAGCCACCACGAAGCGCACGACGTCATGATCTGCATCGGCACGGGCAAGATGGTGCACGACGAGCGGCGGATGCGTTACACCCCGGAGTTGTACTTCAAGTCACCCGACGAAATGCGTGCGCTCTTTCCGGATCATCCAAGCGCGATCACCAACACGCTCGAGATCGCCGAGCGTTGTAACCTGACGCTCGATTTTACGAAGACGAACTATCCGGAATATCCGGCGCCAGAAGGCAAATCGCGCGAAGCGTATCTGCGCGAGCTTTGCTACAAAGGGCTGCACGAGCGCTACGGTGATCGCGTCGATTCGAAGCTGATCGACCGGCTCGATTATGAGCTCGGCGTTCTCGAGAAGACTGGCTTCGTCAGCTACTTCCTGATCGTTTGGGACTTCATCCACTTCGCGAAGCAACGCGGCATTCCTGTGGGGCCGGGGCGCGGGTCCGCTGCCGGATCAATGGTGGCTTATGTGCTCGGCATCACGGATGTCGATCCGCTCCAATTCAATCTCCTGTTCGAGCGCTTCCTGAACCCGGAGCGCATCTCGCCTCCCGATATCGACGTCGACTTCTGCGAAGCTCGCCGGTCGGAAGTGCTTGATTACGTGCGTCAGAAATATGGCGAACGGCGTGTCTCGCAGATCATTACGTTCGGCAAACTGAAGGCGAAGAGCGTGGTGCGTGATGTTGGCCGCGTGATTGGGTTGAGCTACGGCGAAGCCGACCGCATAGCCAAGCTGATCCCGAACGAGCTGAACATCACCCTCGCGTCAGCCGCGGAGAAGACGCCCGACCTGAAGAAGGCCATCGCTACCGAACCTGGCACCCGCCAGCTGTGGGACTACGCGCTCGTGCTGGAAGGTCTTTCGCGTAACGCCGGTGTGCACGCCGCGGGCGTCGTTATTGGCGACCGTGACCTCGCTGAATACGTGCCGCTTTGCCGCGATAGCAAAGGCACCGATGTGATCAGCCAGTTCGCGATGGGTCCGCTCACCGACCTCGGGATGCTGAAGATGGACTTTCTCGGCCTGAAGACGCTGACGGTCATCGAGGACACCATCACCTTGATTCGCGAGCGCGAGCCGGAGTTCCAGCTGAGCAAGATCCCGTTCGACGATCGAAACACGTTCGAGCTGCTTAATCGCGGCGAGACGATCGGCATTTTCCAGCTCGAATCCGGCGGGATGACGAGCCTCTGCAAGAACTTCGACGTGCAGAAGATCGACGACATCATCGCGTTGATCGCGCTCTACCGGCCCGGCCCGATGGACCTGATCCCGGACTACATCAAGCGCAAGAAGGGGCAGACGAAGATCAAATACGAGCACCCGCTGCTCGAGGAAGTCTGCGCCGACACCTACGGCGTGATGATTTACCAGGAGCAGGTCATGGCGGCGGCTTCGAAGCTCGGCGGTTACTCGTTAGGGCAAGCCGATTTGCTCCGCCGCGCGATGGGCAAGAAGGACAAGGAGAAGATGGCGAAAGAGCGCGTCAACTTCATCGAAGGCTGTGCGCGTACGAACAACATCGCGGAGAAGAAGGCGAACGCGATCTTTGACCTGCTCGAGAAGTTTGCCGGCTACGGATTCAACAAAAGCCACAGCGCCGCGTACGGGCTGATCAGCTATCAGACAGCGTATCTGAAGGCGAACTACCCGGTCGAGTTGATGGCTGGTTTGCTGAGCAACGAGATCAACAACACCGACAAGATCTCCGTCTTCGTCGGTGAGTGTAAGCGGATGGGAATTCCCATTCTCCCGCCCGATGTGAACTGTAGCGGGTTGAAGTTTGCGCCTGCCGATCAGGATGGCGTGCGCGGAATCCGCTACGGGCTCGCCGCGATTAAGAACGTTGGGGAAGGCGCAATGGAAGCGGCTATCGCCGAACGCTCCGCAAACGGTGACTTTGCTTCGCTGGAAGATTTCTGCCGCCGCCTGGATTCGCGGATTGCGAATCGCAAGATGCTGGAAAGCCTCGTGAAATGCGGGGCGTTTGATTTCCTCGGCCGTGACCGCGCCGAGTTGTTCGCGTGCATCGAGGATTCGCTCGCCGCGGCTTCGGCGTCGCACAAGGACCGCGCGAGCGGACAGGTTTCGCTTTTCGATGATCTGCCGGCGCCCGCCGCGAAATCTGCGGCGCATGCAGTGCCGGCCTGGAGCGAGCACGAGCGGATGTCCTTCGAAAAGGAGCTGCTTGGTTTCTATGTCACCGGGCACCCGCTCGACGGTTATGCGCGCGGGATCGCGGCCGGCGGATATCAGCCGATCACCGCATTGCCGGAACTCGATGATCGCGCATCGTTCCGCATCGCCGGCGTGATCACGCAGGTGGACAAAAAGTTCACAAAGAAGGAAGGGAAACCGTTCGGCGTCGTGTTTGTGGAGGACCTGACCGGCACACTCGAAGTTGTCGTCTGGAATGAGGTTTACTCGAAGGTCGGCGATGACTTGGTCGCGGGCCGAGCGATCGGTCTTCAGGGCACGCTCGATAAACGTGACGACACGATCCGCGCGACGGCGCAGAAGCTGAAGGTGTTGAAGCCCGACCCTGCCGACGTGCCGACGAATGGCGCCGCCAAGCCTGTGCCTAACCTCAGGAATGAAGTCGTGGTGTTGAGGTTTCCTCCGAGCGCCACGTCTAACGAGCTACAAGAAGTGCGGCAGATTTTGTCCACAGCCCCGGGCTCGGCAGGGGTGCGGTTGTTGTTCGAGCGGCCAGACGGCCAGCTGCTCCGACTGGATGCGGGCGCCGATTTCCGTGTCGATCCCAGCGCAGATCTGAAGCAGAAGCTGACGCGCTGGATCGCCGCGTAACTGTAAGCGGTCATCCTGAGCCGCGCAGACGGCGAAGGACCTCGCGCAGGGCCCTTGGCGATGAACTTCTCATGCATAGGCCAAGGACCCTGCGCGAGGTCCTTCGGCGCGCTTCGCCAGCCTCAGGATGACCGCGTCTCGCGGCGCTACTGCTTCGACGTCACAGGGATCGGAGCAAACGTCAGGGTGACCGGCTTGCCGGCTCCGAGCCGCTCTTGAAGCTGCTGTTCGAGCGCGCGCTCGGCTTCTGCGGTGAGGTCGGCCTGCTCTGCCTTCTCGCGCGCGAGCCGCGGAAGCGCGGCGAGTTCCTTTTCGATTTCTTCCGCCGAGATCCGGTTCCAGTAGCCGTTCTCAAATTCGAGGACATCTACCTTCTCCTGCTCCACGCCCAGGATCATGGCGCGCGGCATCTGCACCGAGATCGCATCGTCCCGCACATCGACCGCGACGTTCTCCTTCAAGTTGAAGCCCGCCTTCGCGACGAACGTCGCCTGCAGCTTCACGCGCTTCGTGCTGCCGGCCCAAGTGTGAGAAAATTCATGCTCGACCGACATTTTGCGCGAAACCAGCGCCAGCTCAGCCACGCCAGTGGTCTGCTCCATGACGACCCGGTCGTTGATCGTCACCCGCGGCTGCAGTTGCGCGAGTTCGACGAACGTGTCGCGCACCTTTCCGGCGAGCCGTTCCAGCTCCGCGGTGCCTTGCTGCGCCGTCCGCACCGGCCACGATTCGATGCGCAGGAAGAGGAAGGCGATGAGCGCGAGCGCGCCGAGGAACATCAGCGTAAGTGCCCACGGCCACAGAGACTTGCGGCGGGGCGGGGGATGCTCGTTCATCGCGTCAGGGCAAAAAAGTACCGCCCCCCGCGTCCGATGGACGCGAAGGGCGGCTGTTCCCCCCAGAACAATCTTCCAAAACTGTCGAAGTGGTAAGCGAGCTTCCGGTGCCTCGCAACCCCTTTCTGGCCAAGTTGTGCGACAATCTCGCGACAACCGACAATGCTTACTCAGCTACAATTGCGCCAAGTTCGCTGCTTTGAATCAATACGCGTAGATTTCGCGCCTGGATTCAATTTCTTCATTGGACAGAACGGGCAGGGGAAAACCTCGATCCTCGAAGCGGCGTGTGTACTGTTGCGGCTGCAATCGCAGCGAAGCTCGAACCTCGCGCCGCTGATTCGCGTCGGCGAGAAGTCGTTCGCCGTCGCGGGCGAGTATGCCCAGCATCGCATGGAGTTCCGGTATAGCGCCCTGCGGCGGAAGATTGCCTTTGATGACGTGGAGCAGCGGACCCCGGCGGAGTATTTGCGGATCGGGCGTGTCGTCTCGCTTGCGAACACGGACATCGAGCTAGTGCGGGGTGGCTCTGATGCTCGGCGGAGGTTCCTCGACTTCCTTGGTGTTCAGATCGAGCCAGCTTACCGCGCCACGCTGCGCTCCTACGAACGCGCGCTTCGTTCGCGGAACGCACTTCTGAAATCGGCGCAGCCGCGGCCGCGCGAGATCGCAGCGTACGACGCGCCGCTCGTTGAGCACGGCGCCAAGCTCGGGCTGATGCGCGCCCGACTCGTTGAACGCCTGACGCCTTTTGCACTGCAAGCGCATGTGGAGATCGGCGGCAGCAACGAGGCGCTCAAATTGCAGTTCGCCCCCGGCAATTCACCGGACTTCGCCACTCAGCTAGTGGAGTCGCGCCCGCAGGAAGCGCGGCTTCGGCAAACGGTGATTGGCCCGCATCGCGACGACATCCCGTTGCTGGTCGACGGCATGCCAGCGGCGCAATACGCATCGGAGGGTCAGCAGCGAACGATTGCGCTCGCGCTGAAGATCGCGCAGGCGCGCGTCTTCGCCTTGGGAGCCGGCTCGCTGCCGCTGCTGTTGATAGACGATATCTTTGGCGAGCTGGATCCAGCACGGCGCAACCGACTGCTGCGCGCATTACCGCCTGATGCGCAGAAGCTTGTCACCGCCACGTCGATGAGCTGGCAGGAAGAGGAGACACACGGGCCCGTGTACGTCTTATCCGGAGGCAGGGTTCAGGAAAAAAGTGCCTAACGAGAGCCGACGTTTCTCTTGCGGAAAGCGGCCGAAAGAGTTCTAGTATTTACATGCGCAACCAGGGCAGCGATGCGCCAGAGAATCTCACCGGGTCATTGTTGATCGCGCACCCGAACATGCTCGATCCAAATTTCCGGCGCAGCGTGCTCTTCATTTCCGCGCACGATCCTACCGATGGGGCGCTGGGCGTGATCCTGAACCGGCCACTGGACAAGCATGTGTCGGATCTGGTGAGCGAAGAGCCGCCGCAGGGCCTGGCCGATGTGCCGGTATTCCTCGGCGGGCCGGTCGGCAAGAATCAGCTGATGTTCGCCGCCTTCGAATGGGAAGACGCGAATGGGCTGAAGTTGAACCACAATGTCGGTGTCGATGAAGCTCACGAGCGAATCGAGGACGATCCGTCATCGATCTGCGCGTTTGTCGGTTATGCGGGGTGGAGCGCGGGACAGCTGGAAGCCGAGATGAAGCAGAAGGCCTGGATCCTGCAAAAGCCGACGCGTGCTGCGTTGCAACCGGATCGGCTGCCGAAGCTGTGGTTCGAGATTATGCGTGGTCTCGGTCCGTGGTACAAAATGCTCGCTGCGGCGCCCGACGATCCCTCTTTGAACTAGCACCGTGCCCGATCTTCTGCGAAGGGGTTGGGCATGATCATCGGCGTTCCCAAAGAAATTAAAGAGCAGGAGCACCGCGTCGGTTTGGTGCCTGGTTCCGCGTTCCTGCTCACGCGGCGCGGCCACACCGTTCTGGTGCAGAAAAGCGCTGGCCTGGGCTCCGGGTACGCCGACGAGGAGTACGTGAAGGCCGGCGCAAAGATCGTCGACACTGCCCAGGACGTCTACGGCGGAGCCGACATGGTGGTGAAGGTGAAGGAGCCGCTCCAGGCGGAGTACGCGCTGCTGCGAAAGGGGCAAATTCTCTTCACCTATCTGCACCTCGCGGCCTCGAAGAGTTTGACCGAAGCGCTGCTTCAATCCGGGGTGACCGGCGTAGCCTACGAGACAATCTCGGTGAACAACCGGCTGCCGCTGCTGGAGCCGATGAGTGAGATCGCGGGGCGCATGTCGGTGACGATGGGCGCTTACTACCTCGCGAAGCACAACGGGGGCAACGGTGTGCTCCTCGGCGGCGTACCGGGTGTGATGCCGGGACGCGTCGTCGTGATCGGCGGTGGCACCTCGGGCGTGCATGCCGCGCGCATGGCCGTCGGGCTCGGAGCGGACGTGACGATTCTCGAGGTGGACCTCGACAAGATGCGCTTCCTCGACATCACGATGCCGCAGGCGAATACCCTCTACTCGAACGAGGCAAACCTGCTCGACATGATGCCGTCAGTCGATTTGCTGATCGGCGCCGTGCTCGTGCCGGGAGCGAAGGCGCCGAAGCTGATCACGCGCGAGATGTTGCGGTGCATGAAACGCGGCAGCGTGCTCGTCGATATCGCGATCGATCAGGGCGGTTGTGCCGAGACCTCGCACGCGACCACACATACGGATCCTGTGTACGTGGAAGAGGATGTGATCCACTACTGCGTGGCGAACATGCCGGGTGCATACGCTCGCACAGCCACGCAGGCGCTGACGAACGCCACCTCCCGTTACGTGGAGCTGTTGGCGAACCTCGGATTAGAAGCGGCGTGCGCGAAAGTGCCGGCCCTGGCTGGCGGCATCAACACGCGTGATGGGCGGCTGACGATCGAAGCCGTCGCGGAGGCGCACGGGATTAAGTACGAGGCAGCGTTGTAGTCGCGAAGGGGGGCGTGAATGGCGCCTTCGCAGGATTTGCGCAGCAGTGTCACACAAGTTGTTGTCGACCACATGCTTAGGCAGGGCCGAAACAGCTTCTGCGCCCGATTCTTGAGTATCCCACCACGGGAAATTTCAACACCCGATGAAGAAAACCATCTGCATTCTCGCCAGCGCGGCACTTCTCGCCGGCTGTGAGCAACGAACCGAAGTTCAACCCACCACCACCACGGCGCCCTCACCGGCCACTAAGACGGAGAACAACACGACGATCGTGAATCCTTCTCCAGCGGGCGGTAGTCACACCCACAGCAACTCCAGCACAAGCACGACGATGACCCCATCCTCGCCGGCCGGGAACACGACGACTGAGACGTCCACCCCGGCGACCACGTATCCTGCGCCAAGTCCGTAGACCAGGCGCTGCGTCGCATGAAGTCTTCCCGTGGCAGGGCTGCGGGAAGACTTTTTCTGTACACGCGCACCAATCTTGGCGTCTTCCGCCATCAACCTGATACAAGCGGTTGGTGATCAGTTCAGCTGACGATGGCGCGCTGACATTTGCGAAGTCGCGCCGATTGACGCGCTCCGCCGAGTTCCTGCGCGTGAAGGGCGAGGGCGCTGCGCATCGTGGCGCGCTGCTCATCCTGGGCGTCCTGCAAATGGACTGCGCGCGCGCTTTTCGCGCTGGGTTCGTCACGTCCAGGCGCGTCGGGCCAGCGGTCACTCGAAATCGCGTCCGACGGAGAATGCGGGAGGCGGTTCGGCTGCATCAGCACGCCGTGCGCGACGGCGTCTGGCTCGTCCTGATCGCTCGCCCTGCGGCTGCGAACGCCACCTACGCCGCGCTCGAACATGAGTGGTTGCGCCTCGCAAAGCGCGCTTCTATTCTACGCCCCTGATGGTCCGGATCGTCCGCTTTTTCATCCGCGCATACCAGCTGACGATCTCGCCCGTGCTCTCGTTTTTAGGGGGGCCGGGTAGCGGCTGCCGGTTTCAGCCGACGTGCTCGCACTACTTCCTCGAAGCGGTGGAGACACATGGCGTCGTGCGTGGCAGCGGGCTCGGTCTGCGCCGGCTCGGGCGCTGCCAGCCATGGGGCGGGCAGGGGCACGATCCCGTGCCTCCCGTGGTGACGCACGACGGCACGCACAAAGCACATTGCGTCTGAGTAGGAACTCAGCGCGCGCCTATGGACAGACAAGCATGGATTGCCGTTACGCTTTGCGTCCTCGGGCTCATCGGCTGGCAGTACTACATGGTGTCGCACGCGCCGCCGCCGCCTTCGCCGGCTGCGCAGCAACTCGCGACCTCGCCAGCTCCGGAAGCGGCCGCGACAGCGTCAGCGACGGCGGCTCCGGCCGCCCCGGCGGTTGCGTCAGCAGATAACGCGGCCGCGAGCACGCCGGTTGAAGCGGCTCCGGAGTTCGAGGAGAAGATCGAGACACTTCGCAACGGCGACGTAGAACTTCGCTTAACCAACCGCGGTGGCGGCATTCGCGAAGCCGACCTGCTGAACCACCGCGCGCCGGACGGTAAGGGCGACGTGATCCTGAACTCGGCCGAGCGTCTCCCGATCGGCGCGATTGTTGAGCAGCCGAACACGCCGGCGCTTCCGGAGTTTCAGTTCGCCCGCCAGGCTGACGGCAGCGTTCAGTTCGAGCGGACAACGCCGCAGGGACTCACGATTCGGAAGCGCTTCTCCCTCCCGCAGAATTCCAAGCCGGAGGACAACTTCGCCGGAGAGATGGAAGTCGAATTCCGCAACGACGGACCTCAGCCGCACAATCAACCGCCATACTTCGTCGCACTCGGTGGCGCCGCGCCGATGCTCGTGAGCGCGTATCCGATCGATACTCGGCTGGTCTGGCTGATCGACGGCGGTCCTAAGAGCATCGACGTGAATTGGTTCCCGGTGCAGACGTATCCCGTCATCGGCACGGAGAAACGTGCCGCGCAGTCATTCTTCCGCGAGGCGGCAAATGGCGCGGACTGGGCTGGCGTCAGCACGCAATTCTTCACCACGCTGATCACGCCGCTCAGCGCGAAAGCGGTGGAGATTTGGTCGCGGCCGTTCGATGCCAAGCTTCCGGGAGGACAGACGGTGCTCGGTCTGGAGGGCGCGATGGGTATGCCGGGATTTCAGGTGCAACCCGGCCAGTCCAACACGCTGCGCTTCCAAATTTACTCCGGCCCGAAGCTCTACGGCCGCCTCGCCAAGCTCCAGCACGACGAGGCCGAGATCATGAACTTCTCGAGCTTCACGATCCTGAAAGTGATCAGCGAAGCGCTGCTGAACTTCATGAATCTACTGCACAGTTACGTGCGCGACTACGGCGTCGCGATCGTGCTGCTGACCGTCTGCGTAAAGGCCGTCCTCTGGCCGCTGCAAAACAAAGCGAACCGCTCCATGCAGCGCATGTCGCTCCTCTCGCCGAAGATGCAGGAGCTCCGCGAGAAGCACAAAGACGACCCCACGCGGATGAACCAGGAGGTGATGAAGCTCTACAAGGAGCACGGCGTCAATCCTGTCGGCGGCTGCTTGCCGATGATGATCCAGATCCCGATCTTCTTCGGTCTCTTCAACATGCTCGGCCAGGTCGCCGAGCTGCGAAACGCGACGTTCCTCTGGGTCAACGATCTCTCTCAGCCAGACGAGATCTTCCGGATTCCCGGCATCGATTTCCCGGTCAATCTCCTCCCGCTTCTGATGGGCGCGACAAACGTCTGGCTCATGCAGATGACGCCGAAGACGGGCGACGCGATGCAGCGGCGCGTCCTCATGTTCATGCCGATCATCTTCCTCGTTTTCTGCTACAACTTCGCCGCCGCGCTTGCTTTATATTACACGACGCAGAACCTGTTAACGATTCTGCAGCTGTGGGTAAACAAGCGGCAGCCGCTCCCGGCCCTGGAACCACCGGCGGCAGCGCCAACGAAGAAATCCCGGAAAGGACAACGCCGATGACGCCGAAGGAACTACTCGACACCATGCTCGGTTACCTCGGATTCGTCACGGAGATCGACGAGCAGCGGAACGAGGGCGGTAACCTCACGCTTCAGATCTACACCGAAGAGGCGAACCGCATCGTCGGCCGCGATGGTGAGACGCTCGAGGCAATCCAGTTCCTCCTCAATCGGTTGATCCAGGCAAAGGAGCGCGATGCCGAGAAGGTGATCGTGGATTGCGAGCACTACCGCTCGATGCGCGAGGACAAGATCGTGCAGCGCGTGCGCGAGCTGGCCGACCGGGTGCGGATCAGTGGGCGCTCGATGCAGCTCGAGCCGATGAATTCCTACGAGCGCCGCATCGTGCACAATGCCTTCAAGGACGATCCGGATGTCGCGACGTGGAGCCCTAACGACTCCGCCCGCATCAAGCAGATCACCCTCCTGAAGCGACAGGCGAAGCGCGAAGCCGCGCCGCAACAGCAGGAAGCCGGCAGCTAGCTGCCGAACTCAAAGACGACCTTTCCGCCGCGCTTATCGCGCATCGCGTGGGCCACGGCACTCTGCGCGTCGGCTAACGAGTAGGCCTGCTCGACCTTCGTGCGCAACAAACCACGTTTCGCCATATCGAAGAGCGGCGCAAAGGTTTCGGCGCGTTGGGCAGACGACGCTGCGTCGTACCACTTGTTCACCCAGAAGCCGGTAAAGCGCAGATTCTTGAAGATCAGCATGCCGTTCGGAATCTTTAGCGGCTGCAAGCTCATCGCGCCGTAGGTCACCATGGTGGCTTCGGCCGCAAGCGTCTTCGCGAGCTGAACTGCGCTGTCGCCGCCGACCGCGTTTAGCCCCAATCGAATCGGCGCACGCGCGGTCCGCTCAGCCACCTCATCGCGCAGATGCTCGCCTTCCACGAGCACGATGTCTCCACCTTCTGCTTCGAGCTCCGGCACCAGCTCTGGCCGTCGCACGACATTCACGCTGCGGTAGCCAAGCTCCCGCGCGATCTGAATCGCCGCGCGTCCCGCGCCTGAGTTAGCGGCGTTCTGGATGAACCAGTCGCCGCGTTCAAGCGACACGAAGTCGTGCAGCATGCGCCAGGCGGTGATCGGATTCACCTTCAGCATCGCTGCTTGCACCGGCGCAATGTCGGCCGGCGCTACGACGAGCTTCTCCGCCTTCACCGCACAAGCCTCGCGCCACGTGCCGAAGTTGTGCGGCAGGATCACCTGGTCGCCGAGAGCAACGCCACGCGCGCCGCCGCCCACCTCCACGACGACGCCTGCGCCTTCCATCCCCGGCGTCGCTGGAAGCTGCGGGCGCACAGGATACTTCCCTTCGATCGCGTTGATGTCTGCGGGATTCAGCGGGGCCGCGCGCATCTGCACGACGACTTCGTCGGCCGCGGGTGATGGCCATGGCTGCTCCACAACCCGCAACACGTCGGGTGGATTTCCGTGCGTTTCGTAGACCGCGGCGCGTATAGTTTTGCTCATCGATGGCTCCCGCGGCGCATCCTCACGTTTCCACCAGCAGTTTGCAAAGCGGCGCGCGCATCGCGCTGCTCGGCATGGTGATCAACGCGGCGCTGGCCATCGCAAAGATCGTAGCCGGCGTGCTCGGGAACGCCTACGTGCTCATCGCGGACGGGATCGAGTCGACACTCGACATTGCTGGCTCCGTCGTCATCTGGGGTGGGCTGAAAGTCGCCGCGCGCCCGCCCGACGAGTCGCACCCCTACGGCCATGGGAAAGCCGAGCCTGTGGCAGCCGCGATCGTTGCGGGGGGCGTCATTGCGGCAGCCATCGGCCTGGCAGTGCAAAGCGCGCGCGAGATCGTGACGCCGCATCATGCGCCGGCGCCGTTCACGCTGGTCGTGCTCATCGTCGTTGTGGTGGTGAAGGAGCTTCTTTACCGCTCCGTTATTCGGCTCGGCCGAGACGTCGAAAGCACGGCCGTGCAAACGGACGCATGGCATCACCGCTCGGACGCACTCACATCGCTGGCGGCATTCGTCGGCATCTCGATCGCGCTCCTCGGAGGACCGGGCTGGGAGAGCGCGGATGATTGGGCTGCGCTCTTTGCCTGCGGGTTGATCGGTGTGAACGGCATCCGCCTTCTTTCGCCTGCTTTGCACGAGATCATGGACACGGCGCCGCGTGGCGGAATGTCGGACACCGTCCGCACCGCGGCCGCGAGTGTCAGCGGTGTTGTGGAAGTCGAGAAGTGTCTAATCCGCAAGATGGGGCTGCACTTTTACGTCGACCTGCACGTGGGCGTCGACGGCGCGATTTCGGTGCGCGACGGGCACGATATTGCGCACGAAGTGAAGCATGCAATCCAGGCGAAAGACCCGCGGATCGCTGACGTGCTGGTGCACGTAGAACCGGCGACTACCGACTCGTAAGCACCTTCGCGAGCGCCTCAGCGAGCCCTGCCCGTACGGCTGCGATCTGCTTGCCGAAGCGCGCGAGCTTCGGCAGCGCGCCCGGGTTTTTCGCGACGTGCAGCGCGAGGACCAGGACAGGCGTTCGCTGCCGCTCGATGTTAAACATTACTTCAGGCGGAGCAGGCAGCGGCGCGGAAGGGCTGTCGCTGATCGCACGAATCGCGAGCATCGGAACCGCCGCCTTCTCGCAAGCCTGCGCGATGAAGTGAGTCTCCATGTCGACAGCGAGCGCTCCTGAGTTGCGGGCGGAATTGGCGCGCTCTGCTGCTGAGTCGACGATCGCCGCGGCGGTGAAGAGCGCACCGACATGAATGCCGCTCGACGGAAGAACGCGGCGCGCGTTCGCGAGGTGGTCCGTGGCTGAATAGTTGTCGGCCAACAGGATGTCGCCGACGGCGAGCTGATCGGTTAGCGCGCCGGCGAAGCCGGAACTCACCAGCAATTTGGGCGTGTGGTTCGCGAGAAACTCGGAGAGACGCCGCCGCGTAATCTGCTCGCCGACGCCGGTGTGCAGCACGCAGATTTCTGTGTCTGCGATTGTCCCGCGCACTACCGCGCCTTCGCGCGACCTGCGGTGGAGCAGCTTGATGAAGTTCGAGCTTTCGGCGGGAAGCGCGAACGTGACGGCGATCATTGCGCCGCTTCGGCGATGCGCACCTGCAGGATCGTTCGATCGTTCTTTTGTTCCGAACTCTCCGCGTCCTGTTTCACCGCGGGCGCGAACGCAGGCATCGGATTGATGCCGGCCGCAGAGGTGACAGCGCGGCGGAATTCGGCGTCACGATGTGCAGGAATCTCGACCATGACAGTCATTTGGTTTTCATCGGGCAAACCTTTGGCCGCAGACCCGCCGAACGAGGTCGCACCGTTGACGATGGTGTCTGCCATCCGATCCCACTGCGCGCGCGGCGCGGTCAGGTTCATCTGGGCTTCGGAAAACGAAGGCGCGGGCATCGCATTTTGAGCTGCAGCGCCGAGCGACGCCTCCAGCTGCTGGCGAATCTCAGCCTCTTTGTTGTTCGACTTCGGCTTCCAGTTCTTTCCGGTGATCACCGCGAGCCCGATGGCGACATTCAGGAACACGAGCACAATGGCGGCTGTGGCGATGCGCCGACCGAGTTTTCCGCGGCGCTCCATTTCCGCAGGATCGTCGCTTTGCACGACGACTTCGCGTGAGCCGCCACCGCTACGGTGAATTTCCCGCGCGATGTTGAACTGCTTTCGCAGCTGCTCGTCTGACATCAGCTTTTCTTCGAGCTGTGTCCGATCAGCGGGCGCGAGCTTGCCGTCGAGGTAGTCGAAGAGCTTGTCTGGATTCATCTGTGCGACGGGAACTGTGCGCCGGGGCGTGGAGACGTGCAATTTGCAACTGCGTGGGCGGCCAGCGTGTGCTCGGACAAGGCGTTCACGCACGGCTGTAGTGTGGCGTCTCGGCATGCATCGCCCGTCTCTTCGGGCGTGAGGTCCTTCGGCGCGCTTTGCCAGCCTCAGGACGACGGCGGGGTGAGCTGATCGATTTCGCCGATCTCGTACGCGATTGGCTTGAAGCTGCCATTGTTCGACATCTCGGCCGAGCAAGCGGTGAGTCCGACGACCAAATCCATCTCTGCACGCAACAGGATGGCGTCACCGGCTCTCGACAGGGGCGGGAGGATCTTGAGTGTCCCGTCCTTCCCGACCTGCACATTCATGAAGATGTTGAGCGTGGTCGGGATCATGTCCGGCGCGATGCCGAACTCGCCGAGATTCCGCCAAAGGTTCTCGAAGCAGCTGGGGTGGTAATCGGTGTTTTTGTAGATGATCTCGAACGTCTCGCGACTACACGGTGTGAGCAGAAAGTCGTGCCGCCCGACGTCGTCCTCGACGATCGTGAACATCGGGCGGCTGCGGTTCGAGTAGAGGGTGTGGCCTTTGGTGAGATAGATGGTGTTCGCGTAGTCGATGCTGCGGCCAGATGAGAGCCACTCGGTGGTGTCGGCTCGGGCAAATGCCGTCAGATCAGCAACCTGCTCGCCTTCTACGTCGATGACGCGCAGCGTCTCTCCGGCTTTTAGTTCGAATGCAGTGCCGGTCTGCGGCTCGAGGCGTGATCTGATCATCGCGGCAGTGTAGCCGTTCGTGATGGGGAGCGCATTCCGGAACTCGGCACGGCGGATGCGAAGTCGCGGGCGGCGTGCTACAATCTACCACATGGAAACGCCACAGATCACTGCCTACCTGAAGACTCATTGCGGATGGAGCGCCGGCGTGCGCGCGGTGCTAGCGAAATACAATCTCGCTTACACCGAAAAGGACATCATCCAGAACCCGGCGTTCCGTTGGGAAATGGAAACGAAGAGTGGGCAGCCGCTGTCGCCATGTGTCGAGGTGAACGGCACCATGGTCCCTGATATCAGCGGCGAAGAGCTCGAGCAGTACCTCGTGCAGAACAGGCTGGTGCAGGCGAGCAGTGAAGAGCCGGCTGTGCCGATCAACGCGCCGTGCGCGGACGAGCAGCACGAAGGTGCGGTGCGGATGCGCCTCTAGCCCGCAGTGACGTGCTCGCTTCGGCGAGGTGGCGCTGTAATCATGCCCAGGCGCTCGCCGCGCTGCGACTCTGCACGGCTGCGAATTCTGAGTAAAATAGCCCGCGACGCGGTCAAATACTGCCGACGCTCGAACCTGTTATGCCGATGAAACTCTTCGCCCGCCGCGTGTCGTCAACCCGTGGCAGCGGCGCCGGGAAGAAGCGCAAGCGCCGGCTTGGCTGGATTGCGTTCCTCCTTCTCCTGTTGGTCGGCGGCGCTGTAGGCGTGGTCACGTTCTTCGCCATCTGGGCGCAGGCGCTCGACATCAAAAAGGTCGGCGAGATGCCGGAGCGCAACACGGTCTACGACGTCGACGGTAAAATCTACAGTCGCCTGGCCGGCGCGAACCGGCTGATCGTTCCACTCGCCGAGGTCTCGCCAAATTTCATCGATGCGCTGCTGACCCGGGAAGATACGCGCTTCTATAAACACGGTGGCGTCGACATTCGTGGCGTGATCCGGGCGCTGGTCGAAAACGTGACGAGCGGAAGCGTGAAGGAAGGCGCCAGCACGATCACACAACAGCTCGCGCGCAATAGCCTGCCGCTCGGTGGGCGGAATCTGCGCCGCAAAGCGTTGGAGGCGATGGTCGCCTTGCGCATCGAGCGCGAATACAGCAAGGAGCAGATCCTCGAGCTGTACATCAACCGCATCTATTTTGGCTCCGGTTGCTACGGCATCGAGACGGCGGCGCAGGCTTACTTCGGCAAGAACGCCGCGAAGCTGAACCTGTCCGAAGCTGGAATCCTCGCGGGCCTAATCCGCAGCCCGAATCGCTTCTCGCCGCTGAAAAATCCCGAGGGCGCCGCACGCGAGCGCAATGCGGTGCTCGACCGCATGCTGGAGCTGAACAAGATCACCGCCGCGGAGGCGCAGCAGGCGAAAGCGGCCAAGATCAACGCAAATCCGAAGCGCCTGGCGCAGATCCAGGAGAACTACGCGATGGACGCGGTGCAGCGCGACCTGAACGTGCTGCTCACGCCCGAGCAGATCGATTTCGGCGGGCTGCACATCTACACCACGCTCGATCCCACCGTGCAGAATAGCGCGACGGAAGCGCTCGAGGCGCACCTGAGCAAAGTCGAGCGGCAGGGCAATTTCCGACATCCGACGAAAGGGGAGTATCGCGCGCCGGAGCAGGGCGAGGATTCCTCGATGCCTTACCTGCAAGGTGCCGTCGTAGTGATCGACAACAAGAGCGGCGGAATCCGCGGTCTCGTCGGCGGGCGTGACTATGGCGATAGCAAGTTCAACCGCGCTCTCTCGCCGGCGAACCGGCAGGTCGGCTCGTCGTTCAAGCCGTTCGTCTACGCGCTGGCATTCGCCCGGGGCATGTTGCCCGGCGCGGCCATCAGCGACGGGCCGATTCAACCGGGCGAAATTCGCGGCGCAGGGAATTGGACGCCCGGCAATTCCGACAACACGTACAACGGCATTCAGCCGGCTTCATACGGGCTCGTGCAATCGCGCAACACGATGAGCGTGCGCATCGGCGACTTTGCGGGACCAGATGAGGTGCAAAAAGCCGCCATTTCGCTGGGATTAGGCGAGAACATCCCCGGCGGGCCGGCGATCTATCTCGGCTCGTTCGAAACGAACCTCAAAGATCTCACTGCCGCCTACACGGTGTTCCCAAACGTGGGCGAGCGGAAGCAGGCGTACATCATCGAGCGTATCGACGATGCGGATAACAACCCCATCTACCGCGCCGCGCACCTCTCGAATCAGGCGCTGGATCCCGGCGCGGCCTTTATGGCATCGCAGCTGATGGAGCAGGTGATGACGAAGGGCACCGGCGCGAGCGTCAAATCACTCGGGTTCGACATGAACAAAAATCCGGCCGCGGGCAAAACAGGCACCACCAATGACTACAAGGACGCCTGGTTCCTCGGCTACACGAATGCGTTGACGTGCGGCGTCTGGGTGGGCTTCGATCAGCCGCAAACCATCATGTCGAAGGGATATGGCGCGGCGCTTGCGCTTCCAGTCTGGACGCAGACCATGAGCAAAGCAGCGCAGCGGTATCCCGCTGTGCCGTTACCGCCTGTGATCCCGCTGTCGCGCGCCACCGTCTGCGCGAACTCAAATCAACTGGCCACGGATGCATGTTTCGCTTCGGGAGCCGGTTACGAACTCACGTTGCCGACCGACAAGGTGCCGGCGAATGCCTGCGGGGTGCACGGCGGCATCCAGAGCCAGTTTGCGCAGCGTCTGGACGACTTCGGTCGAAAAGCCGAAGCGGCTCCGAACCGGATCTTCCAATCGTTCCGAAGGTTCTTCGGACGGAAGTAAGCGAAACGCTCGAACCGGCGAAGGGATTCGCCCCGTCAATCTTGAGAGTCGCCAGCTGCGTCCATGTTGCCACAGACGCAGCCGGCGTTTGATCTCTAATTAAACGGTCTGAGTCGCGATGTAGATCGCTTCGCCCACCGGACAAGCAGCGATTGCGACTACCGCGAGAAGCGCGAGCGCTTCAATGCGATCTTCCCACTTTGTCTCCGCCGCGAAGACGGCCTGGCTGAGCCCGTAAAAGCTCTGACCAGCCGACGCCTTGTCGGTGGTGACCGGCGACGAAGCGCCGTGGAGGTTCGCAGTCGAGGATTGGAAGTTCCAATCTGTGACCGGAGTTTTGCTGGAGTGGCCAGCAGGACGCACTGACTCGCCACGGCGGACCGGGCGATCGTTTTGGAATGTAGGTTTCATTTTCAGTCTGGCGCAGATTTCGAGTGCTGCGCATACAACAGCCGCGGCGTTCTCACGCCAGCAGCCAGCTATTTAACTACCGGGACTCCTCGAAGAGGCCCGTGGCCGACAACCTTTGTCGATAGCTGTTGAGACTGAATAGACAGCGCCCTTCACAGGGAAGCGTAGCGCTCACTAACACAAGCCCAACAAGCTTAACCGAGTTAAGTATTTAGCAGGTTACGTGCTATGTCAAAGACACTGAAGAAATTCTTTGAAATACTCGCACCTGCGTCACCATCAGCAGCTTACGCGATGAACACGCCGGTCGGGAGCGGCTCATTTTCAACTGGTTCGCAGCCGCGACTTTCGTACACCCGGCTCAGATGCCCATCGAGAGGCTGCGGCGTTGCGCTTGTCGGTCGTGTTGCGCGCGATGCGGCGGTACGTAACGCTAGCGGAACCCACCCCGCGTGATCACCTCTTCGTCGGCAGGGCGCGACCGACGCTCCTGTCGCTCGCGCTTTGGCTTCTCAGCGCGAGGCTTCGCGTCCCGCTTCTCGCGACGCGCCTTTACTTTTCGCTGCTTCGAGCGCTGTTCGCGCTTCTCGCTCGGATCAACCGTCCACCGAGGAAGGTTTGTGCCCGTCTGCGGCGTTCCATAACGCCGCTTCGGGTTGCCGGTGTTCCGCGGAGTTCCGCAGCCTGTCGCAGCGAAGGTAAAAACGACGCAGAGAAACGCGGCGATCCAATGATTTTTCATGTCGGAAAGGTGGTGAGCGGGTGAAGGGAATCGAACCCTCGTATGCAGCTTGGGAAGCTGCCGTTCTACCATTGAACTACACCCGCGACGCGAATCCGGATTGTGGATGGCCGACTTTACATTGGCAAGCGGTGAAACGCCGCACAACCGGAACATTAGTCGTTAAGCGGTCCACTTTTGCATCTGCTCGGGGAAGGGGCAGTGGGCACAGTCGGAATTATCCTGCAGGCAGAAGTCTTCATAAATCTGCAGCAAGCCTTGCTGGTTCACGACCGTGCGCACAAATGTGCGCTGGCGTGGGTCATCCCCAAACAAGCGCGTCACGGCGGTCTCGAGTCGACGATTCGTGAGCCGGGCCGGCAACTTCTGGTAATCCGGCCACGTGTCGGCGCCGCTCGCACGGAGCCATGGGAAGACGACGTTCGCCATGATCTCTGCGATGCGCGTATCGCCGATCACCGCCAATTTGTTAGGCGCCATCGCCGAGGTCAGGGTGTAGTGATGGCTCCAGAAAGGATGCTCAAGCCGGAGGAGGAATCGGCGGAGGGCGGTGGCTGGTTCGGCAGCGGCGAGCGCTGCCTGGAGCGCGTTCCACTCGCGTACGAGAGTCGCTAACGCGCCGAGGCGGCGTTGTGGGTGATTCAGCGGTCGGGCTCCACCGAGGCGCCACAGCTTCGGCGGCAGCACCAGTCGCTGCAGGTCATCTCGCCGCGCCCACCATTGATCCCACAGGTCGCGCACGTACGCGCGCGTCTCCTTCGCGTAGACGGCGAGATCCGGCGCTTCCAGGAAACCAGCCACGCCGAAGAGGAGCGCTTCCGCGCGATCACCTTCCTTGCGCAACGTGGCGAGCGGAAGCCGTTGCGCGATGAGGGTGAACGGGAGCTTGTTCTGCTTGTATCCGAGAGCAGTCGCGAGCTCCTGGAAGATCGCTTCATCGGCGCCATGGTTATCAGCCAGTGCGCGGAAACGGGCGGCTTTCCGGTCCAGGCGAAAGCGCGATGCGGCATCGAGGACGCTCAGCACACGCTCCTCCGGAAGATCTTTCAGGGGGGCGTGACACCGCCCGGGCCGCGCGAGCGGCACGTTGGACGCAAAGGCGTCCGCCAGCGAGGAGAGATCAACGCGCACCTGGAGCACGTTCCGGTTCGCGCGTGTGCGGGTGAAGAAGGTGTGCTCGCTCGCGTTCACGAAGACGTGCAAGACCGCGTCTTCGAACGCCGGATTGATCGCGTGCCCGTGCGATTCCCAGCTTCGGTCTGTCAGGTCGAACTCGATGCTGCCGCGCTTCACCTCCCCATCAACGTTGATCGCAGCGCCCTGAAAATCCGGGCCGGCCTCACGGTTCCACGTGCCGAATTGCACGATCTCGATCGCCTTGCCATCCGCGGACCGAAAGCGCCGGCCGAAGTCTCCCGCGAACCAGCGCGCCTGCAGCTCCAGTTCGTTCGGGTTTCGAGGCGTGGCAAACAGCGCGCGTTCTTTGACGCGGCTGCGCTCGCGAAACTCCTGGTACCGGGCGGTGCTGGGTGAGGGGGCCAGCACGTTCTGTGATCGGTTAGCTGTGCAGCGCGGGCTCGGGCTCCGGCTCGGTCTCGGTAACCTCGATCGGAGCAACCGGTGCCGCGAGGCGCGGCCGCAGGTACTCGACGATCTCTTCGACTGCGCCGCCGCTGGAGCGCGGGAAGACGAAGAGATATTTCGCACCTTTTCCGCCAGCCGGCAGGATGACGAGGTTCTCAGCGAGGAACTTCGGCTCCCGCGCGACCATGCAGCCCTCGAGGTCGATCGTCTCCGACACGCCGCGCCCGCGCTTACGGGCAACGAAGATCAGCTTCCGAGGCTCTTCATTAGTAGCGACGAGCGCGCCGAAGAGATTCGCAGGAATCCGGCGCCCCTTTCCGCTGATACACGGCACGGCCCACGCGATCGTCTCGCTGAGCACGTTATGCCGGCTGTATATCTCGGCGAGGTTGCCGGGCAAGTTAATCGGGAGCGTAGCCGGCGCGCGACTGTCCGCCGGCGCCTTCAGCTTGCGAAAGATGAGCCAGAGCTTGGCCTTCATCGCGCGGAGGATTTTCGGTCCGAAGTAAATTGCAGCCGCGAGCAGGGCCGCGAAGACGCAGAGCGCGATGACGGGATTATAGGCGATGAGCGCGAGGCCGCCGAACACGGCTACGTCTTCGACAAGGCTGAGGCCGATGTTCGAGAATGGCTCGGGCGAGGTGTTCGCCACGAGCCGCGAGGAAGCCTTCGTTGTATGCGCAATCAAGCTCGTGCCGCCAGCCAGCAGCATGATGATCACGTCGAATGTCGGGTTCGATTGGCCGAGCACCTGCACGCCGAGCAAGGCGCCGCCGATCGGCCGAATCACCGTATGGACGGAGTCCCATGCAGAGTCGATCCAAGGGATCTTGTCGGCAAAGAACTCAACGAAGTAGAGGATGCCCGCGATCGTGATGATGGCCGGATGCGCGAGCACCTGGAGCGGCTCGTATTGCTGCGAGAGCGTGATCCAATGCTGGTTCACCGCCAACCCGGTGACGAAGACGGTCAGGTAAAGGTTGACGCCTGCGAGCGTCGCAAGGCCCAGAGCAACACCGAGCAACTCGAGTTGTTCCACGGCGCAAATATGAGACGTCAGGCGCGGTTGTCACGTGGTTTGATGAAGGCGGGCGATCGATCAGCCGGTGGGCTTCGAGCGGCTGATCGCGCGATCCGTCGTTAGCTTGGCTAACATCACTTGGTCCGGCGGCCCCGTGCGGTCATCCTGAGCCGCGCAGACGGCGAAGGACCTCACGCCAACACACCTCGAGTAGCGGCCCCCTTCGGCGGCAAATCACCCGACAGCCCGCCGCGATTGTGCAGGTAGCCGCGCAGCAGCGCAATCGGGTGCCGTGCGGATCGGATGCAAGGTGCTGGCGTGAGGTCCTTCGCCGTCTGCGCGGCTCAGGATGACCGTGCGGTGGAGCGGGTGCACACACATACGCGTGCAGTGGCGCCGCCTCCGCAACCGTTTCGGCGATCGGCGGCGTCAGTTCAGCCAAGCACCCACCCGCGCATCGCGCGCCGACGTTGCGCTCTCGCGATGCCACTGATATCAGCGGGCATGCTCGATATCCGTCTCATACGGGAACAGCCGGACTTCGTGAAGGAACGCCTTGGCACGCGCGGCGGCGATGATGCTGCACGGATCGATGAGTTGCTCGCGGTCGATGCGCAGCGCCGGAAGGCGGAGACGGCGCTGCAGCAGCTGAACGCGGATCGCAAGCGGCTGAGCAAGGAGATCGGCGGGAAACGCAGCCGCGGTGAATCGTCCGAAGAGCTGGAGAGCCGGGTGCGTGAGATCGGGGAGGAAATCGCAGAGCTGAATCGCGCCTCCACCGCGGCCGACGAGCAGCAGCGCGAGATCCTGCTGCGGATTCCCAACCTGCCGCACCCGAACGCGCCGATCGGCAAGGACGCGAGCGAGAACCCGGTGGTACGCAGCTGGGGAGAGAAGCCGCAGCTGCACGGCGAGGTGCAGGACCATGTGACGATCGGCTCGCGGCTGAAGCTGTTCGACCTCGAGCGGGCTGCGAAGCTGAGCGGCAGCGGGTTCATCTGCTTCACCGGGCACGGCGCAAGGCTGGAGCGCGCGCTCATCAACTTCATGCTCGATCTCCACACGCGCGAGCATGGTTACACGGAAATGAGCCCCCCGTTCCTCGTGCGGCGCGACTGCATGATCGGCACGGCGCAGCTGCCGAAGTTCGAAGAGGACATGTACGGGCTCGAAGGGAACGAGATATTCCTGGCGCCGACCGCGGAGGTGCCGGTGACGAATTTCCACCGCGAGGAAATCTTCGCCGCGGGCGATCTGCCGAAGAAGTTTGCGGCCTACACGCCTTGCTTTCGCCGCGAAGCTGGATCGGCTGGACGGGAAACGCGCGGCATCATCCGCGTGCATCAGTTCGATAAAGTGGAGATGGTGAAGCTGACGACGCCGGAGAGTTCATTCGATGAGCTGGAAGCGTTGACCGCTAATGCCGAGCGCGTGTTGCAGCTGCTCGGTTTGCACTACCGCGTGATCGAGCTTTGTACGGGTGATGTAGGCTTTGGATCGGCGAAGACGTACGACATCGAGGCGTGGTCGCCGGGGCAGAACGCCTACCTTGAAGTGTCGAGCTGCTCGAACTTCGGGGACTACCAGGCGCGCCGCATGAATCTTCGGTACAAGGATGCGGAGGGGAAAAACCGCTTCTGCCACACACTGAATGGCTCGGGGCTGGCGTTGCCGCGCGTCTTTGCGGCGCTGATCGAGACAGGCCAGCAGGCGGACGGCTCGGTGCGGTTACCCGAACCGCTGCACGCGTACTTCGGCGCGAGCGAGATTCGATAGCTGGTAGCAAAAGCGCCAGAATACTGGCGCACTCCAAGACGCTGTCGCGACATGGCGCGCCTGCCTCGGCGCTTGCGTTTTGGAGTGCGGCGGTATTCCGCCGCTTTTCCCGAGGTGACCGCTACTAAGTGGCGCCGCTTTCGAATAACTCCAGCTGGCCCGGATCCGCCGAGAGCGTGTCGGCCGCCGAGGGGAGTGGCAGATCATACCCGAGCCGCTGCGCGAGCCGCTGGCATGTCTCGGGCGCGAAGCCTTCGAAGTGGTTGTTCACGAAGGCCCAGACGCTGCGCGTCTCCTCCACGTGCCGCTCGATCTTCAACGCCCAGCTCTCCAGCGCCGCCTCGCGCTTCCAGAGCAGCTTGCCGTATTGATGCACGCGCGCGCCGTCCTCCGCGTATTTTGTGGCGTAGTCGCCCAGCAGCCGCACATACAGGAAGTCGGTCGTGTTCGGCCAAAGCTCGAACGGCGCGAGATTGCGCTCGTTTAGCGGGCTCGTGTCCGCCCAGACCCAGCACACACGATGCTTCTGCAGCAGGCGCACCACTTGCGGGGTGTGCCAGCCATGGTGCCGGAACTCGATCGCAAAACGAAAATCGCGCGGCAACTGCTCGAGAAAACCGCGCAGCACTCCTCGCCCATCCTTTGGCGTAAACGATGGTGGGAGCTGAACGAGGATGACCTGGAGCTTCGGAGCGAGGGACTCGATCGCACAGAGGAATTGTGTGAACTCAGCGCTGCAATCGCGCAGCCGGCATGCATGCGTGATCGAGCGCGGCAGCTTGCAGGCAAACCGAAAAGAGGCGGGCGTGCTCTCCACCCACCGCAACACCGCAGCTTCCGACGGCGCGGCGTAGAAGGTGGAATCCACCTCCACCGCCGAGAAATAGCGCGAGTAGAACTCGAGCCAGCGATGCTCCGGCAGCTCCGCGGGATAAAAGCTGCCGCGCCATTCGTCGAAGCTCCAAGCGCAGGCGCCAAGGCGGATTTTTTGCTGATGAGTGAGGTTCAAATCCGCGTGTAAATTCCTACGACGGAATCGCTTCGCGCGCATGCCTTGCGCGTCGACGGCTTCAATCCGCCGGCATGTGGACCGCCTCCGTTGCCTTGACGGAACGGCTAAGTTCAATAGGGTGCCGAACCCCGATGCATCGTCCTTTCTACACCCTTGTACTCGTCGCTAGCTGCTTCGCCTGCGCGCAGCTCAGCCCCGCTGCTGTCGTGTTTCGTCCCGGCGAGAAGGCGAAATACGTCGCGCCCGGCGAGGAAGAGATGAGCGGGAACGCGCAGGAGCTTTGGCAGAAAGCGCAAGCGGCTGAAACCGCCGGCGATGTCGGCCGCGCCACGAAGGCATACCGCGCGATTGTCAGGCGTCACCCGAAAGACACGCTTGCGCCTGGCGCCGCGTTCCGTTTCGCTCAGCTCGAGGAGCAGACCGGTGACTACCTGCGGGCTGCCGCCGCCTACCGAGTGCTGGTCGAGCAGTATCCGAAAAGCCCGCACTTCAACGCGGCAATCGAGGCGCAGTTTCGGATTGGCGAGCTGTACCTCAACGGCAAAAAACTAAAGCTGCTCGGTATCCCGATCAGGACTTCAGTGGATCGTGCGGTCGAGATTTTCGCGGCGATCGTGCGGACCGCTCCCTACGGCAAATACACCGCTCGGGCCCAATTCAACATCGGCCTTGCGGCGGAAAAGATGCGCAATGCAGAGCAGGCCGTATTGGCTTACCAAGCAGTAGTCGAGAAGTTCCCGGACGACCCGGTGGCGGCCGATGCCCAGTACCAGATTGGCTACCTTTGGTTCAACGCGCTGCGGAACGGCACGCGCGACGCTCGAGCGACAGCCAACGCGCGGAATGGCTTCCAGGATTTCCTGAATCGCTACCCGAAGAGCGAAAAAGCGGCGCAGGCACGTGAGAACCTCCGCGCACTCGACCAGAAGCAAACGACGAACGCCTTCCAGATCGCGAAGTATTACGACAAGCAAAAGAACTTCAAAGCCGCGCTGATCTACTATTACGACGTCATCCGTCAGCAGCCTGGGTCGCAGGAGAGCACTCGCGCGCTGCAACGCGTGGACGAGCTTCGCGCAAAAGTGGGAGACGCAGCGGTAAAAGAGGCCGCGGTCACCGCCGCCGCCGTGGCGAAGAAGCCGAAGCCAGTGGCGATGCCGGGAGCGGCGCCGTCCTCACGCGGCTCCGCCTCCGACGATGCCGGCATCCCGATGCGCCTCTCGCCTGAGGACGCAGCCCTGCCGCCGCCGGAAGCTGACGAATCGCTCCCGCCGCCGGCTTCCATGACGCCCGACACGACTACCGCTCCGGATACGTCGAGCACTCAGTCCTCGCCGTCGCCGGATCAGTGAAAAAGCTTCTCGCTACGGCTTGCGTAGCCGTCTTTCTCACCGGGTGCGCCGGCTATCGCCTCGGCGATGTGAAGCCGTACGCGCTGCGGGACGTAAAGAACATCGCGGTCAAGACGTTCACCAACAATACCTACTCGCCGCGCGTCGAGGTGCTCGTGACCAACACCGTGATCAAGCAGATCCAGCAGGATGGCACGTTCCGCATCACGACGGAGGATCAGGCCGACGCCATCCTCGATGGCGTCGTGCAGGGCATCGGACGCGGACCGGCGCGTGCGGTGCGCGGAAACGTGCTCGCTTCGTCGGAATTCAATCTCGGCGTGACGGTCGGCTACACCTTGCGAAAGAAGGACGGAGCCGCAGTCGCCGGACCGGCCAGCATCAGCGGCGGGACGAGCTTCTTCGTTGGCGACGACCCGCAGCAGGATGAGCGGCAAGCGCTGCCTCTCGCGGTCGAGGATCTCGCCGTGCGGCTGGTGAGCCAACTCAGCGAGGGCTGGTAAGCCAATGGCCTCGGGCGACGAAAAGCTCTGGGCCATTCTCAACGACAAGCTGGACATGCTGCGCGGGTCGAACCTGCTGCCGCAGGCTATCCGTGTAGCAGAGGCCGCGCTCGAGCTCGCCCGACGGGCTTTTCCCGCGGGAAACGCGAACATCGCGCTGAGTCTCGAAAAGCTCGGGCAATTGCACGACCAGGCGGGCGACCAGGCGGCGGCGCAGCCGTACCTGGTGAAGGCGCACGAGGTTCTCACGAAAGGCGACCCGCCCGATCATCGCGCAATCTATCGATCGGCGCGGCGTCTCGGATTTCTCTTCGACCATCTCGGCCAGACGGAAGAGGCGATCTCCTACTATGAGAAAGCCATCGCAGCCGGCACGCAGCTGACGGATCTGCCGTACTCCGATCTCGGCACGATGCTCAACAACATTGCCCTCATGTATCGCAAGTCCGGGCGGCAAAAGGCAGCCGAGCCGTACTATCTGCACGCGCTCGAGATCTATGAGAAGCAGCTTGGACCTGAGCACACCGATGTCGCCTCGGTCTTGAACAATCTCGCCGTCTTTTACACGAACGAGCGCCGCTTCGCGGAAGCGGAGAAGACGCACCTTCGCGCGCTGGCGATCCGCGAGAAGGTGCACCCGGAGAACCACCCTGATATCGCACAATCGAAGTGCAACCTTGCGGTGGTCTACCATTCCCGGGGCGATTACCCGCGCGCGTCCGAGCTTTATCGCGCGTCGCTCAAGTCATGGGAAGAGGCGACAGACAAGCCACCAGCGGACTACGAAATCGTCGCATCGAACTACGCCGACCTGCTGCGTGCGCTAGGCAAAGCGCGCCAGGCAAGTCAGCTGGAAGATCGCGCCCGCAAAAAGCGCCGCGGGTGAGGGGCGGCGCGGCATTGGTCCACCCTGTGAGTCCACCGGGCGCGGTCATCCCGAGCCGCGAAGACGGCGAGTGACCTCACGCAGGGTGGACGGATCGTGCGAAGCGGATGAGCAGGGCAGCACCCCGCATTAGCTCGTTTCGAACATCCCAGACAGTCTTTAGGCCCCGCGCGCTTCAGCATCACTGGTGGCGCGCGTATCGGGTCGCAGCACGACAGGCCGTTTAAAACTTGCGCCAGCCAGTCGCACGCGCATTTTAGCAGCCGCTCCGGCGACTTGCTCACGTGGCGGAATGGCAGACGCGTACGGCTCAGGACCGTATGGGGAAACCCGTGGAGGTTCGACTCCTCTCGTGAGCACTACTCGTCGCAGATGGCGCCGCTAATCGCGCGCAGCCCCGTCTGGCACGGGCTGACCCGCTAGCTTGCCGCCTCGCTCCGTATCGTGACGACGTTGTCTCGCTCGTTCCCAGCAACTCGACTGCTGTTCCCGCTGGCAGCACCGTCCACTCATCGATCTCCACGGGCTTGATCAGGCGGATCGGCCAATGTCCACCGGCTGAATCCACCGCACGCTGCGCGCGATTCCGCTTCGCTTCCTGAAACAGCTGCTTCTCCGCTTTGTCCGGCCGCAAAGCGCTTTCACGCCAGGCGTCGCGGTGAGTAGAGTTAGCCGCTCGCGGCGTTGTTCTTGCAGCTCGTCGAGCTCTCGTGCCGCGCGGCGCCCCTCGGCCTGCTCGATCGCAGCAGCACGATCATACCGAGTGCTGGGCTGGCTCTGGAATGCGCAGCAACGCAAACGCCCGGCTCGGCCCCCTTTGCCACGCTTCAGATCGCGCGAGAAGCAGCACGCCGGCCGCCAGCACGATCGCGGCAAGAACCCCGAGCAAACCCGCGAAGAGCTCGTCATCGCAGCTCAGTCGCCGTCGCCTTCACTGGAACCGGACGTTGATTTCGGATGTGAGCGTCCGGTGCACTGGGCACATCTTCGCGATCTCCAGTAATTTTGCGCGTTGTTCGTCAGTCAGCGGTCCGGTGAGATCGATCGCAATTTCAATCCGATCGATCCGTCCCTGCCGCGTCTCGCACTCCTCGCAATCGGCGGCATGGATCTTCGAATGCCAGAGCGACACGCTGATGTTCTCGAGCGGGATGCCTTTGCGCCTCGCATAGACTCCGATCGTCATCGAAGTGCACGAGCCAAGCGCCGCGAGAAACAGATCATACGGCGTCGCTCCCGTGTCCGTGCCGCCGACATCGAGAGGCTCATCGACAATAAAACGATGCCGGCCCGATTCGACCTCCTGCGGAAAGCCCGCGCCCGTCCCCCGAACGATAACGTCTGGGCGCGCGGAAGACGCGGCGTCGCCGGTTTGGGTAACGGAGATTTCAGTCACGATGCGGAGCCCACCGCACCGTAGCGACGCTCCGCGGCTAATGCAGCCAACGCGCACGCAGGTGTCAAGTCACGCGTGCGGGTGGTTGCGTTGTCTGCGAGAATCGAATTAACTCGGTGCCTCGTCGCAGCTGTAGCTGGAGGACTAATCATGAATAAAAAGCGTTGGACCGTATTTGGTGTCTTGATGATTTTCAGCCTGGCCTGTGCCGTCTCGGTTGTGAGGCTCGGCGCTGCGAACCCGAGTGCCGGCACCATTACGCCAGCGGCCGAGCCGATCGCCTGGACCGGTACCGCGATTGGCGGCACCAACAACGGCGAAGCGACGTGCGTGGAGGGCGTGAGTTGCGACACCTTCACGATCACAGTCGGCGGCAGCCCAGCTGATTGGGAGGGCAAGCGCGTCCAGGTCATGTTTTCGTGGGTCCTGCTGGCCAGCGACTACGACCTCTACATTCACAAGGAGAGCAATGCCGGTCCGCTCATCGGATCATCGACCGGCGGCACGAACACGGCCGAAATCGCTTACATCAATCCCGCTACCGATGGGACGGGCGTGTTCACAGTGCGCGCCGTCTATTTCAGCGGCAATCCAGGCGATCAATACCGCGGCACAGCGACTGTAGTGCCGGCTGTGGCCACAACGCGTCCGCCACCGCCGAAATCGAGCGAGTGGACCATCTTTTATCACGGCACCTGCTGTGAGGGAAATCTCGGGTCCGAGGGCCCTGACACATACGTCCTGCTGCCGGAGCTCGCGACCGGCAACGACATCCGCAAGAGCTCAGACGGCGGCAAGACCTGGACGAAGAAGTATCCGCCGGTCGACGCTTCTGAGCCGTTCGGCATCGAGGGCGACATGCAGGCGTTCGGCGACGACGTGATTTACTTCGGCACCGAGCTGGCGAACGGCGTCACCGCGCATAGCGACAACCGCGGAGAGAGCTTCATCATTACGCAGTTCCCCGTGCCGTTCGTCGCCAACGATCAGGCCTGGGCGTATCTCGGGCCGTTCGGCGACATCGCGCCCGCGGCTGTGGCGCAACGTGAGCCTTATGTGCTCGCGGGCTGGTTCCGCATCGGCTCCGTCCTCATCTTCAGCTTCGATGGCGGGCTCACGTTTCCGATCCAGACCCCGCTCGTGGGCAACAACGGCAGCGGCCCGATTCACGTCGTCTGTCGCGACAACTCGCACGCGCCTAATGACGTCGGCGACACTCGCGTCCGGAATGACAAGTTTGTGAAATGGAAAGCTGGCCGCCACGGAACGTGGGGCACGGATCGGCAGTTCTACTGGACCGAGCCGGTGCCGGACTCTCGCGAGCTTTACGTCTGCAAGACGAACGACTTCGGCGCCAACTGGGTCGGCATCAAACATCCGATCCCAGCCGGACCCGGAGACCGCCACGTCATCACGCATTCGGCTTTCGACGGCAACGGCACCCTCTATGTCACTCACGGCGACAAGCTCTACGTGAGCTTCAACCAGGGCGAGAGCTTCGCCTTTGTGCACACCTTGCCGCGCTTCGGCGATGCCGGGCGAGGCGATCCCGGTGCCGACCAATACTTCGTCATCGATAACGGCACCATCCATCTCACCGCGCTCGAAGATGCCGGCGAGGGCAACGCGCGGGTCTATTACGTCCGTGGAACCGGCGTCGACACCGCCAAGCCAATCTGGCAGGAAGAACTGGTCGATGAAGTGGGTGCCGTCCGGCTCGATTTCATGCAGATCGTGGTCAACGGCAACGGGATTCCGACAATGAGCTACACAACGCCGAACGTCTCGCCGGCGCCTTCGCCGCGCCCGCCTCGCGAGGTCACCACGGCGAGCCGCAACACGCCGCTCCCGCCGGTCCCCGGGAGGCTGCAGAACATCTCGACGCGTGCGCGAGTGCAGACCGACGATAACGTCTTGATCGGCGGTTTCATCATCGGCGGCACCGTGCCCAAAAAGGTGATCGTGCGCGGTATCGGGCCATCGCTGCAGGCGAATGGCGCACCGTTCGCGGGTCGCCTCGAGGATCCTGTTCTTGAACTTTATCAACAGGGCAACCCGGAGCCGATCGCGACTAACGACAACTGGCGCGACAACCAAGCCGACGTCGCCGCAACAGGATTGCAGCCGTCGAGCGACTTCGAGGCGGCCATCGTTCGCACGCTCAGTCCGGGCGCTTACACCGCCATCGTGCGGGGACAAAATCGCAGCACCGGTGTTGGTCTCGCGGAGGTCTACGAAGTCGGCGGCACGGACGAAGCGAAGCTCGTGAATCTGAGCACGCGCGGTGTCGTCGAGACCGGCGACAACGTCATGATTGGCGGCTTCATTGCCGGCCCTTCAGACCGTGGGCCGATCGGAGTCGTTGTGCGTGGCCTCGGGCCGTCGTTAAAGGAGCGGCTACCCGCCGCACTGAATGACACCACGCTCGAACTGCGGAACGCGCAGGGCACCTTGATCGAGGAGAACGACGATTGGCAGCAATCGTCCGGAGCAGCGCAGATTCAGGCGGCATCGCTTGCGCCGTCTAATTCTGCCGAATCCGCGATCTTACTGCCGGCCGCCGCGCCCGGGCTGTATACCGCGATCCTGCGCGGGAAGGGCGACACAACGGGCATCGGCCTCGTCGAGACCTACAACATTCCGTAGGACTGTAGCGATTCGGTAGCGACGCAGCTCGGCTCTGTCGAGCACAGGACGCGGGACGTGCGAGCGCGTCGCGTCCGAACGGTGCCGCAGCTGCCGTCGCCGCTATTCCGTGTCGTCGAGCTCGGCGAGCATCTGCTGTTTAAGATGCCGGCGCGCGGATTTCTTGATCCCGCGCCGCTCTGCCATGACGGCTTCCTTCTCCGCCTGGCGCTCGCGTCGGGTCCGCCGTTGCTCCGGCGTCTCCGCGACGTGCTGAATCTTCGGGCGATTCGCGCCGACCTTCGTTTCTTTCGGGCTGGCGTAGGGATCCATTGAGCCGCGACCGCTCGCGTCAGTCCACCTCTTCGCGCATCCCAGACTGCTGCGACGCGTCCGCTTTGCTGTGGGCACGAATATCCTCGGCCAGCTCCGTCGGCTCCAGCTGCGGATGCTCTTCCGCGAGATCATCCTGCGGTTCGTAGCCGACCAGCTCGCGTGCATCAGAGAGATCGAGCCGTTTGAAACGGTTGTTGCTCAGCCCATTGAACACGGCCCACTGAATGTGTTCGGCGTCTATGCAGCGGATGATCAGCTGATTCAGGTCGCGTTGCGAAACGAAGGCGTCGAGCAACCCGATGTTCGCCTCGTCTTGCGCCGTTTCGATCGGCTGAAACGCGCCGATGCGCAGCGCGATTGCGGAGAGATTTTCCTTCTCCGCGCAATATCGCGCGAGCGCTTCTCCGAAGCATTTCGAAACACCGTAGAGATCACCGGGATTGACCGGATCGGACGTCTTCACCTGCACATCCGGCGGATAACCCGAGACAGCATGGATCGACGAAGCGTAGATCACGCGGCGGCAGTCCGCCGATTTTGCCGCGGCGAAGACATTGTAGGTGCCGATGATGTTGGCCGGCAGCACTTCGTCCCACGTCGACGACGGGCTCGCGCTGGCGGCAAGGTGGAGCACGGTGTCCGCGCCGCGGCACAGCTCCTTCATCTGCTCCAGGTTCGTGATGTCACCTTTGACGATCTCCCCGTACTCGCGAAGCCCTGCCTCTTTGTCACCATTGCGCAGCATCAGCCGAAGCCGATAACGCCCGCGGTTTTGTTCCGCAAAGTAGCTGCCGATGTTGCCGGCCGCGCCCGTAATAAGGACGAGCCGATCAGCCGCGTCTGCCGCAGCTGTCTTAAGCGGCTGCCGTAGCGTGTAGGAAAGAGCCATCGTCTAGAATTCGACGGCAGACGTACTGGAGGTCGGCTGTTTCTGAGTGCCGACGGATCGCCAGCGAGCCAGCGCGCGTAAGCAGCGTAGGACATGGTTCGCTGCCCGGCTGGCGCGGTGTTACGCTGCGGCACCATGGCGGCGCCCGCGATCGACCACTCGACCAGAGCACCGTCGCGAGAGCCGGAACGAGTTCGCGGGATGTTCGACGGCATCGCGCCTCGCTACGATCTTGCAAATCATCTGCTCAGCGGCGGCGTCGATTTCTACTGGCGATGGCGCGCGACGGGAACGGTTGAACGCTGGGGCGCTCGCCGCATTCTCGACCTTGCCACCGGCAGCGGAGATCTAGCGCTCGCGATCCAACGCCGCATGCCCCAGGCGGAAGTCACCGGAGCGGATTTCTCGACCGAGATGCTGGCACGTGCTCGTGCCAAAGGGCTGACGCGCACAACCGCGGCAGATGCGCTCGCGCTGCCATTCGAGGATGGCAGTTTCGATTGTGTGACGGTCGCCTTCGGCCTGCGCAACATGTCTGATTGGGCCGCGGCGATCCGCGAGATGGCACGCGTGGTGAGGGAGGGTGGACATCTCCTGGTGCTCGATTTCTCCGTGCCTGTCCCGCTCTTGCGCCCAGCCTATCGCGTTTATCTACACCGTTGTCTGCCCGCACTCGCCTCCCTCGTGACAGGGCGCCGTGATGCGTACGAGTACCTCGCAGCGTCAATCGAGGAGTTTCCGAGCGGTGGAACGATGACGCGATTGATCGACGCGAACGGCTTCGCATCGGCTCGCGCCACACCGTTCACCGGCGGCATCGCCACGATGTACACCGCGGAGAAGTCGAAGGCCTTCGTGTAGCGGCGGTCGGCGCGCTCGGAGTTACGCCAGGCGCGCCGGTGCTTGGCGCAAAGCACCGCACGCCTTACGGCGAGGCCGAGGCAGCGGGCGCGGCTGGTGGCGATGGTGCGACGACGGGCGGAGCCGTTGGCTCACCGAGCGGCAAACGCAGGGCGTTGAAGTCCGGGTTGCTGAGCACGAACACGCCCTCGCGTCCCTCCACACGCCCGTACCACATTCCGCCGCCCGCCGGTCCGCCCACCACGAGCTTGTGCATCGTCTTGTCATCAGCCGACGTCGTGAATTCGATCGTGATCTGGACCTGGTCGAAAGCCTGCTGCGGCGTTGCGGTGCTCTCCCAGCGCACGGCGCGCAAGTCGCTCAACGTATTCAGCAGGGATTGCACATTCACCTGGTTGACTGGTTCGCTGCCCTCGGCGCGCGCCCATTCGTTGTTCGGGCCGCGCGTCAGCGTTGTTTCCTTGTCGGTCCTGACGGTGAGGCGTTGCAGATCTTCCGGCTTGAACTTGAAGATCGCGAGCTCCTGCCACTTCGCCGGGTCGGCGAAGATCTGGTCGAGCAACGTCCGCGGAACCGCCACGACGAACGGCTCTTCGCCGATCCGCGCGAACACGTTGTCGCCATCGACTTTGCCGAATGCGATCGTAGCGATCGGCTTCTCGCCGGCCGCAGTCTCCGCCGTGTTCTCCGAGGCGAAGGAGCTGAGCGTGACCTGCAGTTGCGGCTGATCGAGCCCGTATTTCGGCAAATCGGAGGCGACGTCCTCCACGAAGCGCGTGACCTGCGCGTTCTTCAATGTGTCGAGCAAGCGGGTGACTTCAGTATTGTTGGCCAGCTGGTTGTCGCGGCTCGATATCGCCCAGACTTGCTCTTTGCGCGCCAGCACTGTCTTGCCTTTGCCCGGCGCGTCGATCGTGATCCGATCGAGGAGGTTCGTGTCGAAGCGCACGAGGTGGCGGTCGCGGAGATCGGCCGGCTTGGTGTTGAGGATTTCCTCGAGCTTCTTTGGCAGCGTGTAGACGAAATTCCGCGCCGAGAAGCGCACGTAAACCTGATCCTGTTGCTCAGGCGGTGTGCCGCCGATCTGGAGCACCTGCCCCTCTTTGTCGTCCTGCTTGAACAACGTGATCGAGCCGCGCGGCTCCGTCAGACCGTACGGCTGTAGATCGCCGCCCGCTTCCGCGACGAATTGCTGGATGCGTGCGGCCGTCATCTGCGAGACGAGATCGCCGACCTTCTGGGTGTCGCCACGTGCGCGGAGCGGACGGGTGATTTCCCAATGCTCGCCCTGCTTTTGCAACTCCATTTCGCCGGCAGCAGTCTTGAGCGCGACGCGGGAAATTTCCGAATTGCTCGCGTCCGTGAGCTTACGGTCACGGAACTCTTCCGCCTTCTTCGTCACGTTGGTCTTGACCCGCTGCGAGACGAGGAACGAGTCCTTCGAGTTCTCGAGGCGCACATACATCTTGCCCTCGAGCGCCGCGTCCTTGCCGAAGAGAATCTCGGGCGGCATCCCTTTGCCGAGCAGCTTCACGCGCAGCTTTGGCTTCTCGAGGTCGTACTCCTCGAGCCGGCCCTTATCTTTTTCGATCTCATCTTCCGAGATCGTCTCGTCCTTTTGCCAGCTCCCCAGCGCGCTGACGACACTGTCGACCAACGAGCTATCCGCCTGATCTTTGATCGGCGTTTCGAGCCGCCACTTCTTGTCATTCCGGCGAAGCTCAATGCGATCATCCCCGTTCTGGATCACGATGCCGTCGAGATCGTCTTCTTCGAAATTAACGACGTTCCCGGCGAGGCGCTTCCGCTCTTCGGTGTTCGGTTGCTTGCTCTCGTAGAACTTGATCCAGAGCGCGAGCGCCACCACGACGACGAGCAGAATCAGAGTCGTTTTCGACTTCATAAAACTCGAATTCGAACTATGCGCGGCGCTGCCACCAGACCGCCACGCCGATCACGGCCGGCACCAGCGGCAGCAGAACGAGAATGAGCCAGCGCAGGTTTCGCATGGCGCCCTCATCCAGGCTGAAGGTCAGAGTCTGCGGGATCTTCGGCGCAATGCCGATCAGCTGTTCGCGGCTGAGGAGCCAATTCGCGCTGCCGGAGATGAAATCGAGACCCTGCTGGTCCTGCGTGAGCGCGCTGTCCTGCACGAAAGCGGAATTCCCCACTACGACGAGGCGCGACGAGTTCGCCTGCACGCGATCGTCTGTGCTGCCGCCCTTCTCGATCGAGACCGCGAAGTGAAGCGGTGCGTCGTGATCACGGCCCTCCGTGAATTGCAGCACGTCGTCGTCTAACGAATTGTGATCGACCTCGCCCCAGTAGCCTTTTTCTGCCGCTGCGAGTGGCTGCAGTCGGATGTTCGGCGGCCGCGTCTGCTCAGGCGCGAGCGTCAGCGACGATGTGCCGCCGAGAAATGGCGCCCGCACATCCGCGAGTCGTTTAGTGATCGGGCTGTCGGGCAGGAAACGACCGACCACGTCGCGCACGCGGGCCACTTCCTGGATGCCGGTCTTCACATTCGCCATCAGTCGATCGTCGTTCATCGTCACGCCGAGCTCCCTCAGGAAGGCGTGGAGCTTGGGCGTTTTCGCCGCCGGATCGAGCAGCAGAAGCATGCGGCCCTGCTTGTCCCAAAACTCGCGCAGCAACTGCATCTCGCGATCGGAGAGATCGTATTGCGGGCCGAGGATCATGATCGTCTTGATCTCCGCGGGGATGGTCGGCACGTCGAAGAGGTTCAGCTCCTTGAGCGCGATGTTCTCGTTTTCGAACAACATCTTCAGCACTGAAACCGGGCTGCGCGCCCCGGCCTCCGGTTGCATCGACATGCTCATCGTCGGCGCCGCATCCGCGATCGGCGGCTCCTTGTGCCCGAGCACGTAACCGATCTCGTTCTTCTTGCCCTCGACGAGGTCGATCATCGCGCCGGTGATTGCCTGCTCGCCCTTGAACGCGGTGACCTTCGGGCCTTCGCCGAACATCGCGTTGCCCGGATCGACGTCCGCCATTTCCGACGCCTTCACGGTCTTGCTGCGGCCTTCGTAGTCGACAACCACGAGGCTCTCGTCGCTGACCACTTTGTATTTCTCGAAGACCTCTTTCGCGCGCGAGAGACTGCGCTCCGGGTCGATGTTCTCGACGTCGACTTTGCCCTTCGATGCGTACTGATACTGCGTCAGCAGGTTCTGCACGTCAGTGGCGATTGGGTTGTTGCCGCCGAAGAACACCGTCATGCGCACCTTGCCTTTGATGCTGTCGAGGAAGCGCTTCGATTTGTCGGAGAGCTCGTACTTCTTGTCGCGCGAGAGATCCCAGCGCTTGTAATGCTCGAAGCCGAGGTAGTTCACCATCGCCGCGAGGAACAGGATGAGCGCGATCTGCATCAGCACGTTCAGCCCGATGCGAACGCGGTGGATCTTCTTCGGCGGATTTGGCGCCGCGGTCGCGCTTGTCGGAGTGTTCTCGGTTGTCTCGTCAGCCATCGTTACAACCTCCACTTCCGCGATTGGAATGCCTGATGGGTGAGCACGAGCATGACGATTGTCATGCTGATGTAGAGGACCATTGGGCGCGTATCGATCTCACCGCGCGAGAGCGTGCCCATCTGCTCGATGGCCGAGAAATAGCCGAGCAACTGGCGCGTGGCCGAGCTGATCTCGCGCATGATGAACGACAGCAGGCCGGAGAAGAAATGCACCGTGATGACGCAGAACGAGATGATCGCGGCGACGATCTGGTTTTTCGTCAGCACCGACGCGAGGCAGCCAATCGAGACGTAAAACATGCCGAGGAGCAGCATCATTAAGTACGAACCGAGATATGCGCCGGCGGAGCTCGCCGCAGGCTGTTTGGTGATGACCTGGAAGATCGCAAAGTAGAGAAGCGTCGGGATCCAAAGCACGACATAGAACACCAGCGCGCCGAAGAACTTCGCGAGCACCACCTGCCAGTCGCGCACCGGCGCTGTCATGAGCGACTCGATGGTGCCGAGTTTAAATTCTTCCGCGAACAAACGCATCGTGATGAGCGGGAAGATGAGCACGAAGGCGAACCAGAAGAACACCGAGTTAAAGAACGCCTCCTGCACGGAATAGCTGACCGCCTGACCATTCATGAACGAGAGCTGCGTGTAGAACTGCACGCCGCAGACGAAGAGGAAGAAGACGAGAACGATGTACGCGACGGGTGAGTAGAAATAGCTGCGCACCTCGCGCGTCAGGAGGACGAAGAACTTACGCATTGGTGTTCTCCTCGATGCGCTGTGTTTCTGAAGTGAGGTTGAGCGTCAATCCTCCCATGGCGGTCATCCTGAGCCGCGCAGACGGCGAAGGACCTCGCGCAAACACACTGGGGTTTGCCCGACAGAAGCCGTCCGCCGCAGCGACGATCAGCCTTCCTTCCTGGCGCCACCTGCTTGCGTGAGGTCCTTCGGCGCGCTTCGCCAGCCTCAGGATGACTGCGTTTGGAAGTAGCGACGTCATCGGGTGTTCAAGCGTCATCGGCATGAGTGATCTCGACGAACACATCTTCGAGGGTGGCGCGGCGCTGCGTCAGCTCCCGCACCGCCCACCGTCGATCCGCCGCCAACCGGAAAACTTCCTCGCGCAGGTCGGCTCCTGATTCAACGCGGAGGGCGAAGCGTTGCCATTCGCCATCAACCGTCGCGGTCACATCGCGCACCCCCGTGATCTTCTTCAATTCCTCGGCGCCGTTCTCGTTGCCCACCTTCGCTTCGAGCACCACACCGCCGGCGGTGCGAATCTCGTGCAGCAAATTCTCGGGCGTGTCGCACGCTTCGATCCGCCCTTTGTTGATGATGATGACGCGGCTGCACGTCATCTCGACTTCCGGCAGGATGTGCGTGGAAAGCAGGATTGTGTGCTGCTTGCCGAGATTCCGGATGAGGTCACGCACCTGCCGGATCTGGTTTGGATCGAGGCCGCTGGTCGGCTCATCGAGGATCAGCAGATCGGGCTCGTGCACGAGTGCGTCGGCCAAGCCGACACGTTGCCGATATCCTTTCGAGAGGGCGCCGATGAGCTTCTTCTCCACGTCCTTCAGCCCGCAGAGCTCTTTCACATCGCCGACGCGCTCGCTGATCCGGCGATGCGGCACGCCTTTGAGGGCCGCGCGGTAATCGAGATACTCCGTCACGCGCATGTCGTTGTAGAGGGGCACGTTCTCCGGCATGTAACCGAGGTGCGCGCGCGCCTGGAGCGACTGTTCGAAAATATCGTAGCCCGCGATCGTCGCGCGGCCGGAAGTCGGCGGCATGAAGCTCGACAGGATGCGCATCGTCGTGCTTTTGCCCGCGCCGTTCGGCCCGAGAAACCCCATGATCTCCCCTTTACCGACCTCGAAGCTGAGATCCTTGATCGCCGTATGGCCGGCGTAGCGTTTCGTTAGGTTTTCGACCTTAATCATGGGCGGCAACTCCTTGAGACAACTGAACCCGCAGAGCGTTGGGAATTTTTAGAGCGTCAGCGCGCCGTCAAGGTGACGGTTGCTAGGCGCGGGGACTGGGAGCCCGGCCGCTGAATCCCAACCGTGAAGTCGACGGAGGTGCCGGGCTTTGCACGCGCCAGCAGCGTCTCGAGCTGATTCATCGACCGGATCTCGTGCTTGCCGACGCGATAGACGACCAATCCGCGCTCGATACCGACATTCTCTGCGGGGCTGCCGGGCTCGACCGCCGTGATCAGGACGCCTCGGCCGGGCGTGAGGCCGAGCGCATCGGTGAGCTCCTGCGTGAGGTTTTGTAGCTGCAGGCCGAACAACCGTTCCGCATTCGAGGGCGCCTGAGCATCCGCCGCGTCCGGGGTCTTCGGCACCGGCTGGTTGGCGGCGATCTTCTTAAACTGCTCGACGCTTTCGCGCACGCTCTCTGCCGGAATCGCAAACCCGAGCCCCTGCGTCGGCACGCCCTGGTCGGTGAACGCCATCTTCGCGGAGCTGACACCCACGAGCCGCGCCGAAAGGTCGATCAACGGCCCTCCGCTGTTGCCCGGGTTAATGGCCGCGTCGGTCTGGAGGAGATTCTTGTATTCGGTCTCGCCGATGGTGATGTCGCGTTTCTGCCCGCTGAGGACGCCGCGACTGATCGAGCTGCTGTAGCCAAGCGCGTTGCCGACCACGAGGACGGTCTGGCCGAGCAGGTTGGGCGAGAGATTCTCGAGGGAGATAAAGGGTAGCGGCTCCTTCACGTCGATCTTGATGAAGGCCAGATCCTTCTTCTCGTCGCCGGTGATGTAGCGGGCGTTGTAAGTCTTCCCGTCATTCATCGTCACCTCGATCTTGAGGTCGGCTGCGCGTTCGACGACGTGCTGGTTCGTGATGATGTAGCCGGCGGGATCGACGATGAAACCGGAGCCAAGGCTCTGTAGCGTTTGGCTGATCTCACGCGGCCGGCTGCGGTAGTTGCCGAAATATTGCGCCGCGAAATCCTCGAACGGATCGCGCACGCGCCGTCGCACCACGCGCTCGGTATTGATGTTCACCACAGCCGGTAATGCCTTCGCCACCGCCAGCACCGTCGGCTCTGATGCGGGATCGGCCTGAGCGAAAGCCGACAGCGCCCAAGAAGCAATCAGGAGCGCCGTAATCGCAGCGGTAGTGGGTCGCTTATCCATTCTCCAATTGTGAGACGATGCCCGGAGGCATCATGTGTCTAAGCCGCGGATACGCGTCCGCGATACGGATTAAATCCAGCTCGTCCTTCTTGCGCTTGCTGAGCCGCCGTTCCTTATCACTCCACGCCCAAACCTTTCCACGCACCAGATTCTCAATGGTGGCAATCGGCACCCGCAGCCCCAGCACGTCGGCCTCCGCCGCAGCCGTGACGAACTCCTGATACCGCGGGTCGGTCGTGAACTGGATATTGAGCCTGCCCGCGCCACGCTGCGCATTCGTAGAGTGAGGGAATTCGCTCAAACTGAAGCCAACGTGTCGAAGCCGCTCCGCGATGGTGGCAAGCTCCTGAGAAAGCACGACGATGTCGGCGTCCAGCGTGTAGACCGGTTCGACATGGCAATTGATCGCAAGCCCGCCAATGAGACACCATGGCCCATGCTCGCGAAGGATCTCGACCACGGCAGCGAAGTCACTCGCGCCGCCGTTTGTCACCGACTCGTAGGCTTCGGTCGCGGTCATTCGCGCAGCAAGTAACGGGGCGACTTTCGCACTGTCAACTTGCCCGATCCCGGCAGCGACGGCACATTGTCCGTGTCATGCGTCCATCATTTGCGACTCATCTGAATCTCGACGTTCTCGAGGAGAATTACCGTCGCTGGCAGGAGAATCCGGAGGCGCTCGACCCAGGCTGGTCCGCGTTTTTCGAGGGTTTCGAGCTCGGCGAAATGCCGCTGCTGAACGGCGCCGCCGCGCTCGCGCCCAAGCAGGACGGCGCCGCGTCCGCCCAGCCGACGGAGAGTCCGCTCCAGACGCGCATCGATGGTCTCGTCTACGCCTACCGCACGCTTGGCCATACGATCGCGCACCTGAATCCGCTGGCCGAAAAGCGCCCGGAAAATCCACTGCTCACTCTGCGCGAGCTTGGCTTCAGCGAGAAGGATCTCGACCTGCGCGTGTCGTCGAAGTTCTTCCTCGATAACAAACAGATGACGCTGCGCGAGATGATCTCCGCGCTCGAGTGCATCTACGCCGACACGATCGGCGCTGAGTTCCAGCACATCCAGAACACGCGTATGCGCAACTGGGTGCGGCATCGAATCGAAGCGCGGCCGCCGAAAGCGAGCGCTTCGCGCGAAGTGCAGATTTCGCTGCTACGCACGCTGCTCGAGGCGGAGCTTTTCGAGACGTTCCTGCACACGCGTTACGTGGGGCAGAAGCGCTTTTCGCTGCAGGGCGCCGAGGGGCTCATGGTGATCCTCGAAGGCATCGTGCAGAAGTGCCCGGCTGTCGGCGTGGAGGAAATCTGCATGGGCATGGCGCACCGCGGCCGCCTCAACGTGCTCGCAAACTTCGTGAAGAAATCGTTCAAGGTGATCTTCACCGAGTTCACCGAGAACTACGTGCCGAACCTCGTCGGTGGCGACGCGGACGTGAAGTATCACCTCGGCTACCGCACGATCAGGAAGGTGGACTCCGGCGCGGAGGTGGAGATTCGCCTCGCGGCAAACCCGAGCCATCTCGAGGCCGTCAACCCCGTCGTGGAAGGCGGTGCTCGCGCGCGGCAACGTATTCGTTGCGACACCGAGAACCGGCGCAAGGTCCTGCCCGTGCTAGTGCACGGCGACGCGGCTTTTGCAGGGCAGGGGATCGTCTACGAGACGCTGAACATGTCGCAGCTGCCCGGCTACAGCACCGGGGGCACGGTCCACATCGTGGTGAACAACCAAATCGGCTTCACCACGCTCCCGGAGGACGCGCGTTCCTCCATGTACGCCACGGACATCGGCAAGATGCTCGAGGTGCCGATCTTCCACGTGAACGGCGACGACCCGCTTGCCGTGCGTTTCGTTACCGAGCTCGCGCTCGATTTCCGGCAGGAGTTCGGACGCGACTCGATCATCGACATGTATTGCTATCGTCGCTACGGCCACAACGAAGGCGACGAGCCGGCGTTCACGCAGCCGGATCTCTACGCGAAGATCGACCGGCGCCCGTCGGTCGCGAAGCTTTACCAGAAGGAGCTAGTCGACGGCGGGAAAATCGGCGCGGAGGAAGCTGCCGCGCTTTCGACGGAGTTCGAGCGCGTGATGCAGACCGCGCTTGATGACGTGAAAGCCCGCGCGCACGAGCCGGCCGATCGCAAGGAGCAGTTCAACGAAGCGACTGCCATCTTCCAGCCGGAGTATTCGTTCGGCTCGCCGCCGACCGCGATCACGCCGGAGACGCTGAAGCAGATCGTGGACGGTCTCACGCGTGTACCGGAAGACTTTAACATCCTGCCGAAGATCAAGCGCATGCTCGTCGGTCGCCGGCGCGAAGTCTTCGAAGCCGGCGGGCCATACGACTGGGGTTACGCCGAAGCGCTCGCGTTCGGCTCGCTGCTGCTCGAAGACACACCCGTCCGGCTCTCCGGACAGGATGTGCGACGCGGCACGTTCAGCCATCGCCACGCCGTCTGGTACGACGCGCAAACCGGCAAGCCACACATCCCGCTGCTGCACCTCGCTGAGAAGCAGGCACGGATCTGCATCTACAACAGTCTGCTCTCCGAAGCGGGCGTGCTCGGGTTCGACTACGGCTACTCACTCGATTACCCGGAGATGCTCTGCCTTTGGGAAGCGCAGTTTGGCGATTTCGCGAACGGCGCGCAGGTGATCATCGATCAGTTCATCGTCTCCGCGGAATCGAAGTGGCAGCGGCCGAGCGGCATCGTCTTGCTCCTGCCGCACGGCTACGAAGGCCAGGGGCCCGAGCATTCCAGCGGGCGCATGGAGCGCTTCCTCCAGCTTTGCGCGGAGGACAACATCCAGGTGTGCAATCTCACCACGCCGGCGCAGTACTTCCATGTCCTGCGACGCCAGATGCGGCGCGAATTCATGAAGCCGCTCATCGTCATGACGCCGAAGAGCCTGCTTCGCGCCGAGCACGCTGTGTCGCGCGTGGAAGAATTCACAGCGGGCGCGTTTGAGGAAATAATCGCGTCGCCGACCCTCGGCACCCCCGAGCAGATCCAGCGCATCGTGCTTTGCTCCGGCAAGGTCTACTACGATCTGCTGAAGTACCGCCAACAGCACAACATCACCGAAGCCGCGCTAATCCGGGTCGAGCAGGTTTATCCCTTCCACGAAGAGAAACTGCGCGAGATCGTCAGCGCCTATCCGGCGGACGTGCCCGTCATCTGGTGCCAGGAAGAACCGGCCAACATGGGTGCATGGCCGTTCCTCGAGCCGCGTCTGCGTGCGCTCTTTGGCCGCGATATCGCATACGCCGGACGGAACGCGAGCGCGAGTCCCGCGGTCGGCGCATTGACGCTGCACAAAGCGGAGCAAGCCCAGCTGATCTGGGAAGCGCTGAGCCTGTAGAGGCCGGGTTCACGGTGGGGCGAGACTGCGCTGAGCATCGCGGCGCGCTGTCACTAGGGGCACTGCGGAACGTACCGTTAGACCGCGAGAAACGATTGCGCATAGTGTAGCCGCCCCATGAGCATCGAAGTAAAAATTCCGGCCGTCGGCGAGTCTATCTCCAGCGGTGTCGTCTCCGTCTGGCATAAGAAATCGGGGGAACACGTGAAAGCCGGCGAGCCGCTTTTCACCCTCGAGACTGACAAGGTTTCCACGGAGATCGTAGCCGAAAAGGCCGGCCTTTTGCAGACCATCGCGGCCGAGGGGCAGGAAGTGAAGATCGGCGAAGTGGTAGCGACGATCGACGAGTCGGCGGCCGCGCCGACAGCGGGCCCGGAGACGGTCGCAACACCCACTTCGGCGAAGGAAAAACCCGACCCGAACCGCGTAGAAGCTCCGAATGCTGGCGAGAAGAGATCGCCGAACGCGGAGGTGCTATCGCCCGCGGTTCGGCGCATTGTCGAGGAGGAGCAACTCGAAACCGCGAGCATCGTCGGCAGCGGCAAGGGCGGTCGGTTAACGAAAGGCGACGTGCTTCACGCTGCGCAGAATCGCACCGCGGAACCAGCGGCACCAACGCCCGCTGCGCCAGTTCCTACAGATGGCGCAGCAACTCAGCCGCAACAGCAGCCAGCTGTCTCCACGGATGGCCGCTTTACGCGCAAGAAGATGTCGCCGCTCCGCCGCAAGATCGCGGCGCAGTTGGTGATGGCGCAGCACACCGCCGCCATTCTCACGACGTTCAACGAGTGCGACATGACCGCGGTTTCGGCGCTGCGGAAAGAGAAGCAGGACGCCTTCACGAAAGCGAACGGCATGAAGCTCGGCTTCATGTCGTTCTTCATCAAAGCAACGGTCGAGGCGCTGAAAGCTGTCCCGGCGATCAATGCTCGGATCGAGGGCGACGATTTCATCCAGAACCACTTCTACGATATCGGTGTTGCCGTTGGCACCGAGCGGGGACTCGTGGTCCCGGTCGTGCGCGATGCCGATAAGAAAACCTTCGCGGATCTCGAACGCTCGATCGGCGAGTACGCGGTCAAAGCGCGCGAGGGCAAAATCAAGATCGAGGATCTGCAGGGCGGCACTTTCACGATTTCGAATGGCGGTGTTTACGGCTCGCTTCTCAGCACACCTATCTTGAATCCGCCGCAGAGTGGCATCCTCGGAATGCACAAGATCATGGACCGACCGATCGTCGTGAACGGCAAAGTCGAGGCTCGCCCGATGATGTATCTGGCGCTCAGCTACGATCACCGCGCCGTCGACGGTAAGGAAGCGGTCACGTTCCTCATCCGCGTCAAAGAGTGCATCGAGGATCCGACCAAGCTGCCGCTGGACTTCTAGTCACCGCTCTACTCAGTTGTCATGTCGAGCGAAGTCGAGACATCCCGTGGCGGAACGCCTCGGTAGCGCAGCGGGATTCCTCGACTTCGCTTCGCTCCGCTCGGAATGACGGAATTTACCTATGGAAAACTTTGATCTGGTAGTAATCGGCGCCGGCCCGGGCGGCTATGTTGCAGCCATTCGCGCAGCGCAGCTCGGCCTCAAGACCGCGATCGTGGAAAAGGATCCCGAACTCGGCGGCACCTGCCTCCGCATCGGTTGCATTCCGAGCAAGGCACTTCTCTCCTCGAGCGATCACTTTGCTTTCGCGAAAAAGGATGCCGCCAAACACGGCGTGAAGTTCGACAACGTGAGCCTCGATCTCGGGACCATGCTCGCGCGCAAAGACAAGGTCGTGAAGCAACTGACCGGCGGCGTCCGCGGGCTGATGAAGCTGAACAAGGTGACCACGTTCCACGGAACCGGGATGATCACCGCGCCAGGCAAAGTGACGGTCCGCGGTGCCACGGGCCAGGATCAGGAGCTTGAAGCCAAGCACATCATCATCGCAACTGGCAGCGTGCCGGTGGAGCTGCCGAGCATGAAGTTTGATGGCAACGTGGTCGTCAGCAGCACCGAAGCGCTTTCGTTTTCGGAAGTGCCCAAGAAGCTGCTCGTCATCGGCGGCGGCGCGATCGGTCTCGAGATGGGCTCGGTCTGGAGTCGCCTCGGCGCTGAGGTGACCGTGCTCGAGTTCCTGCCGCGCATCGCACTCGGCTTCGATCTCGAATTGGCGACGGCTCTGCAAAAAGTCCTCACCACCCAGGGAATGAAGTTCCACCTCGGAACAAAGGTCGGCGAAGTGAAGGTGGAGAACGGCCGCGCGACAGCAACGGCCACCAAAGGCGAGGAGCAGCTGACGTTCGATGCCGACAAGGTGCTTGTGTCCGTCGGGCGCCGTGCGTTCGCAGATAGTGTTGGCGCCGAGAAGATTGGCGTGCAACTCGACGAGCGGAAGCGCATCAAAGTCGACGCGCATTTCCGCACAGACGTCGAAGGCGTTTACGCGATCGGTGACGTCATCGCCGGGCCCATGCTGGCGCACAAGGCGGAGGAAGAAGGCGTCGCCTGTGTCGAGATGATCGCCGGCAAAGCAGGCCACGTGAACTACGACGTCATCCCCGGCGTCATCTACACCGATCCGGAAGTTGCGGGTGTGGGCATCACAGAAGACTTCGCGAAGGAGAAGGGGATGAACGTCCGCATCGGCAAGTTCCCATTCGTGGCAAATGGCCGCGCGCTTGCGGCGGATGATCCGACTGGATTCGTGAAGTTTGTCGCCGACGCAGAGACGGATCGCATCATCGGCGCTCACATCATGGCGCACGCTGCTTCAGATTTGATGGCCGAGTGCGTCGCGGTGATGGAATTCGGCGGCAGCGCCGAGGATCTTGGCCGCACCGTCCACGCGCACCCGACGCACAGCGAAGCGGTGAAGGAAGCCGCGCTCGCGGTGAACAAGGGCGCGATCCACATCGGCAACCGATAAGAGCCACACAACGCGGTCATCCTGAGCCGCGTAGACGGCGAAGGACCTCACGCCCGCGCGTTGCGTTCTGCCTGGCGAAGAGATCACCAGCACCGCAGGCGCCGCTTTCCGTTCGGGAACGCTCTGCTCGACGGCGCGAGGTCCTTCGCCGTCTGCGCGGCTCAGGATGACCCGTCCGTGGGCTATTGATGACCCGTCCGTGGGCTATCGGTCTTCTTGCGCTTCGCGCCTGCGGATCGCGAGCAACGCCACGAGCCCCGCGATCGCGCAGATCACCGCGCCAAACGCGAGCGCGAACGAAGGCCCAAGCCATTCCGCCATCAATCCAGCCTCCAGGCTGCCGAGCGGAATCATGGCGCCGAAGACCAATCCCCACACCCCAAGCACGCGGCCGCGCCATTCGTCCGGGACGACTGATTGCATCACCGTGTTCGAGGTCGAGAAAAACAGCAGCATCCCGAACCCGCCGAGTGCCATCCAGCAGAGCGCGACGTAGTAGTTGGTGGTGAGCGAGAACCCAAACAGCGCAACGGCGAACAGCCAGTTGCCACCAAGCGCGACGTTCCGCTGCGGGAAGACGTGACCCGCAGTGGCGACGGTAAGCGCACCCGCCAGCGCGCCGACGCCGCTGGCCGACATCAGCGCACCGTACCCGTCAGGCCCGAGCCCGAAGACATCCCGCGCGAAAGCCGGTAGCAGGACCGCGTATGACCAGCCGAAAATGCCCACTGTGCCAAGCAGCGCGAGGATCGTACGCACGCGCCGGTGCTGCAGCACGTAACTGAGCCCGCTGAACGCGCTCGCTTTCGCTGCCGCCTCCGTGGTGATCGGCACATGCGCCGGCAGACGCATCATCAGCAGGCTGATGATCACAGCAATGAAGCTGACTCCGTTGACCAGAAAGCAGATCGGGGTGCCGAGGCTGCCGATCACCACACCTGCGAGTGCCGGGCCCACGATGCGCGCGCCGTTGAAGATCGAGCTGTTGAGCGAGATCGCATTGAGCAGGTCTTCGCGACTCGTCATGTCGAGCGTGAAGGCCTGCCGCGCCGGCATGTCGAACGCCATCGCCGTGCCGCTGATCGCCGCCACGCCGATAATGACCCACGTGTTCGCGAGCCCAGTCCACGCGAGCACCGCAAGGACGAACGCCGGCACCATCTGCGCCGCCTGCGCGCAAAGGATGATCCTGCGCTTCGGGTAACGATCTGCGAGCGAACCGCCCCAGAGCGAAAACAGAATCATCGGCGCCGATCCCACCGCGGCGACCACCCCGAGCAACGTCTTCGATCCCGTGATCTGGTAGACGAGCCAGCTCAGCGCCGTCTGCTGCATCCACGTGCCGATGAGCGAAACCGATTGGCCGTAGAAGAAGAGCCGGTAATTGCGATGACGCAGCGCCCGGAACGTGTCGCGCAACGACACTTTGCCTACGGGCGTGCGGCGTTGCCGCCCGGTCATCTCCTCGGGCACCCGTGCTGTCTCAGTGGTCCTCATCAGTCCGATCACTGGGAACATACGCATCCGGGCGCGGTTCCGATGTGCATCGAACGTGATCCATCGCTCCGCCCGCTGCGTTGACAAGCGCGGCCAATTCGGAGCGTCGGTGTTTCGGCGTGGACGAGCGCCTGCCATCATCACTGTCCGCCGCGACGGCAATTAAGCTTAGCATTTTGCCGCAGCGCCTCCGCGGCGATACTCCGGCGACCCCGTCAGCTGATGGAAAGCACGCCAGCCATTTTGTTGCGCAAGCGGAAGCTCAGCGATACGAGCCTCATCGTCTCCTGGTGCACGGAATCGCTGGGCTGCGTGCAGACGGTCGCGAAAGGCGCGCGCAGCGCGAAGAGTCCGTTCGCCGGCAAACTCGATCTCTTCTACGAAGCCGAGATCCAGATCGCCCGCAGCAAGCGTTCGAACCTGCACACGCTGCGGGAAGTAGCCCTCACGAATCCATTCGGCGGAATCCGCGGAAGCTATCCCCGTACGCAAACCGCTTCGTACTTTGTGGAACTGATTGAGATCTGTACCGAAAGCGATCACAACGAACCGGAGCTCTTCGCGTTGCTGCGGCGTGCGTTCGGCTACCTGAGTGCGAACGAGCCGACGCTCCGGGCCGTAGCGCATTTTGAGATGGAACTGGCACGGATCGCAGGCGTCCACGATGCAAAACTACTGAAGAGCGATCCAGCGTTCGCCCTGGCGAGCTTGTTCGGGCGGCTGCCGACGTCGCGCGCGCCTTTGCTGAAGGCGCTGCGCGGCGCAACGCTGGGGTAGAGACGCCGCGCTGCGGCGTCCGGAACGGCGTGGCTCGCGCACGGCCCCGCTCGTCTGTCACGAGATCTTGCCACGTCGATCGGACATCGCAGCGCGATGTCCCCACCCGCTACCCGGCGACGTCAGAGTCGAACGTTCCATCCGCAAGGCGCGTGCGGACGCGCTTGTCCGGGCTGACCTGCGTCACGCTGGTGATCACGTTCCCATTCGCATCCGTCGTGATGCTGTACCCGCGGCGCAAGGTCGCCTCCGGTCCGAGCACGCGCAGGATCGCTTCAAGTTTCGTGAAACGTTGCCGGTGGAGCTGCAGCAATTGCGGCGGGGCGGTGGTGAAGCGGCGTCGCAGTTCGTCGAGGCTTGTTCGCCGCGCGGCAAGCTCCCGGGCCGGATTGTGCGATTGCAGCGCGCGCAGGTGCGCGGCGAGTTTCGCTCGCGCGTCGGGGACAAACCGCGCGAGCAGTCTGGCCAGCGCGTCCTTCGCCCCATCGACGCGCTGCTGGGCCTCGCGAAGCCGATTCGCCGGCTCGCGCGCCAGCGTGCGCTCCGATAGAAACCGGAGCCGCGTGCGCGATTGCGACACGAAGTTGCGCAGATTGCGATCGAGGCAGTTGGAAAGTTCAGCCACGCGCCGGAGAACTTCAGCCGCGTCCGGCACGATCAGCTCCGCCGCAGCGCTCGGCGTCGGTGCGCGTAAATCGGCGACGAAGTCGGCAATCGTGAAGTCGATCTCGTGACCGACGGCGCTCACTACCGGGATCGGCGACTCGTAGATCGCCCGCGCGACAATCTCTTCGTTAAACTCCCACAGGTCCTCGATGCTCCCGCCGCCTCGCGTAATGACCACCAGGTCGAGCGACTTCCAAGCGTCGTTAGGCCGCGTGAGTTCGCGTAACGCCACCGCGATCTCCGAGGCTGCGCCCGTGCCCTGCACACGCACGGGGCTGATGAGAATCTCCAGCGCCGGGGCCCGGCGTTGCAGCACGTTCAGCATGTCGCGAATCGCGGCGCCGCTCGGCGAGGTCACGATACCGATACGCTTTGGAAATTTCGGCAGCGGCCGCTTGTGGCCGGGATCGAAGAGGCCTTGCGCCTCGAGCTTGCGTTTGAGTGCTTCGAACTTTGCCTGCAACACGCCTAGGCCGCGCGCCTGCACGATCTGCACGCTCAGCTGGTACTGGCCGCGCGCTTCGAAGACGGTGATCTGTCCGTAGATTTGCACCTGGGCTCCGTCTGTGAGCGGCTTCGCCGATGGCGGGAGCGTATTCCGGAAGATGACGCAGGAGATCGCGGCGCGTTGGTCTTTGAGAGTGAAATACTGGTGGCCGGATGGGTGCAGCTTGTAGTTCGACACCTCGCCTTGAACCCACACGGCGCCAAACTTCGTTTCGAGCGTGCCGCGGATCGCGCGCGTCAGCTCGCCTACCGTGAGCACCCGCCCTGAACCGCCGAAGAAGTCGCCCGTCATCCTGAGCGGAGCGCAGCGGAGTCGAAGGATCCCGTGGCTACGTCATCGGTCCTGCCACGGGATTCCTCGACTTCGCTCGGAATGACAGACATGGTCACGTGCCGAAGAGATCGCTCTGCGCGCCGACCGGCGGTTTCAGGCCCAGCTTGCGATACGCGTTCGGCAATGCGACGCGGCCTTGCGGTGTGCGTTTGATGTAGCCTTCCATGATCAGGTAAGGCTCGTTCACTTCTTCGAGCGTGCCGGACTCTTCGCCAATCGCGACGGCGAGCGAATTCAAGCCAACCGGGCCTCCGTTGAACTTGTGGATCAGCGCTTCGATGATGCGCTTGTCCCATTGATCGAAGCCGTCGCGGTCGATCTCCAGCATGGTGAGCGCGCGGTCGGCCACATCAGCCGTGATCCTGCCATCGGCCTTCACCTGCGCGTAATCGCGCACCCAGCGCAGCAGATTGTTTGCAGTGCGGGGCGTGCCGCGCGTGCGCGCCGCGATCTCCGCCGCGCCGGCGTGATCCATCTCAACGCCGAGCAATCCCGCGCTCCGCGTGATGATCTTGTGCATCTCCTCCGCGGTGTAGTAATCGAGCCTGGCCGTCATGCCGAACCGTGAGCGCAGCGGCGCGCTGACCATGCCGGCGCGGGTGGTGGCGCCAATGAGCGTGAACTTCGGCAGCTGCAGTCGCAGGCTCCGCGCCTGGGGCCCTTGATCGATGATGATGTCGAGGCGGTAATCCTCCATCGCCGGATAGAGATACTCCTCGATCGTCGGCTGGAGCCGATGGATCTCGTCGATGAAAAGCACGTCGCCTTTCTCGAGGCTGGTGAGCAACCCCGCGAGCTCGCCGGCCTTTTCGATCACAGGCCCGCTCGTGTTCTTCACGCTCACACCCATCGCGTTCGCGATGATGTTGGCGAGAGTCGTCTTGCCCAGTCCCGGCGGGCCGCTAAGCAAAATGTGCTCGAGCACATCGCCGCGCTGCTTCGCCGCTTCGACCAGCACTTCGAGACGCTCGCAAACCTTCACCTGCCCGGTGAACTCGCTGAACATCGGCGGCCGCAGCGAAACCTCGAATGAGGGATCAGGCTCGGGCGGCTTCATGACGACGGACGGCTGCGCGCCGTGCTCAGGTGAGATTCTTGGTCAGCACGAGCTCGGTGCCGCGACGCTTGAGCACGTAGTCCACCTTGTCGAAGGCGTTGCGGATGAGGTGCAGCCCGAGGCCACCTGGCTTGATCAAGTCGTGCGGACGGCCCTTCATTTTGTCGGCGGTGCATTGGTGGCCGTAATCACGCAGTCGCATGCAAACGCAATTGCGCTTCTTCTCGAGCGACAGAGCGATCGGCTGGTCGTCGCGGAGGTTGTAGGCGTGCCGGATGATATTGGTGCACGCCTCGTCCACTCCGAGCACCATCAGCGTCCGCTCCTTCTCGGTGAACGGACACACTTCCAGGAACCCGCGGACGAACTTTCGCATCAAAGCCAGATTCCCGGTGTGACTGGAGAATTCGACTTTCCTCTTCATCAACAGCAGCAAGGCTGAACGTACAACGCCCTCAGTTCAAGTGCACATGGTGAAAACGGTTGGACACTGACCGGAAGCGCACGTTTTGTTCGCCGCATGTGGCGGGTTTTAGTCGTATTGATCGCACTCGCGTCGTCGGCCGTGGCGCAGCAAGGGGAGAGCGCGTACGAGGCGTTGCGCGTCGTCGGCACGCAGCTGGATCGCGGCTATCTCGACGACATCGTCGCTGTCGCCGGTGCCCGGGGAAATCCAGAGCCGGCAATGTGGCGCATCTCCATCGCCGATCGGAACGCGGCGGGCGGGGTCCGTGAGATCGACGTTCGTAACGGCCGCATCGTCGCGCAGCGCACACCCATGCAAGGTGTCGTCGGCGCGCCGATTAAGACGTCGATGCTGAACCTGGACTCGAGCGGCGCCTATAGCGTTGCCGCGCATACGGCCGAGAAATCGCACGTCGTGTTCACGTCCGCGAGCTACACGCTGCGGGCGAATCAACGCGGCATCCCGACGTGGATCGTCGCACTGCAGGACGAGAGGCGGCAAACTGTCGGAACGATTCACATCGCGGCGAACAAAGGGAACGTCACGCGAGTGGAAGGAATGTTCCGCGGCACGAATTCGCCGCAGGTGGCGCAGGGTCAACAGCCGCAGCGGGGCGATCAGGAGCCGACCTCCATCGATGATGAGGACATCGCGCAAGTAGACGAAGACGAGGAGGGCGAGAACCCGATCAAACGCGAGATCAAGCTGATGTTCCGGCGCACGAAGCGCGACGCGCAACGCATGTTCGAGCGCGTGCGAAGTTCCTTCGACGACTTCGTGGAGCAGCGCGTGCCCCGCATTTCCCGGGATAGCGAGCGTTAGCTGCCCGGCGGCTGCACGCCGTTTTGCAGCCGCTGGACGTAGCTGCGGAATCGCAGCGGATCGGCGATTGCGTCAAACCCCTGCTCGAACCCGCCGGTGCCTCGCACCAGCACCGACCCGTAGTCGAGCACCCTGCCGAAGAACCCCTGATCGACGCCCACGGATTCAATCTTGGAGATAAACATCTCGAGCGTCTGGCGCCGAATGATGCCGGTCTTGATCAGGACACGGCGATCGGTGATCACCAGCTCGCTGCTCGCAAAGGCAAGCGTAGGCGGAACCAGGAAGAGGACCGGCAACGGCAAGACGAGCCAGCCAAGCTCCGAACCGAGCACCGCCTGCACGGCGATCGCAAACGGCATCGCCACGAACAGAAACACGGCAAGGGCGATGAGACCGAAACGCACGAAGACGATCCAGTGCAGCGACGTCCTGTAGAACGGCGTCTCGTTAGGCGCGAGCGTCGAGCGCGAGTAGGGGCCGAGCAAATCAGGACTGAGCGGCGACAGTTCTGGCGCTGGCGAGCGACTTATCGGTGGCGGTAACGGCGGCGGCGGAGCAGGCGCCAGCGCATGGGATGATGGCGCGGCGGGAGCCGGCACGGCCGCAATAATCGGTGGCGGCGGCGCGCTGATGGGGGTCGCGACGGCATCGTTACGGAATGCCGAGAGCGGCTTCCATTCGCCATCCGGCTGGTCGCATGCCAGGTCCGCTGGGTGCAGCACGCCTTCGTCGAGCAGCAGTTGGATCCGATCCGCAGCGATGGGTCCGCGGCTGGCGCCATTGAGGTAGATGTAAAACTGCATCGCTCAGGGCATCACCGCACGCTGGCAGCCGGGGCGCAAGCTAGTCGCTCGATTCGGCGACGTAAGCCTCCATCGCCTCACGGGTAATGGTATGCAGCGCGCCGCAGCGTGGACAGCTGATCCGGATCAAGGCCTCGTCTCCGAACAAGGCGCTCGCATCCGAGCGCATGATTGGAGCGAGAATCGAGAACATCCGCTCCTCCGAGCAACCGCAGCCCCAGCGATACGAACGTTGCTCGAGCAGGCTCAGCGTCTCCGTCGCGTCGACTGCGCTGATCTTGGCGTCGTCGAGTGCATTGAACCAATCCATGTCGCACCCTGGCTGTGCCGAGACCATCACGAAGTCCTCAGGGCCGAGCCGGAAGTAGCGCGCCGGCCGCTGCTCGCTCTGCGAGTAGAACTCCTCGATCACATCGAACGGCTCCGCGGCACCAAACTGGATCGCGCTGCGCCGGGACTCGCCGCGTTCGCGGACGACATCGGCGTAAAGGAGATTGCGCCCGTCGTTCTTCACGTTCTCGGTAAAGATCTGGCCGACAATAATGCCGCGCCGGTTGTCGCCGGTAACGAAAAGGTTCATCAGCGGCTCCTGGAAATGCATCGTCCAGGCCCACGCTTCATTCCATGGCCGCGAGGCGCAGTGCAGCGTCAGGGCGGCGAGCGCTTCTTTTAACATCCCGTCGTGATCGGGTTTGTGATGATAGCCGTACTGCCCCTGGTGCAGATAATAGTCGACGTACAATTCGCCGAAGTCCGCCCGGGCGAGCAGCGCGTTGCGCTCGCGGACATAGTAAGTGCGAACTTCGAGACCCTCGATTGTCTCTCGATCTTCGGTGTCCATCGGAATGACCGTAGCGCGTTCGGCGCAATTTTTCCGATAGTTTTGCACGCGATTCGCGCGCCACCTTCCCGTGGCGAAGCGCGTCAGCACCTCCTGGGCGCGAGCACGCGCGTCGAGTAACTGTCGAGCTTCTGTTGCTGCCGATGGGGCGCCATGTTGGCGATTGATCTGGGCAGTGAGGGGATCGAACCCCCGACCAACTCGGTGTAAACGAGCCGCTCTACCGCTGAGCTAACTGCCCGTGAGCGGCGGCACTATAGCTAAGAACGCGGGCCTGCCGAGCGATCTTTTCCCTCGGAATGACGGCGCCTCACGAAACACCCATCTCCACTGCACCCAAAGCATCCAGTTGCAGTTAGTAGGCGTTACAGCTACAACAAGCCCATGGACCTATCCTTAGATAAACTCAGAGAGGCGGTATCACTCCGCGAACAAATCCAATCCCTCGAAGAGCGACTTAGCTCACTCTTCGGCGCTGGTGGACAGCGGCAGTCATCGTCGTCTTCATCAACGTCAACCCCGAGCACATCATCCTCGTCCGCAGCTACAGGCGCGAAACAGGATGGGCGCCGTCGACCGATGTCGCCAGCTACCCGCGCGAAGCTCGCCGCAGCGGCGCGTGCACGCTGGGCGAATGCTCGAAACGGCGGTGGATCGATCGGCCCGAAGAGTGCCTCGAAAAGCGCGGCGAAAGGCTCGTCGTCGTCATCGTCATCGTCCAGCAAGCGCGGTGGCATTACTGCCGCAGGCCGGAAGAGACTCTCGGAAGCGATGAGAGCTCGCTGGGCTGCCCGCCGCGCCGGCCGGTAAGATTTACCGCAGCTGTCGCCTTCGGCGCGGTCCCTAACGCCGCGACCGTCAGCGATTCACCATCTGCATCATCGACTCGGGATATCGTGGTCCCGAGAAGGCGCTCTTCGGTGCGACCTCGCCAATCCGGGCGAGGTCAGCACTCGTTAGGTTAACCGCCAGCGCCCCGACATTTTCCTGCAGATACCGGCGCCGTTTCGTGCCCGGAATCGGCACGATGTCTTCGCCTTGCGCCAGGACCCACGCCAGCGCCAGCTGCGCGGGCGAGCAATGTTTTTCGCGCGCAATCTCACTCACGCGCTGCACCACATCCAGATTCCGCTGGAAGTTCTCGCCTTGAAAGCGGGGGGATTGGCGGCGGTAATCATCCTCGGCCAAATCTTCGAACCGCTTAATCTGGCCGGTGAGAAAACCGCGGCCGAGTGGACTGTACGGCACAAAGCCGATGCCGAGCTCCCGGCAGGTTTGCAGGACGCTCTCTTCCGGATCGCGCGTCCACAGCGAGTACTCTGATTGCACCGCCGTGATCGGATGGACCGCATGCGCGCGCCGGATCGTCTCCGCGCCGGCTTCCGATAAACCGAGATAGCGCACCTTGCCGGCGCGCACCAACCCGGCCATCGCGCCGACCGTCTCCTCGATCGGCGTGTCCGGATCGACGCGGTGTTGGTAATAAAGATCGATGCAGTCAATGGCGAGGCGGCGCAGGCTGCCTTCGCATGCCTGCCGCAGGTAATCTGGTTTGCCGCTCACGCCGCGGAACTGCGGATTGCCGGGGTCGCGCACGATGCCGAACTTAGTCGCGATCACGACGTGCTCGCGATGGCCGCGCAACACCCGCCCGAGGAGCTGCTCGTTCGTGTGCGGCCCATACATGTCCGCGGTGTCGAAGAAGGTGACGCCGAGCTCGAGAGCTCGCTCGATTGTCGCGACTGACTCGTTCTCGTCGCGCCCGGCATAGAAGTCGGACATGCCCATGCACCCGAGCCCGAGGGCTGAGACGATGGGGCCGCCGCGGCCGAGTTTGCGCTGCTTCATGTCTGGCCGACCCAGGTGCGCGGCGCGACATCATCCCAGCGCTCGCGAATCGCGTCGAAGTCTGATGCGGACAGCGGACCGCCTTCGAGCAGCTTCGCATTTTGCTGCCAGCGCTCCGGCTTCGTCGTGCCTACGATCGCGGTGTGAACTCCTGGCACGCTCAAGGTGAACCGGAGCGCGTGTGCGATGGAATGCTCCAGCGCGCGACCCCGAATGAAGTCGTAGTCGAGCTTACGCAGGCGATCCCAGTAGGTGTGCTGGTAGGAGTCCATCGGCTTGTGCCCGGTTTTCCAGGCGGCGTTCGCAATCGGTCGCTTCGCGATGACGCCCATCTTGTTTTCCAGCGCGAGAGGCACTGTCAGCTCGATGGCCTCCTGGTCGGCGATGTTGATCGACGTCTGCAGCGTGTCGAACACGCCGGACTCGACCGCGAACCGCGCGGCCCGGCTGTCACCGCTGTAGCCGATGAAGCGGGTGTAACCGCGCTCGCGCGCCGTCTGCAAAGCGGTGATGGCATCGCCCTTTTTCAGCACCGACTCGGAGCAGCTGTGCAATTGCACCAGGTCGACGCGATCGGTCTGTAAACGGCGCAGACTGCGCTCGATGCTCTCCAGGATGGAATCGATCGACCAATCTTCGCTACCGACGCCCCGCGGGTGTCCGCATTTGGTAAAAAGGTAGAACTCATCGCGCCGATGATTCACCGTTTTGCCGATGAGTTCCTCGCTCGACTCATAGCACTCGGCCGTGTCGATCACGTTCAGCCCAGCATCGAGCGCGCTGTTCAGCAGGTTCTCGACGGTCTCGGCGGTGGCTCCTTCGTACCCGATCTCGGCCCCGCCGAAGCCGAGAACCGAGACCTCCATGTCTGTTTTGCCGAGGCGCCGCTTTTCCATGAGGGGAAATTTGACTGTCATGTTGAGCGAAGTCGAGACATCCCGTTGCATCGATAGCCGGTTTGCCGCGGGATCCTTCGACTCCGCTCCGTTGCGCTCAGAATGACAGCCGAGTGACGCCCGATCCGCTCGCGATGCGTCCAATCGCGCGGGCGCGCAGCTGCTTCGCAATCGGCTTCGAATCGTGCGCAGAGACGATCACCGCCATGCCGATGCCCATGTTGAACACCTGATACATCTCTTCGCGATCCACTTTTCCGTTCTTCGCGAGGATTTCGAAGATCGTGGGCACGCGCCAACTGCTTGTCTCGATGATTGCGTCGCAGGTCTTCGGCAGGACGCGTGGCAGGTTGTCGACTAATCCGCCGCCGGTGATGTGTGCCATGCCGCGGATTGCGCCGGGCGGCAGCTGGGCGAGCAGCGGTTGATAATTTTTGTGGGTGCGAAGGAGCTCGTTGCCTAACGAGGTCTTCAGGCCGTCAACTTTCGCGTCCAGTTTGAGTCGCATCTTCTGGAGCAGGATTTTGCGCGCGAGCGAGTAGCCGTTCGTGTGCAGGCCGTTCGACGGCAGGCCGAGAACGACGTCGCCAGGCTTGATGCGGCTGCCGTCGATCATCTTCGCGCGATCGACCACGCCGACGATGGTGCCTGCCAGATCGTATTCGCCTTTGCGATACATGCCGGGCATCTGCGCGGTCTCGCCGCCGATCAACGCGCAGCCACCCTCACGACAAGCCTTCGTGAAGCCGGCAAGGATCTGATCGAACACGGCTGGTTCGAGCCGCTCCGCGCCGATGTAATCGAGGAAGAACAGCGGCCGTGCGCCGAGCACCGCAATGTCGTTGATGCAGTGATTCACGAGATCCGCGCCCACCGTCTCGTGCCGATTCATCGCGAATGCGATCTTCAGCTTCGTGCCGACGCCATCGACGCTCGCGACCAGCACTGGCTCGCGCATGCCAGAGAAGTTCGGCGCAAAGAGACCGCCGAACCCACCGATCTTGCCCAAAACTTCAGGCCCGTGCGTGCTCTTTACCCGCGCCTGGATGCGCTGTTTGACGAGGTTGCCGAGGTCCACATCAACGCCGGCACGCGCATACGCCTTCTTTGTCATTCCGACCGTAGCGCAGCGGAGTGGAGGAATCCCGTGGCGTTACTGCTCATGAGGCCACGGGATGTCTCGACGTCGCTCGACATGACAACAGGAGCGGGGCCCGCCTACTTGAGATCCGCGAAGAGCGTCGGCTGCGCTTCCTCGGCCGCGAGCGCCTTGGAGCGTCCTTCGCGCTTCTCCATGATGAACTTGTCGAGCTCCGGATCCACCGGCAGCGGGTAATTGCCGGTGAAACACGCGAGGCAGAAATGGTTCACCGGCTTACCAGTCGCACGCACCATTCCCTCGACGTCGAGATAGCCGAGGCTGTCGACGTTCAGGTAATCGCAGATCTGCGGCATCGAGAGCTGGTTCGCGATCAGCTTTTCCGGATCTGGGAAATCGATGCCGTAATGGCAGGCGAACCGGTGCGGCGGACAGCTGACGCGCATGTGCACTTCCTTGGCGCCGGCTTCTCGCAAGTTGGTGACGCGCGCGCGTGCGGTTGTTCCCCGCACGATCGAGTCATCGACGACGACGACGCGTTTGCCGGCGACGGCTTCCTTGATGAGGTTCAGCTTCACGCGCACATCGAAGTCGCGGATGAGCTGGCTCGGCTGGAGGAACGTGCGCCCGATGTAGTGATTGCGCACAAAGGCGTGTTCATACGGAATCTTGAGCTCCTGCGCGAAGCCAAGCGCCGCGTAGTTCCCGGAGTCGGGCACCGGCACGACGAGGTCGGCCTCAGCCGGGAAGCGGCGTGCCAGCTCGCGTCCCATCTGTGTGCGAACCTTCGCGACATTGATGCCGCCGACGATACTATCCGGCCGCGAGAAGTAGACGTACTCAAACATGCAGAACGCCGGCGATTCATCACGGAACGGCCACTCGGAGCGGATACCGTCGTCGCTGATGATCAATACCTCACCGGGTTCGACTTCGCGGATGAACTCGGCGTGGACCAGATCGAACGCGCTCGTTTCGGAAGAGACGACGTAAGCGCCATCGAGCTTGCCGAGCACGAGCGGGCGGAAGCCGAATGGATCACGCACAGCGATCAGCTCGCTCTCGCTCATGATGAGCAGACTGAACGCGCCCTCCAGCCGACGCAGGACGCCGAGCGCGCTGCCGCCGTTGTTCAGAGGCTGCGCGAGCAGATGCGGAATGATCTCGCTGTCGGCCGTCGTCTGGAAAATGGAACCTTTGCGTTCGAGCTCATCACGCAGCACACCAGCGTTGATGAGGTTGCCATTATGCGCGACGGCGATCTGGCCCCGGAAGCAATCGACCACGAACGGCTGCGCATTTTTCAGCGTGCTCGAGCCGGTGGTGGAGTAGCGCGTGTGGCCGATGGCACGCTTCCCTTTAAGTTGCTCGAGCTCGGCGGCGCCGAAGACCTGCGAGACAAGCCCCATGTCACGATGCATCTGGAAGTTGGTCCCAGCGCCGTCGCTCGTCACGATGCCTGCGCTTTCCTGGCCGCGATGCTGCAGTGCGAACAAGCCGTAATAGGTGAGCACGGCCGCATTCGGGTGCCCATGCACGCCAAAGATGCCGCACTCGTGCTGAGGGAAGTATTCTGGTTCGGTCATCTTGGGTGCCGGCTCACGATGCACCACAAGCGCAGCATCCACGAAAAAGGCGCAGGTTCAAACAGGCTGTGACTTAACCGGCAGAGACCGCGCGCGCGATGGAAGAATACCAATCGTCGAACAGCTGCGTCAGGCTCCAGGCGAGCGTTGCAGATCCGGTCGCGATCGAAAGCTTGTCGCCTCCGACGCTGCCGATTTGGCTGGCCGAAACGCCTGCTGATGCGAGCTGATCCAGCGCTCGCTGTGCGTTTACCGGCGAGACGGAAACGATGACGCGCGACTGCGATTCGTTGAACAAGGCGACATCGGTGCGCAACTCGCCCGCGTCCAAGGTAATGTCAGCGCCGAGACGCTGCTCTGGATTGAAACACGCTTCTGCCAGCGCGACCGCGAGCCCGCCTTCCGAGCAATCGTGGGCGCTCTCCACGAGGCCGCCGTGGATGAGGGAGCGCAGCGCGTGGTGCACAGCGATCTCGCGCTCATAGCTCAGGCGCGGCGGCAACCCTTCTTTGCGTCCGTGGCAGACCTTCATGTAGTGCGACGCGCCAAGCTCATCGCCGGCTCCACCGATGAGGATGATCACATCACCTGCGTTCTTGAAGAACTGGGTGGTGATATGTCGCTCATCGCTGATCAGGCCAACCATCGCCACGGTCGGCGTCGGATCGACGACACCGGCAGGGCTCTCATTATAGAGAGAGACGTTTCCGCCAATCACAGGCGTGGCGAATTCCCGACAAGCTTCCGCCAGGCCTTCGACGCACTCGCGCAGCTGCCAGAAGTTGGCCGGCTTGTAGGGGTTTCCGAAGTTCAGGTTGTCAGTGACTGCGAGCGGTACCGCGCCCGAACACGCGAGATTGCGAGCGGCTTCGGCGACGGCAATGCGGCCGCCTTCGCGTGGATCGAGCCGGCAGTAGAGCGAATTGCAATCGCTTGTGGCGGCGAGGAACTTGTCGGCTGCGCGCACGTGGAAGACAGCGGCGTCGGAGCCGGGCCGGACGACTGTGCCTGTCCGCACCATGTGATCGTATTGGCGGTAGACCCAGTTCTTCGATGCGATCGACGGGTCGGCGAGCAACTGCCGCAGCGCAGAATGATTGTCGATCTCCGGCACGGTCTCGAGATCGAGCGTCGGCGTCGGCTCGGGAGCTTCGAATTCGCGCGTGTAGAGCGGCGCCTCATCCGCCAATGGCTTTGCTGGGATTTCGGCGGCCACGTTGCCGTTGTTTCGCACGCGCATCATGCCGTCATCGGTGACCCGGCCGATCTCTGCGCAGGGCACGTCCCACTTGTCGAAAATATCGAGGACGACTTGCTCCTGCCCGCGCTTGGCGATGATCAGCATGCGCTCCTGAGATTCGCTTAGCAGCGTTTCGTATGGCGTCATGCCGGTCTCGCGTTTCGGCACTTTCGCGAGGTCGATCTCGACACCGGTGCCGCCGCGGCTGGCGGTCTCGCAGGTGGAGCAGGTGAGGCCGGCAGCGCCCATGTCCTGGATGCCGGCGACGGCGTCGGTGGCGAGTAGTTCGAGGCAAGCCTCGAGCAGCAGCTTCTCCTTGAATGGATCGCCCACCTGCACGGCGGGACGGTCTTCCTTCGACTCTTCAGTTAGTTCGCGAGAGGCGAACGCAGCGCCTGCGAGCCCATCGCGGCCTGTCTCCGCGCCGACATAGAAAACCGGATTACCGACTCCGCTCGCGGCGCCGCGCGCCACTTGCTCGTGCCGCAGAACCCCGAGGCAAAAGACATTCACGAGCGGGTTGCCCTCGTAGGTCTCGTCGAAGTAGACCTCGCCGCCGATGGTCGGCACGCCGATGCAGTTGCCGTAGTGCGAAATGCCCGACACGACGCCGGCGAACAGGCGTCGGTTGTGTTTGATCTGCGCCTCGCGCTCAGCAGAGCGGTGGGGCGAGACTCCGTCGAGCCTGGATTGTGCGCCGCTCTCAGGCTCGACGGAGTCTCGCCCTACCGGTGCGGTGATCGGGCCGAAGCGCAGCGAATTGAGCAGGAACTCCGGACGCGCGCCCATCGTGAAGATGTCGCGGATGATTCCACCGACGCCGGTCGCCGCGCCTTGGAACGGCTCGATCGCACTGGGGTGATTGTGACTCTCGATCTTGAAGGCCACGGCCCAGCCGTCGCCGATGTCGACGACGCCCGCGTTTTCTTCGCCAGCTTTGACGAGGATGTTCGGGCCGGTGGTGGGAAATTTCTTCAGCTCGCGGCGCGAGTTTTTGTACGAGCAGTGCTCGCTCCACATCACGGAGAAGATGCCGAGTTCGGTGAAGTTCGGCTCCCGGCCGAGGATCTTCCTGATGCGCTCGAACTCGTCCGGCGTGAGCCCATGTTTGGCGACGACCTCGGGAGTGATGGCGGGCTCGGAAAGGGTGGGCATCTGATGCGCACGTTAGCGGATGCGAGTTCGCGCTCAACTCGCGAAAGACCTCCGAAGGTTCCCATCGCGATCATCGGTCATCCTGAGCCGCGTAGACGGCGAAGGACCTCGCGCCGGCACGTTTGATCATGCTGACCGGCTGGCGGAGCAGCGGTCCGGGACGTGTCAGAGCAAGGTGGCAGGCAAAGACGCGGACTGCGGGCGCGAGGTCCTTCGCCGTCTACGCGGCTCAGGATGACCGCGATTTGTGGTGTGTACCATTGTGCCGCTACCGCGCTGTTGGTGCGGTTGCGTTCAAGAGGCAAATCGCATACACCCTCACCATGGCTTTTGACCTGAAGGAGATCATCGCCGGCCGGCTGGGCGAGAACTACCAGCTGCATGAGCGGCACCTGAATCGCACGCTCGTCGCGGCGCAGCGCGTGATCGGTTTCGACAAGGTCTACGCGCGGGCGGAGGGCGCTTATCTCTACGACATGGATAATCGGGATTACCTCGATTTCCTCAGCGGCTACAGCGTCTTCAACATTGGCCGCAACCACCCCGCCGTGCAGAGGGCGATCCGCGACGTGCTCGAGCTCGATCTGCCGAACATGGTGCAGATGGATTGCTCGCTCTTGAGCGGTTTGCTCGCTGAGGCGGTGACGAAGCGCACGCCGCCGCATCTCGATGCGGTGTTCTTCTGCAACTCCGGGACGGAGGCGATGGAAGGCGCGCTGAAATTCGCGCGCGCCGCGACCGGGCGGAAGCGCGTGATTTCGCTCGAGAGCGCGTTCCACGGCCTGAGCCTTGGGTCGTTGTCGCTCATGGGTTGCGAGAGCTTTACCGAAGGCTTCGGCGAATTGATGCCGGGCTTCGATACACGTGTTGCGCTCGATGATATCTCCGCGCTTGAGCACGAGCTCGCGAAGCGGGATGTCGCTGCGTTCGTGATCGAGCCGGTGCAGGGGAAAGGCTGCAAGTCACCGAAGGGCGATTACTTCGTGCGCGCGCAGGAGCTTTGCCGCAAGCACGGCACGTTGCTGATCTCCGACGAAATCCAGACCGGTCTCGGCCGCACCGGCAAGATGTTCGGCTTTCAGCACTGGAACCTCGAGCCGGATATCATCACGCTCGCCAAGTCATTGAGCGGCGGCTACGTGCCTTGCGGTGCCATCGTCGCTCGTCGCTCCGTTTACCAGAAGACGTTCAGCCGCATGGATCGCTGCGTGGTGCATTCGACCACGTTCGGCCGGAACAATCTCGCCATGGCCTGCGGTCTCGCGTCGCTCGAGGTGCTCGATAACGAGAAGCTCGTAGAGAACGCCGCCCGCATGGGCGAGCTGCTCATGCAGCGCATCGACGGATTGCGCGCCAAGCATTCGTTCATCAAGGAAGTTCGCGGGAAGGGGCTGATCATCGCGATCGAGTTTCAGGAGCCGTCCGAGCTGAAGCTCAAGATGGGGTGGAAGCTCCTGCACAAGGTCGACAAGGTGCTCTTCGCGCAGATGGTTGTGACGCAGATGCTGAGTAAGCATCGCATCCTTACGCAGGTCGCGGGGCACGCGATGGACGTGGTGAAGATCCTGCCGCCGCTCATCATCGGCGAGCGTGAGATCGACCGCTTCGTCACTGCGTTCGACGACGTGCTGACGGAATGCCGGAAGTTCCCCGGACCGATGTGGGAGATCGGGCAAAACTTTGTGCGCGCCGCGCTGACGTCGAACAAGGCGCCCGCGAAGCCGGTCACTGCATCGGTGTGATTGCGCCGCCAACGCGGTCATGTCGAGCGAAGTCGAGACATCCCGTGGCCGCACTTTTCGGTCTGCCACGGGATTCCTCCACTGCGCTTCGCTTCCGTCGGAATGACAGGACACCAAAGCATCAGCGTTAATCGCTGCACACGCTCCATTCGCTGACCTCCGCTCATGGCTGAAATCACCCGCCGCACGCCCATCGGCGCGAAACCGATCGCGCCGAAGTCGCTCCAGCGCGACCGCCTCAGCCCGCATCAATTCACCGCGGACCCGGCGCGCTACGGGACGATGCCGTTCCGGCGCTGCGGCCACTCCGGATTGCAGCTGCCGGCGCTTTCGTTAGGCGCGTGGGAGACTTTCGGCGGCTACGTCGGTCACGAGCAGGCGCGGGGCTGCATCTTTCGCGCGTTCAATCTTGGGATCACGCACTTCGATCTCGCGAACGTCTACGGCACCCCGCCGGGGCGAGCGGAGACGATCGTCGGACGTGCGCTGCGCGAGATGCCGCGCGAGGAGATCGTGGTCGCCACGAAAGCCGGAATGCCGATGTGGGACGGACCGTACGGGGAGGGGAGTTCGCGCAAGGCTTTGCTGGCGAACATCGACCAGTCGCTGCAACGGCTCGAGCTCGATTATGTCGACATCTTCTACTCGCACCGGATGGATCGACGCACGCCGGTCGAGGAGACGATCGGCGCGCTGAGCCACATCGTGCGGCAGGGGAAGGCGCTGTATGTCGGGCTGAGCAACTACTCGGGCGAGCGGCTTGCCGAAGCAGTGAAGATCGCGGGTGAGCTGAAGCTCGAGCCGATCGTGGTAGAGCAGGTCGGCTACAGCATGTTGCGCCGGGGGATCGAAGAGGATGTGCTGCCCGTCGCACGCGAAAGCGGAGTGGGTGTGGTGGCGTTTTCGCCGCTCGCGCAGGGTCTCCTGAGCACGAAGTACCTCGATGGAGTGCCCGAAGACTCGCGCGCGGCAAAAAGCTGGAGCCCGGCGCAGAAGGAGGCGCTCACGCCCGAGATGCGCGAGAAGATTCGCAGACTGAACGATATCGCGAAAGATCGCGGCCAGACGTTGCCGCAACTGGCGCTCGCGTGGGTGTTGCGTAAGCCGGAGGTGACGAGCGCGCTCGTCGGCGCGTCGAGCATTGAGCAGATCGACGAAAACGCGAGAGCACTGGACAATCTCACGTTCAGCGACGAAGAATTGCGCCGCATCGACACGATCCTGCAGGGATCACGACCCGCCGACGGCTCCTAGCGCCCGGCGGCGCTGCGCCTCCAGAATGAAGCTTCTCCAAAACATCAGCCGCGAGTTCTCCGGCTATAACGTGCTCGAATCGGCGAAGCGTCTCTACGATCGCAAGCCGCTCCAGTGCAGCCTCTACGTGACGGATCGCTGCAACCTAGATTGCAGCTATTGCACGGAGTACGACAACAGCCAGCCGCACCCGAGCATCAGCGATCTCAAAAAGTGGGCTTACAAGATCCGCGAGCTCGGCACGATGCGGATCGCGCTCGTCGGTGGCGAGCCGTTGACGCATCCCGACATCGTCGAGCTGGTGCGCTATTGCCGTGAGCTCGGTTTCGCGACGAGCCTGACGACGAACGGTTTTCTCCTCACGCGCAAACGCCTCCAGGACCTCGAAGATGCGGGGTTGCAGGTGATGCAGATCAGCGTCGATCGCATGACGCCGAGCCCGATCACGAAGAAGACGTTCAAGACGATCCTGCCGAAGCTCGACTACTTCAAAGACTCGAAGGTCAGCCTGCACATCACTGGCGTGCTCTGCCAGGACACGCTGCCGGAGTCGACCGCGGTGCTGGAGACCGGGCTGGCCCGCGGCATTCCGACAGAAGTGCGGCTCGTGCACGCCGATCCGACGAGCTTCTACCGCGTGCAGCGTGGCTCACCCGAGGCGCTGAAGAATTTCATCGAGTGGATGATTCAGCGGAAGCAGAACGGCGAGAAGATCCACACCAACGAAGCGGTGCTCGATTACCAGCTGAGCCTGCTGAACGGCAAGCCGACGGAGTGGACCTGCATGGCGGGCTACAAGCTGTTCTTCGTTTCGGCGCAGGGGAAATTTTGGGAGTGCAGCATGGTGAAAACCGAGAAGCACATCATGGACATCACGCTGGATGACCTCTTCGCGAACTACCGCAAGAAGCCCTGCCAGGCGGGCTGCGGGGTGTATTGCGCAGTGAGCACGTCGCTGCTCGTGGACAATCCAGCGAAGGTCGTCGGCCGTGAAATCGTGGCGCGCGCCAAGCGGGTGCCCGCGTTGCTCCGCCACGCGATGTCGTCAAACGGCACGTCGCTGCCGAGCAATCCAGAAGGCACGCAGCATGTGAACGGCGGCAGTGCCGGCGCCCCAGTAGCAGAAGAACGCGAAAGCCTTGTCGGCAGCGCCCGCGGCTAAACCGATCGCGAACATCCAGATGTAGATGTTGCGTCGTCCGCCGATCAGGCGCACGAAGCGATCGACCGGCGCAACATCGTCAAGATTGCGGCCGGTGTGCTGTTTTGCGATGCGCTTGGCGTATCGATCCACGAGATCACTGCCGACGAGCAGCAACGCCAGCGCGTATGCGTGCGGCAGCGCGCCAGTGCTGGCAAAGTGGTACGCGAGGGCGATCCACCACGAGAGCTCAAGCACGTAATCGAGCACGTGCTCGCGTTTGCCCAGCTCTGTTGTCTCGACTTTGACGCGCGCCTGTTTGCCATCGAGGCCGTCGAGCACGCCGACGATCAACGCCAGCCAGACGCCTGCGAGCAGGTAACCTGATGCGAAGAGCACGGTGACGACCGAGGAGACGGCAGCAGTGAAGAGCGTGATCTGCATCGGCGTGATGCGCGTGCGGCAGAGTCGACGGATGATCCCGGTTTCGAAAGGTGCGTGCGCGATGGCAGGGAGGTCGAGCGTGCCGTTCTGCGCCGCATCCAGCAGAAGGTGTTCAGCGAGCTTTTCATGCTCCGGTCGCGGCGCAGGGAACCAGAATGGCCTGGTATTGCGCCGCATATCGGGCAGGTAGGTCGGCTGCGCGTCGGCGTCGATCAGATCGACCGCGCCGCTTTCGCCCAAGCGCTCGAAGACCGCGCGAAGTTTCTTGCCGTCCGGCAGCAACGAGGCTGGCAACGCGGCGGCGCCACAAATCCAATTGTGCGCAACTCGCGCAGCATTCTTCGTGAGCGGCTGCAGGTATGCGGGCGGTGCAGAATCGACCAGCAATGCCGCTCGCTCGTGCCGCAGCAACTTGGCGAGCAGGCGCGCATCAAAGTACGTGCCGCCGTCGATCACGAGTATCTGCGACTCACCGGGCGGACAGAGCGTACGAATGTCGTCAGCGGTGACCACGCGGTCGGCCGCGTCCAGCACTCGCACCGCCAGACCGGCACGCGCCCATGACGGTGGCTCGAGGTGCTGGCGAATCGCGTCGGGCGATGCGGAGACGATCGTTGCGTGCGAGACGCTGAGTCGCTGAAGAATCCGCAGCTGCCGTTCAAGCAGGGAGATTCCGCAGAGTTCGACGAGCGCCTGCTCCGGCTCGGCGACGATGATAACTTGAGGGGCGGCTGGATCGGTCATGCGGCAGGCGAGCTTTACACTACAGCGGGCGGTCGTTGCACGGCGTGGTCGAGTTTCGCGTTGTCGATCAGGCGCGCTGGCGTACGCTCTCGGCAATCGGACGCCCACGCGTTTAGCAGTTTTGGAGGCACTATGAGCACGATCGCAGTCGAAGAGCAGGAAACCGGCACGAAGCTTAGCCAACTAGAGCAACTCAAGCGGTTCACGAAAGTCGTCGCTGACACTGGCGACTTCGAGACAATCCGCGACTTCAAGCCGCAAGATGCAACGACCAATCCGAGCCTGATCTTGGCCGCTGCGCAGAAGGAGCAGTACGGCCACCTCCTGGAAGCCGTGCTGGAAGATCGCAAGCATTCCGGCCTGACCGGCGCGGCGCAGATCGAGGACGCGATCGATCATCTGCTCGTCTCATTCGGGACGCAGATCCTGCACATCGTGCCAGGGCGCGTTTCGACCGAGACGGACGCGCGATTGTCATTTGACGTGCAGGGCACGATCGACAAGGCGCGGCAGTTGATCGCGCTCTACGCGGCGAAAGGGGTCGATCGCGAGCGCGTGTTGATCAAAATCGCCTCGACGTGGGAAGGCATCGCGGCGGCTGAGCAGCTCCAGAAGGAGGGCATCAAATGCAATCTCACGTTGCTGTTCTCGCTCGTACAGGCGGTGCGTTGCGCAGAAGCGAAGGTGCAGCTGATCTCGCCTTTTGTGGGCCGCATCTACGACTGGTTCAAGGCCGCGAACAAACGCGACTACGTAGGCGCGGAAGATCCCGGCGTGCATTCCGTGCAGGAGGTCTACACGTACTACAAGAAGTTCGGCTACGAGACTGAAGTGATGGGCGCGAGCTTCCGGAATGTTGGGCAAATTGTAGAGCTCGCCGGGTGTGATCTTCTCACGATCAGCCCGGAGCTCATGGGCGAGCTGGCGAACTCGCACGACTCGATTGAGCGCAAGCTATCGCCCGATGGGGCGAAGGACGCGGGTGTGAAGCGGTTGCAGCTCGACGAAAAGACCTTCCGCTATCTGCTGAACGATGACGCGATGGCGACCGAGAAAACGGCCGAAGGCATTCGGAAGTTTGCCGCCGACATCGTGAAGCTGGAGAAGTACGTCGCGGCGAAGATCAAGCCGTAGGCGCATCGCTGGCGCGAAGCGCGAGGAGGCATGTTCAACGTTGTCCTCGTCGAGCCTGAGATTCCGCCGAACACGGGCAACATCGGCCGGCTCTGTCTCGCCACGCGTTCAACGTTGCACCTCGTCCAGCCGCTCGGGTTCGACATCGATGACAGACAGCTGCAGCGCGCCGGCCTCGATTACTGGAGAGAGGTCGACGTGCGGCTATGGGAATCGTTGGCCGATTTGCAGGCGGCCCAGCCATTGGAGGCGCGCTATTTCTTCCTCACGACGAAGACGACGCGCGCCTACTACGCCGAAGCGTTCCGGCCCGGCGATTTCCTGGTGTTCGGTCGCGAGACGAAAGGACTGCCCGAGCCTCTGCTGAACGCAAACGCGTCGCGGCTGCTCAAGATCCCAATGCACGGCACGCGCAGCCTGAATCTCGCGACCGCGGTCGCGATTGTGTTGTTCGAGGCGGTGCGCCAGAACGCGACCGCCTAAACGGCGCGTGCGGCGTGGCGCAACTACTTGCCGCTGCCGTGGTTGAATAGCGCGGGCCACGCGGCCTAAACTCCACATGCTTATGAGACGTCTTGGAATTTTCCTTCTACTCGCGACAATCGCGCTGCCGCTGGAGGCATTCGGGCAATCGAAAGCAGAGCGGCAGGCCGCGCGACAGCAGGCCGCGATCAACCGGATGGTAGCACGGCCGCGACCCGCTCCCGTGCAACAGCGAAACCCTGCAGCGATGCAGCGGCCGTTACGCCCCGCGCAGCAGCGCGCATTTAGCGGGCGCGAAGGCATCGCGCGGGGTGGCCGGATGATGGATCCAGACATGGATCGGCCGGTCGGCTCGCGCGGTTTCAACCAGCCTCGCTTCGATCCGACTGCTGGCGAAGCGCCGCGCGTGATGAACACCGCGCCCGTCGAGCAGCCGATCCAGGCGCCGACAGTTGCGACCCCGCGCTTCCGCCGGCGCGACGCGGATCGCGCCGATCGCCTGAGTGACTTGGCCAATCGGAATCGGGAAGAGCGCAATCGCGGCAGGGACGTTGGAGTTGCGGTGCCAAACGCGAATCTGGAGAACCAAACCGGCGTCGCCACTGCGCCGGGCGGCGGCCAGCAGCGGGAAGAGCATCGGCGCTGGCGGAACCGAGATCGCGACCGCGACCACGATCGCGACGGTCGCACTCGCGGTGACCGCCATCGCAATTGGCACGAGCGGCACGAGGGCGACCCCAACTTCGATCGCAAGCATCGTCGCTGGCACAACCGCGACTACTGGCGCCGGAACTACAACCGTTTCGTGCTCTTCGGCGGCGGGTATTATTATTGGAACCGCGGCTACTGGTATCCAGCCTACGGATATGATCCGTACTACAGCACCTACACGTACGCGGCGCCGCTGTATTCGTATAACGGATTGCCGCCAGGGCAGGTGATTGCGATGGTGCAGACGAGGCTCCAGCAGCGGGGCTACTACCGCGCCGCAGTCGACGGGACCTACGGCCCGATGACGCAGCAAGCGATCATGAACTTCCAGGCAGCCGAAGGGCTGCCGATGACGGGCGAGATCGACCAGGAGACGTTGAACGCGCTCGATTTCGACTAGGCGTGAATAACGCCGCGCGGCTCCTGTCTAAAACAGCACGCTAAACTTATGAAAAGAACACTAGCACTAACGATATGCCTCGGGATTGCGCTGCCGCTCTGCGCGAATGCGGATCCCAAGGACAAAGAAGAAAAGGAACGGCGCAAAGCTGAAAAGCGGGCCGCGAAGATCGAGCGGCAAATGGAGCGGCGCGAGAACCGCGAGAATCGCGGCGAGGTGCAGGCTCAACAGGCCGCGCCAGCGCCTGAGGCTCCAGTTATGGAGCGTCCGCGGCGCGACCGGCAGCCAGAAGTCGTGGATCGCGATGCCGATCGTCCACGTCGTGACTGGCAGCCGGAGGGAGAGCGCGATCGCGTGCGCGACGTGCGCCCGGATATCGCTGTGCAACCGCAGATCGAGCGCGAGCGGGTTCGCGACTTCCGGCCAGACGCGATGCAGCAACAGATTGCCGCTGAGGGTGATCGTGAAGTGCGCCGCCGTGAGGGCCGTGACTGGAACCGCGAGCGTCGTGGACCGCGGGCACATTCGTGGTCATACGACGAAGCGCGACGCTATCATCGTCGTGAGCGCCGGGATCGCACCTGGTGGCGCAGCAATTACAGCCGCTTCGCGCTCTTCGGTGGCGGATATTACTACTGGGATCGTGGATACTGGTACCCAGCCTACGGCTACGATCCGTCGTACAGCACCTACAGGTACGACGAGCCGATCTACGGCTACAATCAAATGGAGCCGCGCCAGGTCATGCTTCGCGTGCAGCGCGAGCTGCGCCGTGACGGATACTACCGCGGAGCACTCGACGGCCTCATCGGACCGCAAACGCGTGCAGCGCTTGCGCGCTTCCAGCGCGACAACGGTCTCTACGTGACGCGCCGAATCGACGGGCCAACGCTGGCCGCGCTCGGAGTCGTGTAAGCGACCAAGCGACAGAACGAACTCGAAGCCGCGCGAAGGAGAGATCTTTCGCGCGGTTTCTTTTTTTGCCGCGAAGCGCGCTCCGATTGCGCATGCTGCGCGAATAGGCGATTGCTGCGCCGATGACTTCTCCGCAGCTGGTCGCGCAGGATTTGCGACGCTCGTTCCGCATCGGGAGCCGGCGGATCGAAGTCTTGCGGGGCGTTTCGTTGGAGGTCCAGCAAGGCGAAACCGTCTTCCTCGTCGGCGCATCCGGAGCCGGGAAGACAACGCTGCTCTACACGCTTGCTGGGTTGGAGCGGCCGGAGTCGGGAACCGTGGAATTCGAAGGGCGCAGGCTCTACAGCGGCAGCGCGACTTCACAGGCGAAGCTGCGCAACGAGAAGATGGGCTTCGTATTCCAAGGGTATTTCCTGCTGCCGGAGCTCACGGCCCTCGAGAACGTCACCTTGCCGGGAATGATCGGCGGACGGCCGAAGACAAACATGGGCGAGGTGAGCCTGTCGGATGTCGGGCTCGCAGAGCGCATGCATCATCTGCCGGCTGAGCTGTCCGGTGGCGAGCAACAGCGCGTCGCGATTGCGCGGGCTTTAACGAACGATCCAGACATCATTTTCGCCGACGAGCCGACCGGAAATCTTGACTCGAAAACAGGCGACACGATCATCGACCTGCTTCTGAATCTGGCGCACGAGCGCAAGAAGACGCTGCTGGTCGTGACGCATGACAGCAGGCTCGCTGACCGCGGCGATCGACAGCTGCGCATTGTCGACGGAATGCTCGGTTAGCGTTGCGCACGCCTATTTGCCGCTTGAATTGCCTCTCTAAGGGCCGAACGTTTTCGCGTGGCAAATACAACTTCGAGCGGTGACGGCGACACGTTGGTTTTAGACGAACCGCAGAGCGGCGACGCCTCGCCGAACGCGGCTGTAAAACCGGCTAACGAGTCGCGGACCAGCGCGCCAGCGGCCAAGCAGTCGACGATCTACATTGACGGCCAGTTCCTTCCAGAATCAGAGGCAAAGGTGTCGGTGTTCGATCACGGCCTGCTCTACGGCGACGGCGTGTTCGAAGGCATTCGCTTTTACAACGGCCGCGTCTTCCGCCTGGAAGAGCATCACGACCGGCTCTGGGATTCCGCGCGTTCCATCTGCCTCGAGATTCCGATGAGCAAAGAGGAGATGACCGAGGCGCTGCTCGAGACGATCCGGCAGAACGGTCTGCGCGACGGTTACATTCGCCAGATCGTCACGCGTGGCGTCGGGAATCTCGGACTCAATCCAACGCAATGTAAGCGCCCGAGCGTGATCATCATTGCAGCGACGATCGCGTTGTATCCGGAGGAAGTTTATCGCAGCGGCCTCACCATCATCACGTGTGCGACGCGCCGTGCGGGTGCGGCGGTTTTGAACCCCGCGGTCAAGTCGCTCAACTACCTGAACAATGTGATGGCGCGCATCGAGGCGAACCTCGCGGGCGCCGACGAAGCGCTGATGCTGAACGACGCCGGCAACGTCGCTGAGTGCACGGCGGACAATGTTTTCATCATCAAGAAGGGTCAGATTTTCACGCCGCCGATTTCGGCTGGAGCGCTGCGCGGCATTACGCGCGCGGTCGTGTTTGAGATTGCGGCGGAACTCGGGATCAAGATCACCGAGACAGACATCACGCGGCACGACGTATTCGTGGCCGATGAGTGTCTCCTGACGGGCACCGCGGCGGAGGTCATTCCGGTGATCAAGGCCGACGGTCGCGTGATCGGAACGGGCAAACCTGGACCGATCAGCACGCGCATGATCGCGCGTTTCCGGGAGATCGTGCGCGAGGGTGGGACGCTGATCTATTCCTGACCGGCGGAACACCCTGTTCCCGGCGCAGAAGGTGCTCAAACAATGCGGGGGTCGAATGTTTCCCCCGCCCGGAGGTTAAATTAAGAGCGATGTTGTGCGACGTTTGCAAATGCAATGACGCGACCGTGTTCCTGACGCAGATCCTCGAGGGCAAGATGCAGAAGGTGAACCTCTGCGACTCGTGCTCGAAGGAGAAAGGCGTGCAGGATCCCACCGGTTTTGCCCTGGCGGATCTGCTGCTCGGGATCGGCGCCGCGGAGGAGATCGAGAAGGGCGCACCGACACAGAAGTGCACGGTGTGCGGCTTCACGCAGGCCGATTTCAAGAAAACGGGCCGGCTGGGTTGCAGCGCATGTTACATCACGTTCTCGGAGGGGCTGGGGAGTCTCCTAAAGGCAATGCACAAGGGCACTGAACACATCGGCAAATTGCCGCAGCGCGCGCACCGTGAGATCGAGCTCGCCGATCGCATGCGCACTCTGACGCACGACCTGCAGAAGGCGGTGGCGGAGGAGAATTACGAATCAGCCGCAGCGCTGCGCGATCAGATCAAGCAGCTGGAGACTCAGTCGGCGACTTCACCACGATGAAATTTGCAAATGTCATAGCGGCTGGTGGTGAGTGGCTTCGCGGAGAAGGCCCGCATCACCAAATTGTCATCAGCAGCCGTGTGCGCCTCGCCCGCAATCTCCGGCATCGCTCCTTCCCGGGGTGGGCGAAGAAGACGGAGCGGACGCAGGTGCTCGAGCTGATTAAGCCGCGGGTGGAGGAACTTCCCGAGATGCAGGATTCCTTCTCGGAGCTGCTGCAGGATCTCTCGGCGCTCGAGAAGCAGGTGCTCGTCGAGCGTCACCTGATCAGCCGCGAGCACGCCGCGAAGAGCGTTGGAAGCGCGGTCATCATGAACCGGCGCCAGACGCTCAGCATCATGGTGAACGAAGAGGATCACCTGCGCATGCAGTCGATCCGCTCGGGGCTCCAGCTGAAGAACGCGTTCAAGCTCGTCGACAAAGTCGACAGCACACTTGAGGGCAAGCTCGACTTCGCCTACGACCCACGACTTGGGTATTTGACCGCGTGTCCGACGAACGTCGGCACCGGAATGCGCGCGTCAGCGATGTTGCATCTACCCGGTCTCGTGTTGAGCGAGATGATCAATCAGGTCATCCAGGCTGTGAACAAGATCGGTCTCGCGGTTCGCGGGCTCTACGGCGAAGGCACTGAGGCGATGGGGAACCTCTTCCAGATCTCGAACCAGACCACGCTTGGCGAAAAGGAAGAAGAGATCGTCAGCCGACTGAGCAAAGTGATCGAGACGATCATCGAGAAAGAGCACGACGCTCGGCAGATGCTGATTCAGAAGAAGTCGAACACGCTTTGGGATCAGATCGGACGCGCATACGGTGTGTTGACGTTCGCGCATGCGATGACTTCGAAAGAGGCCCTGAACCTTCTGTCGATCATCAAGCTCGGCGTCGACCTCGGTGCCTTCCCTGAAGATCGGCGCTTGCCAATCGACGAGCTGTTCATCGACACGCAGCCGGCGCACCTGCAGAAGAGCTCCCAACAGAAGCTGAATGCGGAGGAGCGCGACGAGTTGCGCGCCCAAATCATCCGCGAGCGTTTGCGAGTATTTCCTAAACCTGATATTAGTAAAGTGGCCCGGGAGTCCACGGGAAACGGCACGAGTTCCGAGCCTACACACAATGAATAATTTTACTCCGCGAGCGCAGCAGGTTCTGGCGCTGGCTCGCAAAGAAGCTGATCGCTTCAATCACAACTACGTCGGTACGGAGCACCTGCTGCTCGGCCTGATCAAACTTGGTCAGGGCGTCGCGGTAAACGTGCTGCAGAAGATGGGTCTCGATCTCGAGACGGTGCGGATGGAAGTCGAGAAACAGGTCGGCTCCGGGCCCGAGACGAAGATGGTCGGGAATATCCCGTACACGCCGCGTGTGAAGAAGGTTCTCGCGCTCGCCGGCAAAGAGGCGAAGGCGCTCAATCACTCGTACGTCGGAACCGAGCACATTTTGCTCGGCCTGCTCCGTGAGGGCGAAGGTGTCGCCGCTCGCGTTCTCAAGAGCCTCGAAGTCGATATCGAGCGCACGCGTAACGAGATCCTCAAGGAGCTCGACCCCAACTTCACACCGCCCGAGTCCGAGCAGGAAGGTGGCGGCGGCGGTGCAGAGACGGGCGGTTCGAAGAAGGACGTCAAGACCCCAGCGCTTCGTGCGTTTGGCCGTGATCTGACTGAGCTCGCGAAGAAGGGTGAGCTGGATCCTGTGATCGGACGCGTGAACGAAATCGAGCGCGTCATCCAGGTTCTCTGCCGTCGCACGAAGAACAATCCAGTGCTACTTGGCGAAGCGGGCGTCGGCAAGACGGCGATTGCAGAAGGGCTCGCGCAGGAGATTGCGAGCGGCAACGTTCCCGAACTGCTGCGCGACAAGAAGGTGATCACGCTCGACCTCGCATTGATGGTCGCGGGAACGAAATATCGCGGTCAGTTCGAAGAGCGGATCAAGGCAGTGATGGACGAGATTCGCCGCTCGAAGAACGTGATCCTGTTCATCGATGAGTTGCACACGATCGTTGGCGCCGGTTCAGCCGAAGGCGCGATGGATGCGTCGAACATCATCAAGCCGGCGCTGAGCCGCGGTGAGTTGCAGTGCGTTGGTGCGACCACGCTTAACGAATACCGCAAGTACATCGAGAAGGACGCCGCGTTGGAGCGCCGCTTCCAGACGGTGAAAGTGGAGGCGCCGAGCGTCGACGAGGCGATCCTGATTCTGAAGGGTCTTCGGCCCAAGTACGAAGCGCACCACAAGGCCAAGCTGACCGATGAATCGCTTGAGCTGGCCGTCAAGCTGTCCGAGCGCTACATCACCGGCCGATTCCTGCCGGACAAGGCAATCGACGTGATGGACGAAGCCGGCGCACGCGCGCGCATCAACGCGATGACCCGGCCGCCCGACGTAAAGGAGATCGAGCGCGAGATCGAAGAGATCCGCATCGAGAAAGAAGCCGCGATTAAGGCGCAGGACTTCGAGAAGGCCGCGTCACTCCGCGACAAGGAGAAGCAGACGAAAGACAAGCTCGAAGGCATCCTGACTCACTGGCGTGAAGAGCGCGAGGAGAAGGAAGTCCTCGTTACGGCCGACGACATGATGAACATCATTTCGAAGGTGACCGGTGTTCCGCTCCAGAAGATGGAGCAGAAGGAAACCGAAAAGCTTCTGCAGATGGAAGACGAGCTGAAGGGCAAGGTCATTGGCCAGCACGAAGCTGTCGTCGCGATCTCCAAAGCGCTTCGCCGCAGCCGTGCAGATCTCAAGGACCCCCGCCGCCCGATTGGTTCGTTCATCTTCCTCGGACCCACTGGAGTCGGTAAGACGTTCCTCGCGCAGACCCTTGCGGAGTTCATGTTCGGCGATCGGGATGCGCTCATCCAGATCGACATGTCCGAGTACATGGAGAAGTTCACCGCCTCGCGGTTGATCGGCTCGCCTCCCGGATATGTCGGTTATGAGGAGGGTGGCCAGCTCTCAGAAGCAGTGCGGCGCCGGCCGTACTCGGTCGTGTTGTTCGACGAAATCGAGAAGGCGCATCCGGACGTGATGCATCTGCTTTTGCAGATCCTCGAAGAAGGCAAAATCACCGATTCGCTGGGCCGCAAGATCGACTTCCGTAACACGATCATCATCATGACGTCGAACGTCGGAGCGGAGACGCTCCAGCGTCAGACGACGATGGGATTCGGCGCGACGAAGCCGGTCGGCGAGCATGAGTATGACGTGATGCGTGATCGGTTGCTGGAGGAATCCAAGCGGGCGTTCAAGCCCGAGTTCATCAACCGTCTCGACGACATCATCGTTTTCCACCAGCTGGTGAAGGAAGACTTGATGCAGATCGTTGAGCTCGAAGTGGCGAAGGTGCTGGCGCGCGTGAGGGCGAAGGAAGTGACCATCGACCTTGAGAAAACCGCAAAAGAGCTGCTCATCGAAAAGGGTTACGATCCGCAATACGGCGCGCGTCCTATGCGCCGCGCGGTGGAGCGTTATCTTGAAGATCCATTCGCGGAAGAGCTGCTGCGCGGCAACGTGAAGGCTGGCGATGTGGTGCACGTAAGCGCCGCCAACGGTAAGCTGGTGTTCAACGTAGCGGAGCCGCAAAGCGCCGCTGCGAGCGCGAGCTAGGACCAGACGACGCCGGACCTCAGCCTTGGGTGCGTATCGCCCTATGTGGCCGATGCGGCGAGGGCGTGGGGAAGGGTCGACGATGGTGGCTGGCGCGGTGTGTGCGCAAATATCGCGGGCGGGCGTGAGGTCCTTCGCCGTCTTCGCGGCTCAGGATGACCGCGCGGGAGGCCCGGTGCCTATCTATGCGCGCGGATGGGCGTCGTCGTAGGCCTTCTTCAGTCGCTCGACCGTGACGTGCGTGTAGATCTGGGTCGTCGAGAGGCTCGCATGTCCGAGGAGCGCTTGCACGCTGCGGAGATCGGCGCCGCAATCGAGCAGATGGGTGGCGAAACTGTGGCGGAGCTTATGCGGACTGATGGCGATCGGGATGGACGTGTAGTGCAAGTAGCGCTTCAGCGTCAGCCAGATCGATCGCGGTGAGATGCGGGACCGCGCCTTGTTGATGAACAACGGGCCGCTTTGCACATTCGCAGCGGAGCGGTAGCGCGAGACTGCTTCCAAGGCCGGAGTGCCGACTGGGCAGACACGTTCCTTGCGGCCTTTCCCGAGCACGCGCACCGACTCGGTATAAAGGTCCACGTCTGCGACATTGAGCGATGCGAGTTCCGCCAGGCGCAAGCCGCTGCTGTAGAAGAGTTCCATGATGGCAGCGTCGCGGAGCGGCATCCACGTCGGCGCGGCCTGATGTTTAGGCGCCTTCAGCGGCGCGCCGAGCAGTTCGTCGATCTGCTGCCGGGTGAGGACAAGCGGGAGCTTCTTCTCGGGCTTTGGGAGCTCGAGCTCGCGCACTGGATCGCGGGCGAGACCTTTCCGTTCCACGAGAAATCGGTAGAACGTCCGAAACGCAGAGAATTGCAGGCGGATGTATGAGCGCGCCTGGCGCTTCTTCATTGCGCTAAAGAGGTAGTCGCGGAAATCGTCGGCCACGCAGGTTTTCCACGCGCGGCCCTTCGCCTGCGCCCGAAACGCGCCGAGCGCCTGCGCATAGGCGGTGATCGTCCGCGGCGAGGAGTTTCGCTCGACTTCGAGATAGCGCAGGAAGTCTTCGACAACCGCATCCTTCTCAGGAGCGGCAGCTACTTCACCGTCAGCGCTATTGCGGGCGCTCAATCGTTAGCGGCCGCAGCTTCGCTTTTGCCGCGGCGTTCGTCTGACTCGCGAAGATCGCAGGAGGATTAGTCGAGACGAGCTGGTAATCCCTGAGGATGAACTCTGGATAGAAGCCGTTGCTCGCCGGTTCGTAGACCTTATCGGGGCTGAAGGCGCCGAACAGTTTGTATTCGTGCCCGTTGTCGCTGCCGAGGTTGTTGGCCGCGCGATCGGGCGCGAGCTTTTGATGCTCGTTCACCATGGCGAGCTGCGCGGTGCTCCAGGGCTGACCAGGCCGGCGGATGTAGCCCCAGAATTTATACTGCGCTTTGTAGTAGCGGCGGCCGACGTAGTAGTCACCCGGCGCTTCGCTCGCGACTGCTGCCGCGGCGGCGGTGTTCGCCTGCTGGATGCCCTGACGCGACTGGCTCGCGCAACCGCCCATGAAAATTGCGGCGAGGGCAAGTTGCACCGGAAAGAGGAGGCGAAGCGCGCGGTTCATGGTTGCGGTCTCTGTATCGCAGAGCCGGGCCGCCAGCAATCTCGTTTTGCATGGCGAAGGCGTTGCTTTTAAGGTGCGCGGCATGCTTGAGCTGGAGGTGTACGCGGCGGGCGTTCGTGATCTGAACAAGATCCTGGAGCTGGATCACGAGCTCGAGACCATCCCGGGTCTGCGCTACAAAGTCGACAGCAACCACGACCTCGTTTACCTCGAGCTCGACGAACCGACCGTCACGTTTCGCGACATTCGCGCCATCTTTCGGAAGCTGGAACTGGAACCGCGTTTCGTGGGCAGCATCCCGAGCGAGTTGCGCCCGAAAACCAAGACGCAGCCGCTGACCGCGTAGAGCGCGGTGTCGCCACGCCTGTTGTCTCCAGACGTGCTCGCACGATGACCCGCCTCTTCACCGCCGTCGGAGCGCCGGTCGTCGCGCTATTCACTTATCTCGGCGAGCTGGTGGTGCTGGCGGGGGAGACGTTTGCCTCCATCGCGATGCAGAAAATCCGGTGGCGATTGTTCCTTAATCAAGTCGTCGAGATCGGGTTGAAATCGCAGCTCGTGGTCGTGATCACCGGTGGATTCACCGGCGCGGTCTTCGCTGCGCAGACGTTCTTCCAGTTCAACAAGCTGGGGATGGGCTCGGCGGTCGGGGCGGTCGTCTCGGTGTCGTTGTTTCGTGAACTCGGCCCGGTTCTGACTGCGTTGATGGTGACCGGCCGTGTCGGTGCGGCGATGTCCGCTGAGATCGGCACGATGAAGGTGACCGAACAGATCGATGCGCTGCGCGCGCTGGCCGTGCACCCGGTCGATTATCTGGTGGTTCCACGCACGCTCGCGATGATGGTGTCGATGCCACTGCTGGTCGCGGAATGCATCGGGGTCGGGATCGCTGCCGGGTACTTCGTGGCGATCACTTTGCTGGACGTGAGCGGCACCTACTACGTGGCGAACATGGTGCGGTGGACCTTGATGCGAGACATCGTGATGGCGATGTCGAAGGCGTATATTTTCGCGCTCTTGATCGTGTTCATCAGCTGCCACAAAGGCCTGACCACGCGCGAAGGCGCAGTCGGGGTCGGGCGCTCGACGACCGAAGCGGTCGTGAACGGCTCCCTCGCAGTGCTGATCGTGAATTTTTTCCTGACGATGACGCTGAACATCATCTTTCCGGCGGGATATCAATGATCGCTCCGTCCACGATCGTTGCCGCAGCTGAACCTGTCCCTCCGCGTCGCACGCGTGGAGAGGCTGCGCCGATGATCGAGGTGCGCGCGCTGAGGAAGAAACTTGGCGAGCAGGAGATCCTGCGCGGCGTGGATTTCGGCGTCGCGAAAGGCGAGACGCTCGTGATTATTGGGCGGAGTGGCGCCGGCAAGAGCGTATTGTTGAAGCACCTCGTCGGCCTGATGCAGCCGGATTCCGGTGAGATCTACATCGAGGGCGAGAACATCATCGGGCTGAACGAGCGCAAGCTTGCGGCCATTCGTCGCAAGGTCGGAATCCTGTTCCAGGGCGGTGCGTTGTTCGACTCAATGACCGTGGAGGAAAACATCGCCTTTCCTCTGCGCGAAGCCGGGCAGCGGGACGCCGCGGTGATCCGCGAGGAGGTCGCAGAGATGCTCGAGGTCATCGAGCTGGAAGGCCAGCAGCAGAAGATGCCGGTGAATCTCAGCGGCGGCATGAAGAAGCGCGTCGGTCTCGCCCGGGCCATCATCCGGCGACCGTCTTGTGTGCTGTATGACGAACCGACCGCTGGCCTGGACCCAGTAGTCTCCGACAGCATTAATCAGCTGATCCGCCGCCTTCAGGAGCGATACCACGTCACCAGCATTGTGGTGACGCATGATATGAAGAGTGCCTTTCACATCGCGGATCACATTGCCTACCTCCATGAAGGCAGCATCTATTTCTACGGCACGGCGGAGGAGCTCCAGCGATCTTCGGATCCGCTGCTCCAGGATTTCCTGCTTGGGCGATCGGAAGGGTTGCCTTAGCTAAGAGCTAGTGCTGTTGGCGCTTAACTTGGCTGACGTGCCGCGAAGCCGTGTTAGATTCCGCCGGCCGGGGATTCTATCTCCGAGCCACACAAGATGAGCGATCGCGTAAAGGGACTTGAGTTTAAGGTAGGCGCCTTCGTCTTTTTAGGCATGGCGGCGCTCGCCGCGCTCGTCGTGCAGTTCGGTCGAGTGGGGGAAGGCTTCAAGACTTACTACGACCTCTCGGTTCAGTTTCCCGACGCCAGCGGGCTCCTGAAAGGCTCCGATGTGCTGCTGGCGGGCGCAAAGATCGGCCGCGTGTCCGGTGGCCCTAAGTTGGCGCCGGGCGGCGACGGAGTTGTCGTGCCACTGCGCATCTTTGATTACGTGAAGGTTCCCACCGGCAGCAAATTCACCGTCGGTAGCTCCGGGCTGCTTGGCGATCGCTTCGTGAATGTCACCGTGCCACAGGGGCAGCCGACGACGTTCCTGAGCCCGGGCACGGCACTGGTCGGCGCGCGCGAGACCGGCATCGACGATCTCACGCGCGAAGGCGGGCTCCTCGTGGGAGATCTGCGGAGCGCCGTGCAGAACATCAACGGCACCGTCACGCGCCTGAACGACCAGGCGCTTTCGCAGACAAACATGGATAACCTCAAGTCCAGCATCGACCGGCTCAACCAGACCACGGGGTCGCTGGCTGAATCGTCGAAGAAGATCGATGGCGTGATCGAGAAGGCGGATGGCACGATGACTTCGACCAAGAAAGTAGCGGACGATCTCCAGGTAGTGATCGCTGACGCGCGGAAAACCATCCAGGTCACAACCGATGTGGTGCGCCAGGCGACAAACGGCAGCGGGCTCCTCCCGACCCTGCTGACGAACCAGGAACTCGCGCGCGACATGCAGGCGCTGGTGAGCAACCTGCGCGATCACGGCGTTCTCTTTTACCGGGACAGCGCGGCGAAAGCCGAACAGCGGGCCACGCAACAACGAGAGACCGGTGTCCGGAGGAGCGGCGCGCGCTGATGACCCCCGCACTGACAGTTAACCTGCTGCGTGTTCTTTTCGTCACGTTCTGCGGAACGATCGGCGGCATCGCGGGCGCGGAGATGCAGCAAAGCGCTCCGCTCGGCATCGCCACTGGCGTTGTTTTCGGCCTGCTTGTCGTGCTCGCCGACCGGCTGCTGAAAGGGCTGTCGCTGCGCGCATTTTCATCCGCCACCTTCGGTCTGCTGCTTGGGTTGTTGTTTGCCAATCTCCTGATGGCGTCGCAGGTCCTGCGTTTCCAGCCGGAATCAACCCAATGGGCCGCTCGCCTCATCGTCTACTGCACTTTCGGCTACCTCGGCATGATGCTGGCCATGCGCAGCAATCGCGACGAATTCTCGCTCATCATTCCTTATGTGCGCTTCGCGCGTGAAACGACCCAGCACGAGCCGCTCGTGGTCGACACAAGCGTGATCATCGACGGACGGATCGCCGATCTTTGCGCGACAGGTTTCCTGAGCCGGTCGTTAATCGTGCCACGCAGCGTGCTCGCTGAGCTTCAGACGCTGGCCGACTCGCGAGATCCGATCAAGCGCGAGCGAGGACGACGCGGGCTCGACATTTTGAACCAGCTCCAGCGCTCGCGTGAGATCGAATTCACCATCCACGAGACGACTGACGACGCAGAGCTCGACACGGACGCGCGCCTCGTCCGGACGGCCAAGGTGTTGCAGGCACGGCTGCTTACGAACGACGCTGCGCTGACGCAGGTCGCCCGGTTACAGCAAGTGCCGGTGCTGAACCTCGCTGACCTCGCTCTCGCGCTGCGGCCAGTCGTCTTCGCGGGGGATGAGCTCGAACTGCACCTGGTGAAAGAAGGCCGGGACGCTCACCAGGCCGTTGGCTACCTTTCGGACGGAACGATGATCGTGGTCAATCACGCGCGACCGCATCTCGGCAGCACCGCCACGGTTGTAGTGTCGAGCGCGCTGCAGACGGCCGCAGGGCGGTTGATCTTCGCCGAGCTGAAAGGTGGCGCGGATCACCGCGCGCCGCAGATGCGTGCCGCATCTTGATCCCGTACGCGCGGCATCGTAGCGGACGCAAGCGGTGAAGACGGCTCGCAAGCTCCTCAAGTATCTGCTTCCCCACGGGATCGTCGAGATCTCGAAGAATACGCGGCGATTGCGTGCGCTCGGCGGAACTGTGTCAGCTGGCGGTTGGTGGCGTAGTGACTGGCTGGTGCACCAAGCCGAAACTGCCGGGCTTGATCTCCTCCCGGACGGTCAGTGGCGTCATCTCCGCACGGTCGTCGATGTCGGCGCGAACGTCGGCCAATGGTCGACGATGCTGCTCGACTTGGTTACGCCGGAGAAGCTAATCATTGTCGAGCCACAGCCTGCCGCATTTGCGCAGCTACAAACCCTTTTCGGGATGAGGAAGCACGTGGAGCTGCATCGCGTCGCTGTGGGATCGGCGGACGGGGTGACGAGGTTCCGCGTGACACGCGATACCACCGGAGGCTCGGTGTTGCCGCCCCTCGCTGAGATGCGCGAGCTGGTCGGCGGTAATTGGACGGTCGAATCCGAGATCGAGGTGAAGATCACCACGCTGGATGCTTTGCTGGACGAGGTTCCGGAGTTATCGCTGCTGAAAATCGACGTGCAGGGACTCGAGAAGGAGGTGCTGGCAGGCGCGGCGCGCTCCCTGGCGCGCACAGATTTCCTGCTCATTGAATTGAACTACATGCGGCAGTACGAAGGTGGCTCGTGGTTTGGGGAGATCCACGAGATCCTGACGCGTGACCATGGGTTTGTCCTCGTCGATGCCTCGAAGCCTTTGCGGTTGAACGGCCGAGCCTCAATGTCGGATGGCTTATACGTCAACGTCCGAAGACTTCCGGACTTCGCGCCGCGAGACTTTCTGTAGCCGGCCAACTCTGTTCTCCGGCGGGTGTCCAACCGAACCGGCGTTTAGCTACAAAGTAGCTAAACCTGAAAAGACTTACGTTCTATGAACGCATTGGTGAAACAGTTACGCGATCTCACTCCTCGGCGGCTTGGTAGTCGCCACGACGGCTCTGGCTCCAAGTACCATCCGGCTAATCTCGGCGACCTATAGCATTAACGAGAATGACGGCTCGGCGGCGATCCAGGTATTTCGAACCGGCGACGTGGCGTCTGGCTCGGCTCAGGTCGATTTCACGACGACCGATGGCTCTGCTACGAATTCCTTAGACTACACCAGAACGTGTCGACGATGACGTGGCGATCGGTGGATTCATCATCCGCGGCGAAGCTCCGAAGCGGATCGTGGTGCGTGGCATTGGGCCATCGTTGCAGTCGGGCGGCACGCCACTCGTGGGCCGGCTGATGGATCCATTCCTCATGCTATGCGAAGCGAACGGCGCGCCGATGGGGACGAACGACGACTGCCAACAGGGGCCGCGGGCAGACGCAATCGCAGCGGCCGGTCTGGCGCCGAGTGACCCTAAGGACGATGCAAGCGGCGCCGTTGTCCAGAGCAACGACAACCGGAAGAGCTCGCAACGCGAGGAGATCGAAGCAACCGGTATCCCGCCTCGCGATGACCGGGACCCAGCTATCATCGAAACGCTCTCGGGCTCCGCTGTTTAGAGCCCAACAGCCTCGCGGACGCGGCACATCACGGCGTCTGCGACCTGATTGGCTCGCTGTGCTCCTTGCGCGAGCACGTCGTCTATATAATCGGGCTGCGCCAGAATCTCAGCACGCCGGGCGCGCATCGCGGCAAAGTAATCCCAGAGCGCGGCAAAAAGCCGCTTCTTGAACTCGCCATATCCAGTGCCGCCTCGGAGGAAGGCGTCGCGCATCTCCTGCCGCTGCGCGTCGCCGGCCAAAAGGGAGAACAACTGGAAAATTACAGAGCTCTCCGGATCCTTCGCGGCCTCGACCGGCGTCGAATCGGTGACGATGCTCATCACCCGTTTCCGGGTTTCCTTCTCTTCGCCGAAGATGTCGAGCGTGTTGCCGTAGCTCTTGCTCATCTTCTGGCCGTCGAGCCCGGGCACCACACCGGTGGAGGTTTGAATCCGCGGCTCGGGCAGTTTAAAGACCTCGCCGAATGTCTCGTTGATCTTCACCGCGATGTCGCGAGTGACCTCGAGGTGTTGCTTCTGGTCTTTCCCGACCGGCACCACGTCGCTGTCGTAGATCAAAATGTCTGCCGCCATCAGCACCGGGTAGGTGAAAAGGCCGGCTGAGGCCGGAAGCCCCCGCGCCGTCTTGTCCTTGTAGGAATGACAACGCTCGAGCAGCCCCATCGGCGTCACGGTTGACAGAATCCAAGCCAGCTCCGTGACCTGCGGCACATCGGACTGGCGGAAAAGCGCTGCGCGTTCGGGATCGAGTCCACAGGCCAGGCAATCGAGTGCGACACCGCGGCTGTGTTCGCGCAGCGCCTTTGGGTCCTGGAGGCTGGTGAGCGCGTGATAGTCCGCGATGAAGTAAAACGCCTCGCCTTCCGCCTGGAGCGCGATCGCCGGCTGCATCATGCCGAAGTAATTGCCGATGTGGAGGACGCCGCTGGGTTGGATGCCGGATAAGATGCGCATGGAAGTGGACGGGCAGGAACGTGGAACGGCGAGCAGGGGACGTCTACCGCGCAATTCGCTAGCGCAGCGGAGTCGCAGGCTCCGATGTGCTTCGGCGGATCTGCCGTCGCAGCAGGAAGCGTAATCAGCGATTGATGGCCGCGCGGCCGGAAGCGCCGCCGTTCACAGATTGCTTCGCGCGCAGGCGGTCGCGCATCACTCCGAGGCCAACTCTTTGCGCCTCGAGATGCCGCTGCTGGAACTTGCCCAAAGCGTCGTACACCTCCGGATCGAGCTTCCCTTCCACTCGGCGAAGTATCCGCCGGTTAAGGTCAGCCTGCTGCTTGCAGTAACGCTCCAGGTTGGTGCCTTGCAGCACGTGCCTGTATTGCTCGACGGCGTCTCCAAGGCCGCGGGGATCGAACTCCATCGGGCCGGTGCGACCGCGTTCTTCCCACATGATCTGCAGCAGCGCCTGCGCCTCGGCTTCGCTCATCGCGATCTTCCTGATCCGCAGTTGCTCGCGGAACTGTGACAGCGCGACTCGCTCGCTGACCGTTCGCAGATAGTGGTTGTAAGCGCGCACGCCATCGTCGCCGAGAAGCTGGCGTAGTTTCCGGTGAAATGGGGATATCGCTGGCGAGCCACCGCGGCGCTTAGCGGACGCCGATCGCGTGTTCTGATCAGGAACGACGAACCAATCCTCCGCGATCAGGCGGTAGAATTGTTCAGCCTTCCTCGCGGGCAGTCTCCGCGCGCGAACGAAGTCACCATACACTTCACGTGTCTGGACCAGGCGTTCTTCCAGATACATTTCTTTCAGCCGCGGGCTGGTTTGGAACGAGCCCGCCATCTGCGACAGCATGCCGTGGATCTTCTCGCTTTTGCCGCGATCCGCCTCTCGCTCTGCCGCCGCCGAAAGTCGGCTCGTGACGAGCAGCGTGGTCAGCACCGTGATCATCGTGGAGCCGCGCCGAGTGCCTGATCGCATTTTGCGAGTCTGACGGAAGAACCGCCCACGCTGCAAGGGCAGAAGTGTGCGGGCTGGCACGCGTACCGCGGTGCGAATTCCGGTGATGTCCTGCCTGGCCCGCACACGGCCGAGTCGGCCGAACGTTGCCGCCGACCGTCAGCGATTCGAAGGCACCGCTTTGTTTGTTCTAGCAAAGCCTCCCCGCTGCAATTAAATACACGCGCGCATGGCAGTGACCTCCAAACCAATCTCCGTAGTCACCGGTGGTGCCGGATTCCTTGGCTCGCACCTGACCGATCGCCTCCTCGCG